>CP019326.1:1270622-1588278 GCA_001971685.1 Halomonas sp. 1513
GGGGGTCGGTGCCGACCTCCGGCTGGGGGATTACCGTGCCGATGCGCGCACCCTCTAGGCCGTGGCAGCCAGCGCAGGTCTGCTGGAACACCGCTTCGCCCTCGGCGGCCAGCGCGGCGTCGAGATCGTCGAGGAAGGGGTAGGGCGGCGGACGCTTGGTCAGCAGGTACGCTTCCAGGTCGGCGAGGTCTTCCATGGGTAGTGAATCGGGGCGGGCACCGTCGCCGATGGCACCGCTCAGCACCACCTCGGTCAAGGAGTCGTTGAGGCCGTCCCAGTGCAGGGCGAAGCCCGCCTGCTCGTCCATCGCCCACAGCGGCATGATGTCGGAGTTGCCGATGGTGTCGTCCTCGGCGGGGTCGAGTGCCAGCAGGTCGGGGTGAAACTTGACCGGGTTGAAAGGGTCGATGCGCCCCGGCCCCCACCGCGGGCGCTCGTCGGTCCAGGTGAAGCGGGCGGCCTGCTCCTGGAGCCCGTCCCGGGTTCGCGGAATGATCAGGAAGCGGTAGAGCAAGCGGTCGAGCCAGGAGAGGTCGGTCTCCTCCTCGATGGCCGAGAGCAGGGTGGTGGCGGTGAAGTCCGGGTCATTGGCGGCATTCCCCAGGAAGGTCAGGTAGGCCTGGGGATCGAAGGTCTGGTGGGGGCCGGTGGGGACGATCTGACGTTCGGCGTCTTCAGCGATGCGATAGCTGGCGGTGTGGCAGGCCGCGCAGTTGATGGCGATGCGCGGAAAGCCGATGGTCTTCTTGGAAAAGCCGGCCGGCGTCGACTCGCCCTCCTCCCAGAGCATGCCAAGGCTGGCATAGCCGTCTTCCCCGGGCAGGTGCTGGGGGAAGACATCCGGCAGCACGCGCCAGATCCAGTAGGGAATGCCCTCTTCCTGCTCGGCGCCGATGGAGCCGTACAGGTAATAAGCCTCGACGCTATCGAAGCGCTGCGGCTCCTCGCGGAACAGCTGGTACCAGCCAACGACGGCAATCGCCCCGCCGGCGATCAGCAGCAGGAGCAGCCATGCCCACCAGCGCCGCGAGGTCCTTGAAGTGTCTCGGTGTGTGGATGCCATGGCTGTCTCTCCTCGAGTGCGTTATGCCGTCCTTTCGGCGCGGCGGAGCAGCAACAGCAGCGCGCCCTGGGTCACGCCGAAGAACAGATCCATCAGGGCGAACAGCGGAAACTGCGGATGCAGCAGGGTGAAGAACACCACCCCGGCGAAACGCGCCAGAACGGCCAGGATGGCGATGGCCCGGAAGTGAAAGGGATCGAATGCCGCCGGCAGGTAGAACAGGCTGAGCAGGATAAGCAGCCAGGCGGCGAAGGCAGGCCACACCGGTTCGGCAACCGGGTCGCCCCCGACCAGGCTGATGACCGCGTTGGGGGCAAAGACCGCAGGCAGGGCGAAGAGGAGGTTGGCCACCACCCCCAGCAGTACCATGGCGCGAAATCCCGCTGCATAGCCGCCCATCGCCCGATGCCCCCTGCCCTCGACGAGACTAGTCGGTCTCCATTCGTTTTCTGGTGGGAAGTCAAACCCTGTGCTAGAGGTTAGTAGTCAAGTTCGGTTAGGTCACGCTGTACCCGCGGGATTAGAACCTCTGGCTTAGGGGAGCCCGAGGCGGTTGGGCAGCATCGACTTGTTGGGTTGGCAAGGGCGGCATTGTTCAGGGGAGGCGTGCCATGTTCGGTCAGCGTGGAAGCGGTCTGCTCGGTCGTGCCTTTCGGCGGATCAATCGGCGCCGTCAGTGGTATCGATTTCCCTTCCTCATCGCCGTTCTCAATCTCGTCGCTCTGCGCCGCAACCTGCGCTGGCATAACCTCTACTCCACCGAACGGGAGCGTCCGCAGGATCCCGAGCGGGAAAACATCGACGTCCGCCAGTTCCGCACCGCCGACGGCAGCTACAACGACCTGGCGGAACCCGCCATGGGCAAGGCGTATACCCGCTTCGGGCGCAACGTGCCGCCCGCCGAGACCTTCGGCGAGACCGGCGAGAGGCTGATGACACCGAGTCCCCGGGTGATCAGTCGACGCCTGATGACCCGCAATGCCTTCGTGCCCGCGACCAGCCTCAACGTGCTGGTGCCGGCCTGGCTGCAGTTCATGGTCCACGACTGGTTCAGCCACGGTAGCAACGACACCGAGGCCGAGCGCTACGAGGTGCCCCTGGACGAGGACGATGACTGGCCCTGGGAGCGCATGACGGTGCTGCGCAGCCGGCGCGACACCACCCGCTCCGCCGCCGACGAGGGGCATCCCGACACCTTCCTCAACACCGAGACCCAGTGGTGGGACGCCTCGCAGATCTACGGCAGCAATCTACGCCGACAGCGCCTGGTGCGCACCGACCCCGACAGCGGCGAACTGCTCTCCGACGGCAAGCTCTACCTGCGGCCCGATGGCCATCTGCCGCTGGATGAACACGGCATCGAACTGGCGGGCGCCAACGGCAACTGGTGGATAGGACTGTCGCTGATGCACACCCTGTTCGCCATGGAGCACAACGCCATCGTCGACCGGCTGCGCATCGAGCACCCCGACCGCGACGGCGAGTGGCTGTTCCAGAAGGCGCGGCTGGTGAATGCGGCGCTGATCGCCAAGATCCATACCGTCGAGTGGACGCCGGCGCTGCTCGACACCCCGGAGCTGCGCCTGGGCATGCGATCCAACTGGTGGGGCGTGCTCGACGAGCACTTCTACCGCAGCCGGGGACGTGTCAGCGACAGTGAACTGTTCAGCGGTATCGTCGGCTCGCCAGTGGATCACCATGCCGCACCCTATGCTATCACCGAGGAGTTCAGTGCCGTTTATCGCATGCACCCGCTGATTCCCGACGATTTCAGCTTCCGGCGTCTGGACGACGACACCCTGATCAAGGAGTGCGGCCTCACCGAGGTGGCCGGCTCTCTGACCCAGGCGCTGTATAAAGAGATGTCGCTCAGCGATGCGCTCTACTCGCTGGGCACCAGCCATCCCGGCGCCCTGGTGCTGCACAATTTCCCGAGTCACCTGCAGCAGCACGAGAAGCAGGCGCCCCATCATCGAATGATCGACCTGGCCACGGTGGATGTGCTTCGCGACCGCGAGCGCGGGGTGCCGCGCTACTGCCGCTTCCGCCGCTTGATCGACATGCCGGCCCCGGCGAGCTTTGCCGAGCTGACCGACAACCCCGAGTGGCAGCGCGAGCTGGAGGCGGTCTACGGCGACATCGAGGAGGTCGACCTGCTGATCGGCTGCCTGGCCGAGACCCCGCCGCCCGGCTTCGCCTTCAGCGATACCGCCTTCCGGATCTTCATCCTGATGGCCTCGCGACGCCTCAAGAGCGACCGCTTCTTCACCGACGACTACACCCCCGAGGTCTACACCCGGGCGGGGATGGAGTGGATCGACAATAACCATATGGCGTCGGTCATCGCACGCCACTTCCCCGAACTGGCGCCGCGGCTGGAGGGCGTACGCAATGCCTTCTTCCCGTGGAACCGTGGTTAACGCAGATAGATCTCGGATAGCGGACAGGGAGGCAGCATGGCCAGGCGCCTGCACATCCCCGGGCTGATCAACGTTCTGGAGGTCACCGACCCCGGTGAGATTCGCCTGCTCGACGGCGACTCACGCCTCGACCGCTCCTTGGCACCCAGCGGCGGCGTGATCAATCGACTGCGCCTGGCGCGCCTGCGAGACGCTTTCGTCTTCGATGGCGAGCCGCTACCGGCCCTGCAGGGCCGCGAGGCCGAGGGGCGCGAGTCACGCCACGCCGAGCTGGGGCGGCGCCTGGACGAGGGCGCCGAGGCAGCGGCCTGGCGCCAGGATCCGGCCTTCAAGACCCTGCTGGAGGGGGTCGCCGGCCAGGCCGACGTCGAGGCGTTGGGCCCCGCCGCCCAGGGGCTGCTGGGGCGGCGGTTCCACGACGATTACCGGGCCGACGAGGCGACCTTTGCGGCGGCCCGTCGGCTCAATGACTATCCGCGCACCCAGGCGTTACGTGCCCTTCTCCAGCGCCTAAGCGGCCAACTCCGCCGCGACCGCCAACTGCTGCATGACAGCGCCCAAGGGGATGCCATGACCCTGCATGCCACCAGCGTGGCGGTGCATAACCTGGTGGGGGCGCTGGAGGCGATGCGCGCCCTGGCCGGCACGTCGGGCGCCGCGTCGCTGCCCCAGGCGGCGGTGCTGGCACGCTGCCTCAGCGTACCGGAAACGCTGCTGCGCCAGGTGCTGGCGCCGCTCTCGACACCGTGTTCCCCGCGGCGCCTGGTGCCCGGCGATCTGGTACTGCTGCGACTCGCCGAGGGCGTTCGCAGCAGCGGCGACCGGGAGTTGGCCTTTATGAGCGATAGCTGGGCGCGCTGTCCGGCCCAGCGTTTCATCCTGGCGCTGCTGGCCGATACCTGGGTGCAGGCCGTGGCAATCCGCTCAGGGGAGGGCGGGCGATGAGCGAGGATGTCATCTTCTCGCCGCTGGCGTGGCGCAACCTGCAGGTCAAGAACCGCCTGTTCCGCTCGAACATTTCCGGGCGATTCGACAACGAGGACGGCAGCCTGACCCAGACCCGCATCAACTGGGAGTGCCAGTTTGCCCGGGGCGGCGTCGGCGCGATCGTCTCCTCCTTCGTGCCGGTGCAGATGGAGGGGCGCATCATCGCCGGCTATGCCACCATCCATCGCGACGACTTCATCCCACTATGGCAGCGCCTCGGCGAGGCGGTGCACCGCTTCGACTGCAAGTACATCCTGCAGCTCAGCCACTCCGGCCGACAGATGGATCTCCCCGGGGTCCACAATCAGCATCGCCGGTCGCTCAGCTCCACCGACCACCAGGAGTCTCTGCACGGCTTCCTGTGCCGGGCGATGAGCGAGCATGAGATCGAGCGCACCGTCCAGGCCTTCGCCGACGGGGCCTGGCGGGCCCGGGAGGCCGGGCTCGACGGGGTGGAGCTGCATGCCGCCAACGGCTACCTGTTCACCCAGTTCCTGAGTTCCGCCATCAATGACCGACGCGACCGCTACGGCGGCTCGCTGGCCAACCGCGCACGCTTCCTGCTGGAGGTGATCCGCGCCATTCGCGAGCGGGTGGGGCCGGACTTCCACCTGCAGGTCAAGATCAGCGCCGTGGACCACAACGACATCCTGCCCTGGGAGCGTAAGGGCAATACCCTGGCGGAGAGCCTGCAGGTGTGTCGCTGGGTCGAGACGGCGGGGGCCGACGCCCTTCACGTGTCGGTGGGCAGCCTGTTCCCCCACCCCCTGAACCCGCCGGGGGACTTCGCCTTCGACACCATCGCCAGCACCTACGACGCCATGCTCTCCGCTGGCACCAACACCTTCCGCAACTACCTGCTGTTTCGCTATTCATCGTTGCGCTGGATCTTTCGCTGGCTGTGGTCGCGTCACCAGCGCGGCCATGCCGTAGAAGGGGTGAGTCTCGATGAGGCCCGCGCGGTACGCCAGGCGGTGGACATTCCGGTGATCAGCACCGGCGGCTATCAGCGCGCCTCACTGGTGCGCGAGGCCATCGCCAGCGGGGCCTGTGACGCGGTCTCCAGCGCCCGCGCGCTGATCGCCAACCCCGATCTGCCCAAGCAGTGGCAGGTCGGGCAGGACGAACCGGCACGCCCTTGCACCTTCTGCAACAAGTGTTTGCTCAACGCGCCCAAGAACCCGCTGGGCTGCTACGAACTGTCGCGCTTCGACGGCGACCATGAGCGCATGATCGCGACCCTGATGAGCATCTACGACACCCGCCCCGAGCTGCGCCTGCCCTCGGTGCCGCCAGCGCAGAATCCGTGAGGCTGCCATGAGATCACAGGAGCCACCCGTCACCGCCGTACAACAGGAGGCCCGCCGCCGGCGCTGGCGGCGTCTGCCGCTGAGCCTGCTCGCCCTGGCCGTGGTGTTGGCCGGCCTGTTGGCCCTGGCGATCGGCGTGCCGACCCTGTGGCGCTATAGCGGCGAGTCGGTGCGTCACTACGCCGACCCGGAGACCCACTTCCTGCATGGCTCCATCGGCAGCGAGGTCAGCGGCCTCCCGGTGCGACTGTGGCGGGTACTGCCGGACCTGTTCCCGGACGCCTTCGACGACCAGCACTATGAGGCGTTCGGCTTCCTCTACGCGGCGGGCGATGAGGCCAGCCGTGGGGACCTGCCCATCGGCCTCGGGGCCCGCGAGGTGCGCGGGGTGGAGATCGCCTGGTTCAACTGTGCGCTGTGCCACGTGGGGACGGTCCGCGAGTCGCCGGATGCCGCGCCGCGACAGATCGCCGGCATGCCGTCCAACAACCTGGACCTCTACGCCTTCATCGGCTTTTTGCTGGAGATCGCCGATGACCCGCGGCTGGCGCCGGACAGCGTGCTGGCGGCCATGGACGAGCAGGGGCAGTCGCTGGGCATGATCGAGCGGCAGGTATGGCGCTATGCGGTCTTGCCCCAGGTGCGCGAGGGGCTGCTGGAGACCCGCGCTACGCTCGCGCCGCTGCTGGCCGAGCAGCCGCCATGGGGGCCAGGGCGCGTGGATACCTTCAACCCCTACAAGCTGCTGCAGTTCGGCATGAGCGCGGCAGACTTGGATGCGTCGGAGCGGATCGGCACCAGCGACTTCCCGGCCATCTTCCACCAGCGCCCCCGGCAGGGCATGGATCTGCACTGGGATGGCAATAACGCCTCGCTGCAGGAGCGCAACCTGAGCGCCGCCATCGGCGCCGGGGTGACCGAGGAGAGCGTCGACCACGTCGGCATCGAGCGAGTGGCCGACTGGCTGCTGGACCTCGAGCCGCCGCCTAGCCCCTATCGCCCCGATCCCGACGCGGTGGCCGCCGGCAAGCCGCTCTACATGCGCCACTGCGCCGACTGCCACGGCTACCAGCAGGGCGAGCGCTACGTCTTCGAGGGCGAGCGCCTCGGCCAGGTGCTGCCCAACGATCTGCTCGGCGGCGATCCGGCCCGGCTCGACAGCTACACCGAGACCCTGCAGCGCTATCAGCTGACCCTGTTCGAGGACGACGAGCGCTACCGCTTCCGGCACTTCCGTAAGACCGACGGCTACGCCAACCTGCCCCTCGACGGACTCTGGCTGCGCGCGCCCTACCTGCACAACGGCGCCGTGCCGACCCTGTACGACCTGCTGCTGCCGCCGGCAGATCGTCCGCAGGCCTTCGTGCGTGGGCTGGACGTGCTGGATGAGGAGAAGGGCGGTTTCGTGGCGCCGGACTGCACGCCCGGCGAGCCCCTGGCGGAAGGCTTCTGCTTCGATACCAGCCAGCCCGGCAACGGCCGCCAGGGGCATGATTACGGCAGCGAGCTGACGACGCAGGAGCGCTCGGATCTGCTCGATTACCTACTGACCTTTTGAGACTACCGGCCCGGGAGCACTGATATGCAGACCTCAAACGATGTGTTCGCGACCTATCGGCGGGTGATGCAGGTGGGGATCGCCCTCAATGTGCTGCTGGGCCTGTGGCTGTGGCTCTGGCCGGTCAGCCTGCTGGGGGTGATGGGCGCCGACCTGCCGTACCCGCTGACCTGGGTGCGCTACGCCGGCCTGGCCATGATCGTGGTTGGACTGCTCTACCTGCCGGCCGCCCTGGAACCGCTGCATAATCGACTGGTGGCGCTGCTGTCGATCCTGTTTCGTGGCCTTTTCGCGCTGTTCTTCCTGTTCGCCACCGGCCTTCTATGGCTGCCGGCGCTGTTCGAGGCGCTGTTTGCCGTACTCCAGGGCGTGACCTTCTGGCGGGCCTGGCGTGGCGACCTGATGGCCAAGCCCTGACGCCACGTCTGCGGCACTATCAGGACTTGGCGCTGGGGTCGCGGTAGCCGATGTCGGTGATGATATAGGTCGTCTCGCCGCCCGGCGCGGCTACCGTGACCTCGTCGTCCAGCGCCTTGCCGAGCAGTGCCTTGGCCAGCGGTGCATCGACGCTGATCCAGTGCTTGCCGGTGTCGGTTTCGTCGTGGCCGACGATGCGGATGCCGAGCTCCTCGCCGTCGTCGTCCTCGAGGGTAACGAAGGCGCCGAAGTAGACCCGGCCGGTATCGGCGGGTAGCCGGTCCACCACCTGCAGTTCGTCGAGGCGCTTGCCGAGGTAGCGGATGCGCGCAATGACGCGGTTGAGCTCCTTCTTGTTGTAGGTGTAGTCGGCGTTCTCGCTGCGGTCGCCGAGTGCCGCCGCCTCGCCGACCTTGGTCGAGAGCTGCGGCCGCTTGACCCGCGACAGGTGCTCATGGATGCCCTTCAGCCGGGCGAAGCCTTCGGCGGTGATCAGGTTGCTCTTGGGTTCCTGGCGCGGATCCTTGGCGGGATCGCGCCAGCGGGTCATGTTGCGGCCTTTCATCGGCTCTCCTCCTGCGGCTTGTCGCTACCATACGCAAGGTGGGGAAAACGGCAAAGTCGACGGCAGTCCTTGAATGGCTGGGCAGTCAGGCGGATATGCGACGGAAGTCTGCCTAGGCGTTAATTCAAACGTTCGTTACATTGCTTGGGTGACCCAGTTCAATAACAACGTGCAAGGAGTATTCGCCATGATCCGTCGTTCTCCGTGGTGGGCCGCCGCTGCGCTGGCGGGCCTGATGGCCCTGTCGAGCGGGCCGCTGCTGGGCTATCAGAGCGAGGTCGAGTCGCTCAAGAGCGAGTGGGAGAGTGCCACCACCGAACTGCGCGGCAGCGAGCGTCGTGATGCGCTGTCGCGGCTTGCCGACCAGGCCGAGGCGCTGGCCGCTCGTCACGCCGACCAAGCTAACGTGCTGGTGTGGCAGGGTATCATCCTGGCCTCCTACGCCCGCGAGCGCAGCGGGCTCGGCGCGCTGGGCAGTGCGCGGGATGCCCGCGACGCCCTGGAGCGGGCGGTGGAGCTCGACCCGGATGGCAGCAACGGCTCTGCCTACGTGACCCTGGGCGCGCTCTACGACCGCGCGCCGGGGCGGCCGCTGGGCTTCGGCAACAGCAACACCGCCGAGCAGATGTTCCAGCGCGCGCTGGAAATCCGACCCGACGGCATCGACGTCAACTACTACTATGCCGCCTTCCTGCACGAGGAGGGGCGCCTCGACGAGGCCCGCGAGCACGCCCAGCGTGCCGTGGAGGGCGAGGCGCGGCCCGACCGCGAGGCCTCCGATGAGGCGCTTAGAATCGAGGCCAGGACGCTGCTGTCGCGACTGACTTGACAAGCGGCAGCGCCACGGGCGGTTGGCAGCGGGGGGCGAGGTCGTGATAATGGCTCATTCACTCGAGCCGGAGCCACGATGCCTGATTCGCCCGCAGCGCCACACGGCCACGCCGCACCCAGCGTCGATACGCCGCGTTTCCACGCCGACGACGTCGAGCGCCAGCACGACGAGTGCCTGTTCCAGGGCTTCTTTCGCCTGGAGCGGCGCACCCTGCGCCACCGCCTGTTCCAGGGCGGTTGGAGCGCGCCGGTGGTGCGCGAAGTGCATGTGCGCCGCGACGCGGTGGGAGTGTTGCTCTACGACGCTAGCTGCGATGCGGTGGTACTGGTCGAGCAGATCCGCGCCGGCGCCCTGGATGACCCGCTGAGCCCCTGGAAACTCGAGCCGGTGGCCGGCCTGATCGAGACCGGCGAGGACCCCGCCGAGGTGGCGCGGCGCGAGGCCATCGAGGAGGCCGGCTGCGAGATCGACGAGCTGATCGAGCTGCACACCTACTACCCCAGCCCCGGTGCCTGCAGCGAGCGGGTCACGCTATACTGCGGACTGGTCGACAGTCGCGGGGTGGGCGGCGTCCATGGCCTGGATGAAGAGCACGAGGATATTCAGGTCCACGTGCTGCCGTTTCTCAAGGCTTGGGAACTCCTCGAGGCCGGCCGACTCGACAATGCCATGTGCCTGATTGCCTTCCACTGGTTGGCGCGCGAGCGGGCCTCACTGCGTGCAAGGAGGTAAGCCTGTGGCCAGAACCGCCTATGTCACCGATCTCAAGACCCTGCAGGGCGAATGCACGGCCAACTATCTGCGTCTGACCCGGCTGCTGGGTGAGCTGGAGGCTGGCGAGGTGCGCGAAATCGCCCTGCAGGGGCGTGATGCGCGCTTCGGTTCGCTGTGGCTCGAGGTGCTCGAACGCGCCCCCTATACCACCATCCTGCGGGTTTCCCAGAGCGGGGTGCTGGACGCCTTCATCGACCCGCCGCGGATGCAGGTGCACCTCTACCACGACGTGCGCATGGCCGAAGTGACCGATTTCCAGCGTCAGCGCCATTTTCGCGGTCGCTATCGCTATCCCAATGCGCGCATGCACCAGCCTGACGAGAAGCTGCAGCTCAACCGTTTCCTGGGTGAGTGGCTGGAACACGGCCTGGCCCACGGGCACTCCCTCGACCTGCCGATCATGCGCTGATTCCTCTTCCTACCCAAGGAGCCCTGCCGCATGCGGCTGGTCCAGATCACCGATTGTCATCTCAACGCCGACCCGCTGGCGCGTTCCCGCGCCGGTTTCCCGCTGCGCCAACTGCAGGCGGTGGTAGAGCACGCGCGGCGCCGGCGGCCCGATGTCGTGCTGGTCAGCGGCGATGTCAGCCAGGACGGCACGCCGGCGTCCTATCGCCAGGCGCTGGACGTTTTCGCCGCACTCGACTGCCCGTGGTACTGGCTGCCCGGCAACCATGACCACCTGGCGCACATGGCCGATGCCCGGACGCTCCACGATCGGGTCGATCTCGGCGACTGGCGGCTGCTGCTGCTGAATACCCAGGTGGCGGGAGAGCCCCACGGCGAGGTGGGCGAGGCTCGCTGCCAGTGGTTAGGCGAGCAGTTGGCCGCGGATCCCCGGCCGACCCTGATCGCCATGCATCATCAGCCGCTACCGGTCGGCGCCGAGTGGATGGACGCCATCGGCCTGCAGGACCGCGAGCGCTTCTGGGCCTCACTGGAAGGGCATGCACAGGTCAAGGCGGTACTCTGCGGGCATATCCATCAGGCCTTTGCCGGGCGTCGTGAGCTGCCGGAGAATGCCGGCGAGGTAGCGATCTACGGTGCGCCGGCGACGGCCGACCAGTTCCTGCCCGGTGCCGAGACGTTCAGCATCGATCAGGCCTCGCGTCCCGGCTATCGCGTCGTGGATCTCGCCCCTCATGACCTGACGACCTGGGTAGAACGGGTAACGCTCTGACGCGTTATTCCTTTGCGCATTATTCCATTATGCGATAAAAAGATATTTCTTGATTCTTTGACGTTATGGTTGGCCCCTCGTTACCCTAGCCGCATCGTGTCGCGTCTGCGATCCAGTGCCTAATGAAGAGGTTGCCAGCTGATGCTGTCCCCCGAACGTCAAACCCACCTCAAGCAGCTCGAGGCGGAATCGATCCACATCATCCGCGAGGTTGCCGCCGAGTTCCGCCACCCGGTGATGATGTACTCCATCGGCAAGGACTCCTCGGTGATGCTGCACCTGGCGCGCAAGGCCTTCTACCCGGGCACGCCGCCGTTCCCCTTGATGCACATCGACACCACCTGGAAATTCAAGGAGATGATCGCCTTCCGTAACCGCATGGCGGCGGAGGCGGGCATGGAACTGATCGTGCACACCAACGAGGAGGGGCGGGCGGCCAACATCAACCCCTTCGACCACGGCAGCGCCAAGTACACCGACGTGATGAAGACCCAGGCGCTCAAGCAGGCGCTGAGTCACCACGGCTTCGATGCCGCCTTCGGCGGCGCGCGCCGCGACGAGGAGGCCAGCCGCGCCAAGGAGCGGGTCTACTCGTTCCGCGACAAGTACCACCGCTGGGACCCCAAGAACCAGCGTCCCGAGCTGTGGAGCATCTACAACGCCAAGGTCAACAAGGGCGAATCGATCCGCGTCTTCCCGCTCTCCAACTGGACCGAGCTGGACATCTGGCAGTACATCTACCTCGAGCAGATCCCCATCGTGCCGCTCTACTACGCCGCGCCGCGGCCGATCGTTACGCGCGACGGCATGCAGATCATGGTCGACGACGAGCGCCTGCCGCTGGAGGAAGGCGAGGTCCCCGAGGAGAAGTGGGTGCGCTTTCGCACCCTGGGCTGCTACCCGCTCACCGGCGCGGTGGAGTCCAAGGCCGCGACCCTGCCCGAGATCATCCAGGAGATGCTGCTGACCAAGACCAGCGAGCGCAGCGGCCGCGCCATCGACCACGACCAGGCCGGCTCCATGGAAAAGAAGAAGCGCGAGGGATATTTCTAGCCGCAGGCGAAAACTCGCTGTGCTCGGCCATACGGCGTTAAACATCGACTTAATATGCTCATTTACTAAAGTAAACTCCGCTATTTCGTCGCTGTTTGCCTTGTCTGGCCATCGCTCGCTGACTTTTCGCTCAGCGTCTGACCAAAGCTTATCGGGATCTCACACATGTCACACCAGTCAGCACTGATCGCCGAGGATATCGAGTCCTACCTCAAGGAACACGAGAACAAGGACCTGCTGCGCTTCATCACCTGCGGCAGCGTCGACGACGGCAAGTCGACCCTGATCGGGCGGCTGCTGCACGACTCCAAGATGATCTACGAGGACCAGCTGGCGGCGATCACCCAGGCCTCCAAGACCAGCGGCACCACCGGCGACGCCGTCGACCTGGCGTTGCTGGTCGACGGCCTGCAGTCGGAGCGCGAGCAGGGCATCACCATCGATGTCGCCTACCGCTTCTTCTCCACCGACAAGCGCAAGTTCATCATCGCCGACACCCCGGGCCACGAGCAGTACACCCGCAACATGGCCACCGGTGCCTCCACGGCGAGCCTGGCGGTGATCCTCATCGACGCCCGCTACGGCGTGCAGACCCAGACCCGCCGGCACAGCTTCATCGCCGACCTGCTGGGCATCCAGCACCTGGTGATCGCGGTCAACAAGATGGACCTGGTCGAGTTCTCCGAGGCGCGCTTCAACGAGATCGTCGCCGACTATCGCGCCTTTGCCAGCAACCTGCAGGCGCCGGATATCCGCTTCGTGCCGATGTCGGCGCTGGAGGGCGACAACGTCGTCAACCGCAGTGAGCGCATGCCCTGGTACCGCGACGCCAGCGGCGATGCCGGGCCGGCCATGCTCGAGCTGCTCGAGAGCGTCGAGATCAGCCGCGACCAGAATCTCTCCGACCTGCGCTTCCCGGTGCAGTACGTCAACCGCCCCAATCTCGACTTTCGCGGCTACTGCGGCACCCTGGCCGCCGGCATCCTGCGCCCCGGACAGCGGATCAAGGCGCTGCCCTCGGGCAAGACCAGCGCGGTCGAGCGTATCGTGACCTTCGACGGTGACCTCGAGGCGGCCTATCCCGGCCAGGCGATCACCGTGACGCTCGAGGACGAGATCGATATCTCCCGCGGCGACTGGATCGTCGCCGAGGACGCCGAGGTGCCGCACTCCAACGCCTTCGAGGCGGATATCGTGTGGATGCATGAAGACGCGCTGACGCCGGGCAAGCTCTACGACATCAAGCTGGCGACCCGTGACCTGTCCGGTGAGGTGCGCTCGATCGACTACCAGATCGACGTCAACTCCCTCGAACACCGCGCCGCCGAACGGCTCGAGCTCAACGCCATTGCGCGCTGCCAGCTGGAGCTGACCAGCGCGGTACCGGTCGACGACTACCGCAACAGCCCCGGCACCGGCAGCTTCATCGTCGTCGACCGGCTGAGCAACGTCACCGTCGGCGCCGGCATGATTCGCGGCACGGCCGAAGCCGGTGTGGCCGGGGTCGGCAAGACCGACTGGCAGGCCTTCGAGCTGGAGCTCAATGCGCTGGTCCGCAAGCACTTCCCGCACTGGGGTGCCAAGGACCTGCGCGACCTGCTGGGCCGCTGATCGCCGCTTGACCTCGGCGCAGGTTGGCGCACACTGGTGACGTCTCTCCACCGGGCTGCCTGGCTGCCCGGTGGTACTTGTGCCTATCGGGATACGGAGGTCTCGAGTGAGCCAGCCACCATCGCCAAGGCCGCACTTCGTGCGCCGCCTGCTGCATATCCTGGCCAAGCCGATGAAGCGCGACCGTGGCCGCGGTGGGGTGGTCGTGCAACCCTATCGGGGCTATGGCTCGCAGCGTGAGGCCTTCATGATGGGCCGAGTGTTTCGCCAGTCGGCGCTGAGTCGCGTGATTCCGCACCATGGCATGCTGCGCGATGTCGCCGATATCGTACGCCGCATCGAGCGACGCGGCATGGCCGGCGCCGAGGTGGAGGTCCAGCTGGGCGCCAACCGGATGGTGGTGGCCACCGACCGCGACGGCTACTTCGACGTCCATCTGCCCCTCAAGACGCCGCTGCCCGAGGGGTTGTCGTGGCACGTGGCCGACCTCAGCGTGAGCCACGCCGGCGAGTCCGTGCACTGCCGTACCGGGGTCTATGTGGCGCCACCGGGTACCGACCTGCTGGTGATCAGCGATATCGACGACACCGTGATGTACACCGGCGTGGCCGACAAGCTGCGCATGCTGCATCGGCTGTTCGTCCAGCAGGCCGAGCGGCGTACCGCCTTCCCCGGCGTAGCCAGTCTCTATCAGGCCCTGCACCGCGGCGCGAGCGGCGAGGCCAAACGCCCGATTCTCTACGTGTCGCGCGGTCCCTGGTGCATCTACGAGATGCTCGAGGCGTTCTTCCAGCTCAATCGTATCCCGGTGGGGCCGATCCTGTTTCTGCGCGAATGGGGCATCAGCTGGCGGCGGCCCTGGCCGCGGCGCGCCGAGGACCACAAGCACGACCTGATCAGCCGCATGCTGACGCTGATGAACGATATGCCCTGCGTGCTGATCGGCGACAGCGGCCAGCACGACCCCGAGGTCTATACCCGCATCGTCAAGGAGCACCCCGGCCGCGTGAAGGCGATCTATATCCGTCGTGTCGATCGCAAGCCTGACCGCGAGCGGGCCATCCAGCGCTTGCGCGACGAAATCGCCGACAGCGACTGTCAGCTCGTGCTGGCCGCCGACAGCGCCACCATTGCCGCCCACGCCCACCAGCATGGCTTGATCTCCCAGACCGACTTGGTGGAAGTCCGTGAAGCTTCGCGAGCAGATGGCTGAGGGCTGTTGTCATAACCGTCATACTGCAAAGAATCGACGACCACCGAGGCTGCCATGCTTGTCGTAGCACTGGGATTGCTGTTGCTGATCTTCATCCTGCCCAACTACTGGGCCAAGTGGGTGTTGAACCGCCACGCCCGGCAGCGCAGCGACTACCCTGGCAGCGGCGGCGAGCTGGCCAGGCACCTGCTCGAGCGACTGGGCATCGAGGGGGTGGAAGTGGAGGTCACCGAGTATGGCGATCACTACGACCCTGCCGCGCGGCGGGTGCGGCTGTCGCCGGAACACTATGAGGGGCGCTCGCTGACCGCGGTGACGGTGGCCGCCCATGAGGTGGGGCATGCCATCCAGCACGCCCGCGGCTATACGCCGCTGCTGGCGCGCACGCGGCTGGTGGGGGTTGCCCAGCAGGCCGAGAAGCTCGGCGCGGTGCTGATGATGGCCGCACCCTTCCTGTTCATCCTCACCCGCCTGCCCGGCGGCATGCTGATCGTGGTGCTGGCCGCCGTGATCAGCTTCGGCACCGCGGCGCTGGTGCATCTGATCACGCTGCCGGTGGAGTTCGACGCCAGCTTTCAGCGCGCGCTGCCGCTGCTCAAGCAGTACATCCCACCCTACGACATGCCTGCTGCTCGCCACGTGCTGACCGCCTGCGCCTTCACCTACGTGGCGGCCTCATTGGCCAGCATTCTCAATTTGGGCAGATGGCTGGTGATCCTTAGACGCTAGCCTTCCCTCTCCCACTTTGCTCCCGTACTTGCGTTGAGCGAGGGGCGCCGGCGGCAGGCCGACATGGAGGTTTTGCGCCATGGGTGAGGAGGATTCCTCCGAACGGGCTGGCCATGGATGGCCAGCCCTGGTCCTGCAAGTGAAGCAGGATGCGAGAGCGCAGCAGGGCGCAAGTAGTGCCCAGGGATGGTTTACAGCGCCTCCTAGTCGGTCTGCCGACGGATCAGCCTCGAGCGATGCTGTTCTACTGCGGCCGGTTGGCGATCAACACCGCGCGGCGCGGCGCCGGGTAGCCCTCGCGGGTGCGGCTGGGGTCGTCGGGGTCGAGGAAGTCGGCTAGCGACTGAAAGGTCATCCAGTCGGTCGAGCGCTGCTCGTCGGTGGTGGTGACGACCTCGTCGACCACGCGCACGTTAGTGAAGCCGCAGCGCTCGAGCCACTGGCAGAGGGCCGCGGAGGAGGGCAGGAAATAGACGTTGGGCATCGCCGCATAGCGCTCGCCGGGCAGCAGCACGGTGGTGGCGTCGCCCTCCACCACCAGGGTCTCCAGCACCAGCTCGCCGCCGGGGCGCAGGGCCTCCTTCAGCTGTTGCAAGTGCTCCAGCGGGGCGGGCCGATGGTAGAGCACCCCCATCGAAAACAGCGTATCGAAGAACGCCAGGCGTTCGGGCACCTCCTCGATGCCGACCGGCAAGAAGTGAGTGCGCCCGCCGTCGGCGTCGCCGACGAAGTGACGCAGCGCCTGGAACTGGTAGAAGAAGCGCGGCGAGGGGTCGATCACCAGCACGAAGGCTGCCCCGGCGCCGGCCATGCGCCAGGCGTGGTAGCCGCTGCCACCGCCGACGTCGAGCACGCGGCGGCCGCGCAGGTCGGCAAGGTGCGGCACGAGGCGCTGCCACTTCCAGTCCGAGCGCCACTCGGTATCGATGTGAATGCCGCCCAGCCGATAGGGGCCCTTGCGCCACGGCATCAGCTTGCGCAGCAGGTTCTCGCACTGGCGGCGCTGGCTGTCGCTGAGGGTGAGCTCGACGCTGACCATATCGGCATCCAGCGTCACCTGGCGCGCCGCGGGCAGCGGCGGAAGCTTGGCGACGGCCTTTTCCCAGGCCGGCAGGTCGCCGTAGCGCTGGCGGTCGAGGCCGCTTGCCAACTGCTCGGGCAGGCGTGCCAGCCAGGTGTCCAGGCCCTGGTCGACGAAGGCGTGGTAGAGCTCGCGGTGGGGGTGGGGCATGGCTCTCTCAGAATCGCGGATGACTAGAAGGTGCACCAGCCGCTGGCTTCCATCAGCCGGTACTTCCAGTAGCGGCGTCGCGAGGCGTCGAGGTATGCCTCCGGGCCGGTACTGTAGTGTTCGCTCGCGGTGTTGTGCCAGTGGCGTTCGAAGGCCTCGCGGGCCGCTGCAATCAGCGGATCGTCGGCGTTGGCGACCAGCTCGAGATCGGCCTCGAAGTTGAGGTCGTCGAGGCTGCGTCGGGTGTAGTTGGCCGAGCCCAGCAGCAGCCGCGCCGGGCGCTCGCCGGCGTGGCGCAGCAGCACTTTGCTGTGCGCCTGCTCGCCGTGGGTATCGCTCCAGCGCAGCTGGATGCCGGCGGCCAGCAGGTCGCTGGCCGCCTGGCGGTTGGGAATGCCGCTGCCCGAGACGCCGAAGGCGTGATGGTTGGGGTCGAGCAGCACGCGGACCTCAACGCCCCGCGCGACGGCCCGGGCCAGCGCCGCGATCACGCCGCGGTGGGAGAGGTACAGCACCTCGATATCGAGCCGTTCGCCGGCGTGGGCGTCATCGATGATCGCCAGCAGGGCGCGCTTGATGGCGCCCTCGCTGAGCAGCCGCAGGCGCGGGGTATGGCGACTTGCGTCGGAGTCGGCGACCGTCGGCTGGGCGTGGTCGATGGTGACGCCGCTGCGAGCGGCGATCTCGCGCTCGGAGGCGAGCAGGTCGAGGGCCACGCCGCCGGAGACGCGCAGTGCCACGTCTCGGTAGTCGCTGCTGCCGTCGTCGGCGTTGGCCGAGCTGACCATGGCGGTCCAGCGCTCCCCTTCGTCGACCACCAGCGTCTTGCGGTGATTGGCGTTGAGGTTGAGCAGTGTGAAGTAGCTGCGCAGGGTGACCTTACCCGGGCCCAGCGGATTGGGCAGCCAGCCGCCGCGGGGCGAGTTGCCCAGCCAGCGCAGGCCCAGGCGCCACAGCGCAGTCCAACTCGGGTTGGGATCGCGGCCGATGCTTCGCTCGGTCGTCGCCACGCGGATGCCGGCCGCTTCTAGTTGCCGATGATGGCTCAGCTCGCGCCCACCGTAGACGGCGTTGATGGGGTCGGTGATGACCACCATCTCGACCTCGGGACACGCCCGCTTGCGTGCCAGCAGGGCATCGCGCAGCGCCACCGATACCTGCCGATGGCAGTCGTGGCGGTCGTCGCTGGGGTCGTTGAACTGGAAGATATCCAGCACCACCAGCTTTTCGGCCTGGCCGATCAGGCGAAACATCTCGTCGAAGATCTGCTGGCGGCAGTGACGTTGGCCGTCGGCGTCGACAAAGGTCTCGTCGAGCAGCAGCTGTGGGTCGACCGGTTCACGCCACGGCGCCTCGACGCCGAGACCGGGGGGCAGCGGCTTGCGCGAGTGCCACCAGGCCGTGGCGAGATAGAGCGTCAGCGCGATAGCCGCCAGCCAGATCCAGGCACTCATGACATACCTCTCATGGCCAGCTCCTCACGGCTTGAAGGCGATCAGCGAGGCGAAGTTGAGGTACTGGAACCACACCTGGCTGCGTGCGAAGCCGGCGCGGGCCAGGCGTGCCTGGTGAGCGTCGAGGGTGTCGGGGACCAGCACGTTCTCCAGGGCGTTGCGCTTCTGGCTGATCTCCAGGTCGCTGTAGCCGTTGGCACGCTTGAAGTCGTGGTAACGCTCCACCAGCCAGGCGTTGTCCTGCTCGTCCGCGGCGACGATCTTCTCCGACAGCACCAGCACGCCGCCGGGCTCCAGGGCATCATAGAGCGCCTTGATGACGGCGTCGCGATCGCCGGGGGCGAGGAACTGCAGGGTGAAGTTGAGCACCACCATGCCCGACGGCCGATAGTCGAGGTGGCGGATATCGCCCTCGACGACCTCGATGCAGTGCTCGGGAGACTCGCTGGCAAAGGTCTCACGGGCACGGTCGACCATTGCCGGTGACAGGTCGACCCCGGTAAGCCGGAAGGCCTCGGGGGGCAGGCGTCCGGCGAGGGCCAGGCCCACCGCGCCCAGCGAGCAGCCCAGGTCGTAGACGTGGGCGCCGTGGCGCAGGTGGCGCTCGGCGATCACGCCCAGCATGCCGAGGATCTGGCCGTAGCCCGGCACCGAGCGGCGGATCATGTCGGGAAAACAGGCCACCACCCGTTCGTCGAAGGAGAAGCGCGCCACCCGATCCAGGGGTGTCGAAAAGATGGCGTCACGGTAAGATGCATCACTCATGGCGTCGCTGCGGGTCCGGACAAAGGTTCGAGCATTTTACGCGTCGCGGCGCCAGGCTGCACGAATCCACGGCGCCGTGCGCGGCAACGATCAGGGAGAGAGACGATGAATCAGGAAGATCGCATCGACCAGGGCGACGCCTGGCAGGCGCTGGAGCGCCACGCCGGGCAGATGCGCGAGGTGCATCTGCGCGAGCTGTTTGCCACTCGGGGGCGCTTTGCGCGCTTCAGTCGCGAGGCGGCGGGGCTGACCCTGGATCTTTCCAAGCAGCGCTGGAGTGACGAGACCCATGCGCTGCTGCTGGCGCTGGCCCGCGAGGCCGGGGTGCCCCAAGCCATCACCCGGCTGCTCGATGGCGAGCGCGTCAACCGCTCCGAGGACCGCCCGGCGCTGCACACCGCGCTGCGTCTGCCGGAGAGCGCGCGTCTCGAGGTCGAGGGCGAAGACCTGGTGCCGGCGGTGCACGCCACCCTGGCGCAGATGCAGCGCATGGTCGATAAGCTGCATGCCGGCCAGTGGCGCGGCGCCACCGGCAAGGCGATCAGCGACGTGGTCAACCTCGGCGTCGGCGGCTCGGACCTGGGCCCCTTGATGGTCACCCACGCGCTGGCCGACTACCACCCCGAGGGCGTGCACGAGGTGCAGGTGCACTTCGCGTCGACCATGGACGGCTCCCAGCTCGCCGACTACCTGACCCGGCTCAACCCCGAGACCACGCTGTTCGTGCTGTCGTCGAAGTCGTTCACCACCATCGATACGCTATCCAATGCGCGCACCGCCCGCGACTGGCTCTACGCCCGGCTGGTGTGCAGTCGGCATGACGCCGGCAACGGCGCGGCGGCCGAGATCGACCGTGCGCTGGTGATGCGCCAGCACTTCATCGGCGTTTCGGCGAGCCCCGACAAGATGAGCGAGTGGGGCATCGCCGAGGCCAACCAGCTGGAGTTCTGGGAGTGGGTCGGCGGTCGCTACTCGCTGTGGGGGGCCATCGGCCTGCCCATCGCACTGGTGGTGGGCATGGCCAACTTCCGCGAGCTGCTCGCAGGGGCGCATGCCATGGATCAGCACTTCCGCGAGGCGCCGCTGGAGGACAACCTGCCGGTGCTGCTGGCGCTGGCGGGGATCTGGAACGTCAATTTCCTGGATATCCGCGCCCACTCGATCCTGCCCTACGACGGCCGCCTGGAGTACTTCGCCGCCTATCTCGAGCAGTTGGAGATGGAGTCCAACGGCAAGTCGGTGACCGACGACGGCCAGGTCACGCCCTACTCTACCTGTCCGGTACTCTGGGGCCAGTTGGGCCCCAACGCCCAGCACGCCTTCTACCAGCTGCTGCACCAGGGCACCCAGCCGGTGGAGTGCGACTTCATCGCACCGATGCGGCGCTACGATCGGGTCGAGGACGACGCCACCCGCGCCCACCTCAAGGCCCAGCATCGCCTGACCCTGGCCAACTGCTTTGCCCAGTCGCGCCTGCTGATGCTCGGCGACGACGCCATCGACGATGATGGCCCGCGACCCAGCCACAAGCGCTACCGCGGCAATCAGCCGTCGACCACCCTGCTGCTCGAACGACTGTCGCCGGCGACGCTGGGCGCGCTGATCGCCCTCTACGAGCACAAGGTCTTCGTCCAGGCGACGATCTGGGGTATCAACCCCTTCGACCAGTGGGGCGTCGAACTCGGCAAGGTGATCGCCGGCGAGACCGAGCAGATCCTGACCAGCCACGAGGGCCTGGAGCGCATGGACGATTCCAGCCGCGGGCTGATCGAGGCGCTGTGGGCGGCGGAGCGCAAGGCGGGATTGTGATACTGTTGTTTCGTACAGGAGTTGCGGTATGCTGAGCCCCCCGGCTGCCACATCGGCGGCGAGTGGCGTACTCTACCTGCACGGCTTCAATAGCGGCAGCGCCTCGCCCAAGGCGCGCCTGGTGGCACGCGGCTGTGAGCGGCTGGACGCCGGACCGCTACCCTGCGCCACGCCGCAGCTGCCGCACCGCCCGGAGTCGGCCCTGGCGCTCGCCGAGTCGCTGCTCGCGACCCTCGGGCCTCAACCGCTGCTGGTGGGCAGCTCGATGGGCGGCTTTTTGGCCAGCTGCCTGGCCGAGCGCCATGACCTGCGCGCGGTGGTGATCAACCCGGCGGTGCGCCCGGCTGGCCTGGTCGAGGGCTGGCTGGGTGAGGCCTTCGTCAACGAATACACCGGTGAGCGCTTCACCATCGCGGGCGCGCATCGCGACGAGCTGGCCGAGCTGACCCCGGCACGGCTCGACCCGCGCCGCTACCTGGTGCTGCTGGGCACGGCCGACGAGACCCTGGACCCCGGCGACGGCGCTGCCGCCTACCGTGGCGCGGCGATGATCCTGCGCCCGGGGGAGGATCACGGCTTCGGCTCCCTGGGCGAGTATCTGCCGGCGCTGTTTGCCCACGGCGGTCACCGCCTGGCTCCGGGGAAATGAGCCGATAACGCCTGGACGACGACTCTCACTCATAGCCTGGACGACGCATGACGCAATACAGTGCAAGTTCGATCGAGGTGCTCTCAGGCCTCGAACCGGTGCGCAAGCGCCCCGGCATGTATACCGATACCAGCCGGCCCAACCACCTGGCCCAGGAAGTCATCGACAATAGCGTCGACGAGGCGCTCGCCGAGCACGCCGGTGAGATCCGCGTGCGGCTGCTCGACGACGGCGGCATCGAAGTCAGCGATGACGGGCGCGGCATGCCCATCGACGTGCACCCTGAGTACGGCGTCACCGGTATCGAGCTGATCCTCACCAAGCTGCACTCCGGGGGCAAGTTCTCGTCGACCAGCTATCGGTTTTCCGGCGGGCTGCACGGGGTCGGGGTGTCGGTGGTCAATGCGCTGTCGACGCGCCTCGAGGTCGAGGTGATGCGCGATGGGAGTCGCCACTTCATGGCCTTCGAGCACGGCGACAAGGTGACCGAGCTGAGTGTGATCGGCAGCTGTGCCAAGCGTCTTACCGGGACAGTGGTGCGTTTCTGGCCCGACGTTAGCTACTTCGACAGCCCCAAGCTGTCGCTGCCGCGCTTGAAGCACCTGCTGCGCGCCAAGGCGGTGCTCTGCCCAGGGCTCAAAGTAACCCTGGTAGATGCCGACGGTGCCGAGGATGAGTGGCAATACGAGGATGGCCTGCGCGACTACCTCGCCCAGACCACCGACGGCTATGAGGTGCTGCCGAGCTCGCCCTTCGTGGGCCACTACAGCGATGACGAGCAGGGCGTCGACTGGGCGATCCAGTGGCTCCCCGAGGGCGGCGAGCAGCTCGCCGAGAGCTACGTCAACCTGATTCCCACGCCGCTCGGCGGCACCCACGTCAACGGCCTGCGCTCGGGGCTGCTCGAGGCGCTGCGCGAGTTCTGCGACTACCGCAGCCTGCTGCCGCGCGGCGTCAAGCTGACCGCCGACGACCTCTGGGAACGGGTTGCCTTCGTGCTCTCGGTGAAGATGCTCGATCCTCAGTTCGCCGGCCAGACCAAGGAGCGGCTGTCGTCGCGCACCGTGGCGGCGTTCGTCTCCGGGGTGGTCAAGGACGCTTTCTCGCTGTGGCTCAACCACCACGTCGATCAGGCCGAGGCGCTGGCCGAGCTGGTGATCAGCGCCGCCCAGCGCCGCCAGAAGAGTGCCAAGAAGGTGGCGCGCAAGAAGGTCACCTCCGGCCCGGCACTGCCCGGCAAGCTGGCCGACTGCTCCGGCCAGGACCCGGTGGCCGGCGAGCTGTTCCTGGTCGAGGGCGACTCCGCCGGCGGCAGCGCCAAGCAGGCCCGCGACCGCGAGACCCAGGCGATCCTGCCGCTGCGCGGCAAGATCCTCAACACCTGGGAGGTCGAGTCCCACGATATCTACGGCTCCCAGGAGGTCCACGACATCGCCGTGGCCATCGGCATCGATCCGGTCAGCGAGGATCTTTCCAAGCTGCGCTACCACAAGATCTGCATCCTCGCCGACGCCGACTCCGACGGGCTGCACATCGCCACCCTGCTGTGTGCACTGTTCGTACGCCACTTCCCGGCGCTGGTGGATGCCGGCCACGTGTTCGTCGCCATGCCGCCGCTGTACCGTATCGATCTGGGCAAGGAGGTCTTCTACGCCCTCGACGAGAGCGAGAAGACCGCCACCCTCAAGCGCCTCGAAGGCAAGCGCGGTACGCCCAACGTGCAGCGCTTCAAGGGCCTCGGCGAGATGAGCCCATTGCAGCTGCGCGAAACCACCATGGCCCGCGATACCCGGCGCCTGGTGCAGCTCACCCGCGAGGTCGGCGACGGCACCATGGAGATGATGGACATGCTGCTGGCCAAGAAACGTGCGGGCGATCGCAAGAGCTGGCTCGAAGATTACGGCAACTTGGCCGATATCGAGGTGTAGCGCCGAGCTGAAAGCGCCAAACTTAGCGGCGCCGGGGACAGCTCAAAGAGGAGGTTCTGCGCCATGGATGGCGCAGGTAGCGCCCAGGGACGGGTTTACAGCGCCTCCTTGGCGAGCTGTCGCCGGTAGCGCCGCGGGTCGAGCAGAAGATGATTCTTGAACCCTGACCAGGGGCTTATCGAATGACCATGGATATCCACGTGGCGGAGGGTGACGTCGAACGTCTCTCACTGCGCGAATACACCGAGAAGGCCTACCTCGACTACTCGATGTACGTGATTCTCGACCGCGCCTTGCCGCATATCGGCGACGGCATGAAGCCCGTGCAGCGGCGCATCATCTACGCCATGCGCGAGCTTTCGCTCAACGCCAGCGCCAAGTACAAGAAGTCGGCGCGTACCGTCGGCGACGTGCTCGGCAAGTTCCACCCCCACGGCGACAGCGCCTGCTACGAAGCGATGGTGCTGATGGCCCAGTCGTTCAGCTATCGCTATCCGCTGGTCGACGGCCAGGGCAACTGGGGTAGCCCCGACGATCCCAAGTCGTTCGCCGCCATGCGCTATACCGAGGCGCGGCTGTCGAAGTTCGCCGAGGTGCTGCTCGCCGAGCTCGGCCAGGGCACCGTCGATTGGACGCCCAACTTCGACGGCACCATGAACGAGCCGGTGGTGCTCCCCGCGCGCTTGCCCCACGTGCTGCTCAACGGCGGCACTGGCATCGCGGTGGGCATGGCCACCGATATACCGCCCCACAACGTCAGTGAGGTGGTCGAGGCGACCTGCCATCTGCTGCGCCACCCCGAGGCCACCACCGCCGAGCTGATGCAGTACCTGCCGGCGCCGGACTTCCCCTCGGCGGCGGAGATCATCACCCCCCGCGACGACCTGGCCAAGCTCTACGAGAGCGGCCGCGGCTCGGTCAAGCTGCGCGCCCGCTACGTGATGGAAGAGAGCAGCATCGTGATCACCGCGCTGCCCTACCAGGTCAGCGGTTCCAAGGTGCTGGAGCAGATCGCCGCGCAGATGCAGGCCAAGAAACTGCCGATGGTCGCCGATCTGCGCGACGAGTCGACCCACGAGGAGCCGACCCGGCTGGTGATCGAACCGCGCTCCAACCGGGTCGACATCGAATCGCTGATGGCGCACCTGTTTGCCACCACCGACCTCGAGAAGAACATTCGCGTCAACATGAACGTGATCGGCCTCGACGGGCGGCCACGGGTGCTGGCGCTGCCCGCGCTGCTCGGCGAGTGGTTGCGCTTCCGGCGTAGCACGGTGCGGCGCCGCCTCGAGCACCGCCTGGGCAAGGTAGAGGATCGCCTGCACCTCCTCGAGGGCCTGCTCGTCGCCTACCTCAATATCGACGAGGTGATCCGCATCATTCGCGAGGAGGACGCCCCCAAGCCGGCGCTGATGGAAGCCTTCGGGCTCAGCGATCGCCAGGCCGAGGCGATCCTCGAGCTGCGCCTGCGCCACCTGGCCAAGCTCGAGGAGTTCAAGATCCGCGGCGAGCAGGACGAGCTGCTGGCCGAGCGCGAGCGTCTGCAGGAACTGCTCGGCAACGATGCCGCCCTGACCGACCTGATCGAGGAGGAGATCCGCGAGGCGGGGCGCGAGCACGGCGATGCGCGGCGCGCGCCGCTGGTCGAGCGCGAGGACGCCAAGGCGCTCTCCGAAGTCGAGCTGCTGGGCGCCGACCCGATTACCGTGGTGCTCTCCGAGAAGGGCTGGATCCGAGCGGCCCGCGGCCATGAGATCGATCCGGAGGGGCTCTCCTACAAGTCCGGCGACCGCTTCGCCCTGGCCGCGCGGGGCAAGACCAACCAGCCGCTGGTGCTGCTCGACGACACCGGCCGCGCCTACACCCTGGCCGCCCACAACCTGCCCAGCGCCCGCAGCCAGGGTGAGCCGGTCACCGGCCGGGTCAACGTGGTGGCCGGTGCGCACATGGCAGGACTGATGCTGGCGCCGCCCGACACGCGCTACCTGCTGGCCTCCGACGGCGGCTATGGCTTCATCGCCTGCCTGGAGGACCTCACCGGCAAGAACAAGGCCGGCAAGGCGGTACTCAGCCTGCCCAAGGGCTGTAATGTGCTGCCGCCGCAGCTGCTGCCGGCCACCGAGGGCGGCCTGGTAGCGGCGGTCTCCAACGAAGGTCGGCTGCTGGTCTTCGACCTCGACAGCCTGCCGCAGATGGCCAAGGGCAAGGGCAACAAGATGATCGACATTCCCGGCGCGCGCGCCGCACGCCGCGAGGAGTTCGTGCGTGACCTGGTGGTGCTTGGCGAAGGCGCTGCGCTGGTGATCCACGCCGGCAAGCGCAAGTTGACCCTCAAGGCCGATGATCTGGCCTACTATCGCGGTGAACGTGGCCGCCGTGGCAGCAAGCTGCCGCGGGGCTTTCAGAAGGTCGATGCACTGGAGGTCTCGGCATGACCCAACGACTGCTGATTCGTGCCACGGGCGCCGCGCAGCCCGGGCAGCTGGCGGGCCTCGGCAAGGCGCTGGCCAAGAGCGGTGCGCGACTGCTCGACATCAACCAGAGCGTGACCTTCGGGATTGTTTCGCTGGAAGCCCTGGTGGGTATCGAGCGCGACGGCAATCTCGAGGCGCTGCTGGCCGAGAGCGGCGCCGCGCTGGGCCTGGATGTGCAGGCCATCCAGGTGGCAGCCGAGGACTACCAGCGCTGGAGCAGCGAGGCCAGCCAGCCGAGGCTGATCCTGACGCTGCTGGCGCCGCACCTGCCTGCGGGGATTCTCGCCGAGGTCGGGGCGCTGACCGCCGAACACGGCTTGACCGTGGAGTTGATCCATCGTCTCTCCGGCCGCGAGCCGCTGGACGGCGGCGTGCCCCGCGAGCGTGACAGCATCCGGGGCGCCTGCGTCGAGTGCTGGCTGCGCGGCGAGGAGATCGACCTCGACGCACTGCGCGAGAAGGCCCTGGCGCTGGGGGCCATGCACGGCGTCGATATTGCCATTCAGGAGGACTCGATCTGGCGTCGTCATCGCCGGCTGGTGTGCTTCGACATGGACTCGACGCTGATCCAGACCGAGGTGATCGACGAGTTGGCGCGTCGCCACGGCGTCGGCGACGAGGTTGCCGAGGTCACCGAGCGCGCCATGCGCGGCGAGCTCGACTTCCAGCAGAGCTTTCGCGAGCGCATGGCCAAGCTCAAGGGGCTCGACGAGTCGGTGCTCGCCGAGATTGCCGCCGAGCTGCCGCTGATGGAGGGCGTGGAGCGGCTGATGGCCCAGCTCAAGCGGCTCGGGTACCGCACCGCGATTCTCTCCGGCGGCTTCACCTACTTCGCCGACTACCTGCAACAGCGGCTGGGCTTTGACGAGGTGCATGCCAACGAATTGCTGATCGAGAATGGCAAGGTCACCGGGGAGGTGCGCGAGCCGATCCTCGACGCCGATCGCAAGGCGCTATTGCTGCGCGAGATCGCCGCCCGCGAGGGGCTGGCCATGGAGCAGACCATCGCCGTCGGCGATGGGGCCAACGACCTCAAGATGCTGGCCGCCGCCGGGTTGGGGATTGCCTTCCGAGCCAAGCCGCTGGTGCGTCGCCAGGCGCGTCAGTCGATCTCGACCCTGGGACTGGATGCGGTGCTCTACCTGATCGGCTATCGACAGATCGATCTGGAAGACGGACACTCCTAGACGCCAGCCTACGTTCGCGCCGGCGGACGATAATCACAACACGAGGCCGCCATGACGTACACCACCGAACTGCTCGAAGAACTGAAAATCCTCAGCCTGTTCAATTTGTCCACCACCCAGGAGGGCATCAAGGTGCACTCCAGCGCCGAGCCGGAGGCCATTGCGGCGACCCGGCGGCTATACGACAAGGGCCTGGTGACCCAGGAAGACGGGGGTTATCTGACGACCCTGGGCCACGATGCCGCCCAGCACGCCCAGGATCTGCTGACCATCCTCAGCGGGCCGATCACGGTGGGTTGACGCCGTCGCATAATGTAACCCTAAAGTAATCGCGGCGCCGGCCGATATGCCTGTATCGGACCGGCGCCGCTGCGTTGGTGATACCCAGGACAACAGACGAGAGACCGCATGGCGCCGAGTGATAACCATCTGGTGGTCGAGCATTCCAGTGAGATCAATAGCTTGCTGGAGGGGCTCAGCGAGCCAGGCGGCGCCTCGCTGGCTTTCGGCGAGCCGGCGGGCGAACCGATCCCGGCACTGCTGATGGCGGTGGATGAAGGGCGCTCGCTGCTGATCGATATCAGCGCAGTGCGCGAGATCGCCGATGAGATCGGCGGTGTCAAACCGCTGCGGCTGATGGGTCAGGCCAGCGGGGCGATGTTGACCACGCCGCCGCTGGTCTTCCAAGGCTGGGAGCAGGCGCCGGGTCGGCTGCAGTTTCGCTGTGATTATCCCGAGCAGCTGTGGATCATGCACCGTCGCGAGGTGTTCCGCGCCGAACTGCGACCCGACATGCAGGTGGCGGCGTCCCTGGTCGTCGACGATGGTCAGGACGCCTTGCAGCTGGCCGGGCAGCTGAGGAATCTATCGCTCGGCGGCTGCCTGCTGGAAGTGCCGTTGAGCAGCGCGGTACGCCTGCGCCCCGGGCAGTCCGTCGAGGCGCTGGAGCTGCGCTTCCCCAACCAGCAGCAGCTGACCGCGCGTGCCTATGTGCGGCATATCCAGACCGACGGCGAGCAGCAGGTGCGGCTGGGCTGCGAGTTTGCCAAGGTGGATGCCGAACTTGAACGTCGGCTTTGGTACTTCGTGCGTGAAATCGAGCGAGAAGGGGCGCGCAATGCCCATGACGGTAATCGCGACCTGTCGCCTTCATCGCTGTTCGACCAGACGCCCAGACCCCCCGCGGCAGCCGTGCGCAGCCACGGTGCCGACTACGCCACGCCGATGGCGCGGCGGCTGGCCAAGGTCGCGGCCTACCTGGATGGCCAGCTGCTGCAGCTGATCGAAGGACAGGCGGTCGATGCCGGGCTGCTGTCCCGCTACAGCGATATGCTGTTGGGGTTGCACGAGGAGGACCGCGAAGCACTGCTGTTTGCCAGGGTATGCCTGGTGGACGACCCCCCCCTGATCCAGCACGGCCTGGGCGTGGCGATCATGCTGGCGGATCTGGCGTTGGCTCAGAGCCTGCCGCGGGATGTGCGCAAGGCGCTGGTGGCCAGCGCCATGCTGCACGATCTGGGCAAGGCGCTGCTGCCGCAGGAACTGCGCCAGGCGCAGCGCCGGTCGCCTGGCCTGAGCGATGCCCAGCGTGACGCCATGCGCGAGCACGTTGCCCTGCTCGAGGGGCGTCTGGATGGCTGCCGCTGGCTGTCCCGCGACGTGTGCAACGCCGTGGTGTGGGGCATCAATGAGCGCCTCGACGGCAGTGGCTACCCTGCCGGGCGCCAAGGCGAGCAGCTCGAGGCGCTGGCGAGGATGGCCGCGGTGGTCGATGTGGCGGACGCCATGGGACGGCCGCGGGCGGATCGTCCGGCGCGCAGCCCGAGTGAGATCTATCGTCACTTGCTGGGGCAGCCCGCTGCCTTCGACCGCCAGTGGGTGCAGCGCTTTATTCGCCGCTTCGGGATCACTCCCATCGGCAGTCTGGCGCGTTTCGCCGGCGGCGAGCTGGGTTGGGTGCAGCGACTCGACCGTCAAGGCCAGCTGCGTCAGATACAGCTCACGCCGCGGGCCGTGCAGCCGGGCAGCGAACTCGGCGAGGTACTGCGCGATGCCCAGTTGGCGCGACTCGGCAAACCCGAGGCGCTGGTGGTGCCGCGCCCGGCGAGTCAGGTCACCCCAGGCTGACTGCGGGCGTCTTCCAGAAACGGCGATTGTGCTATCATGTCGCGCCGTTTCGGCGTCAGTGAGCGACCCGGGTGCCATCCCATGAGCCAAGCTTTCAGCATCTGGCAGGCGCGCTTCGAGCGCCTGCGCAGCAACAAGATTTTTGAAACCTGCGTCATCGCCATCATCATCGTCTCGGCGCTGCTGGTAGGGGCCAAGACCTATGAAGAGGCCAACCGCTTCGAGCAGGTGATGCGCGTCTTCGACATGGCGGTCACCGGTTTCTTCCTGGTCGAGATATTGATCCGCATGGCCGCGGAGAAGCGCCTGCGCGACTTCTTCAAGAAAGGCTGGAACGTCTTCGACTTCCTGATCGTCACCGCCAGCCTGATCCCGCTGGAGGATTCGGAGATGGTACTGCTGGCGCGCCTGCTGCGGATCTTCCGCGTGCTGCGCCTGGTATCGATGATCCCCGAGCTGCGCATGCTGGTCTCGGCGCTGTTCAAGTCGATCCCGCGGATGGGCTATGTGGCGCTGTTGATGTTCATCATCTTCTACATCTACGCCGCCATCGGCAGTTTCCTGTTCCACGACGTCGACGAGAGCCTGTGGGGCAATATCTCGCTGGCGATGCTGACGCTGTTTCAGGTGGCGACCTTCGAGAGCTGGGCCACGGCGGTGCTCTATCCGACCATGGAGCACTACGGCTACAGCTGGATCTATTTCCTGTCGTTCATTTTTCTCAACGCCTTCATCTTCCTCAACATGATGATCGGTATCGTGCTCGACGTGATGCAGAAGGAGAATACCCTGATGGAGCTCGAGAGTGGGGAAGGAGAGGCGGCTGAGCTGCATGGCCTGCGCAGCGATGTGCGCGAGCTGCGTGACCAGTTGACGCGCATGGAGCAGCTGCTGATACAGCGTGACGGTGACCACGCAGTTGACAAGCCGCTGCGGGACTGATTTGCTATGGTCATGAACACGACATTTCTTCGCCTACGCCTAGCCCTACGACTACTAGCCGGCCGCTGATCGCGCCGGGCGATGCTGCGCATCGCATCTTCTAGTCACGCTACGCCGAGGGTCGAAATGTCTCACTACCGCTTTACTGCTGATGCAGCCACCATTACCGCATACGTCGAATGCCGTGCCATTCGTCGTCATGTCGCTGCCGCCACCCAGTGCTGCAGCGATCCTGCTGTCTACGCCCCGACGCGCCCGCTGCGCTCGGGGCGTTTTGGTTTCTCGATGCCTCGCCCCCATGCCCTGGAGATCACGCCATGATGCTCACCGACCCGTCCGTCAAGTACCGCCCCTTCGTTGCCGTCGACCTGCCCGACCGGCAGTGGCCCAGCCAGCGCATCGAGTCGCCGCCGATCTGGTGCAGCGTCGACATGCGCGACGGCAACCAGGCGCTGATCGACCCCATGGACATGGAGCGCAAGCGGCGCTTCTTCTCGATGCTGGTGGAGCTGGGCTTCAAGCAGATCGAGGTCGGGTTTCCGTCGGCGTCGCAGATCGACTTCGACTATGTGCGTGAGCTGATCGAGCAGGACCTGGTGCCGGACGATGTGACCATCCAGGTGCTGACCCAGGCGCGTCCGCATCTCATCGAGCGCACCTTCGAGGCGCTGCAGGGCGCCAAGAACGCCATCGTGCACGTCTACAATGCCACCGACCCGATGTTCCGCCGCGTGGTGTTCAACGTCGACAAGCCCGAGTGCATCAAGATCGCCACCGATGCCACCGCCCAGATTCGCGACCTGATGGCGGCGCGCCCCGAGACGAACTGGACCTTCCAGTACTCGCCGGAGCTGTTCACCTCCACCGAGATGGACTTCGCGGTGGAGATCGTCGAGGCGGTGATGGCGACCTATGGCGCCACCGCCGAGAAGCCGATGATCGTCAATCTGCCGGCCACGGTGGAGGTTGCCACACCCAATAACTACGCCGACCAGATCGAGTGGTTCTGCCGCAATGTCAATCACCGCGACCGGCTGATCGTCAGCGTCCACCCGCACAACGACCGCGGTACCGGCGTCGCCGCCGCCGAGCTGGCCGTGATGGCCGGCGCCGACCGCGTCGAGGGCACGCTGTTCGGCAACGGCGAGCGCACCGGCAACGTGGATATCGTGACCCTGGCCATGAACCTGTATACCCAGGGCGTGCACCCGGGCCTCGATTTCTCCAACATCACACCGATCATGCGCGAGGTGGAGTACTGCAACCAGCTGCCGGTCCACCCGCGCCACCCCTACGTCGGCGACCTGGTATTCACCGCCTTCTCCGGCTCCCACCAGGACGCTATCAAGAAGGGCATGTCCGAGCGCCGCAACCACCCCGAGGCGGTGTGGGACGTGCCTTACCTGCCCATCGACCCGCTCGACGTGGGCCGCAGCTACGAGGCGGTGATCCGCGTCAACAGCCAGTCGGGCAAGGGCGGGGTCTCCTACCTGCTCGAGGAGGAGCACGGCATCGAGCTGCCGCGCCGGCTCTCCATCGAGTTCAGCCACGTGGTACAGGACGTCGCCGAGCGCACCGGCAAGGAGATCACCTCGCAGATGATCTTCCAGGCCTTCTCTGACGAGTACCTCGATCAGACCTCGCCGCTGGCGCTGATCAACCATCGTCTCTCCTCCGAGGCGGACAGCCCGAAGGTAACGCTGGAAGCCGCCATCGACCAGGACGGCCAGCGCCACACCATCGCCGGTGCCGGCAACGGGCCGCTGGCGGCCTTTATCAAGGCGCTGGCCGCCCACGGCGTGGATGCCGAGATCATCGACTACCACGAGCACTCCCGGGGCCAGGGCTCGGATGCCGAGGCGGTGGCCTATGTCGAGGTGCGTCTCGGCGAGGACGCAGTGTTTGGCGTGGGTATCGACGAGAGCATCACCAGCGCCTCGATGAAGGCGGTGATCAGCGCCGTCAATCGCCATCGCTCGACCCAGGCGCCGGCGGCCAACGTGACGGCCGATAGCCTGGCCGAGGTGAAGTAGCTGCACTCCAGCCACCCCGCACCCCTACGACGACAAAGGCCCCACCGAAGTGGGGCCTTTTGGTTAGCCGAATACGCCGGCTAGCGCTGCTGCAGCCACTTGCGCCAGCCGCCATAGGCGGTCACGTCGGTCGCTTCGCCGCTCTCATTCAGTGCCCCGGCGCTGCAGATGAAACCACTCTTCCACTCGCCGTTGGCGAGCTCCACCTGGCCCAGTCCCAGCGGCGCGGGAATCCGGGCGAGGAAACTCCCCACGCTCTCTATCGGCAGGCGCCACACCTCCACCTCGATGGCGGCGCCGCTGGCGGCGTCGCGGGTCATCGCTGGGCGCGCCGGTGGCCCGCCGGCCAGCGCATAGAGACGGTAGCGCGGGGCGCTGGTGGTCGCCTCGACCAGCACACCGCCGCGCTCGGTGAGCTGATGATTGAGCGGCAGGCCGTCGAGGTGCGCGCCGCACACTACCAGCTCCAGGGTGCCGTCCCGAGCCGGGGAGAGTGGCGGCAGTGCCGGGCGCGCCAGGCCGGTGGCGCCCAACGGCAGGTCGAGCTGGGCCTCGAGGGCGCGGCCCAGGCTGAGTAGGCGCAGGTCATCGAACGCCTGAGCGAACAGCGTCACCCCGACGGGCAGACCGCTGTCAGTGAAGCCGATCGGCACCGCCAGCGCGCTGTAGTCGAGCAGGTTCATGAAGTTGGTCCAGGTGCCCAGCCGCGAGTTGACGCCGATGGGGTCGGCGGCCACCTCGGCCTTGCTGGGGTGGGTCACGGTAGTCGGGGAGAGCATCACATCGACCTGGGCAATCAGCGCATCCGCCTGGCGCCGGTACTCGGCCAACTGGTAGCGGGCGTCGAAGGCGTCCACCGCCAGCGGCGTCGCGCCGCCCAGGGTGATCTCGCGGGTCACCGGGTGCACCGCCTCGGGGTGGCCCTCGAGCAGGTCGCGTATGGCATGGTAGCGCTCGGCCACCCAGGGCCCCTCGTAGAGCAGGCGCGCCGCGGCCAGCAGCGGGCTGCAGTCGAGTTCGACCTTCTCGCCGCCCAGCGCCTCCAGTTGGGCAATCGCGGCGTGCATGCCGACGCTGTAGGCGGCATCGGTGTGCCACTGGCTCGCATATGGCACCCCGAAACGGAAACGCGCCGGGGCCTGGCCGTAGCCCTTACCGTGGATCGCAAAGTCGTGGCGACGCGACCACGCGCAGTGGGGATCGAAGGCCGCGGTTGCGTCGAGCACCGCCTGGGCGTCGTCGGCGGTCAGAGTGAACAGGCTGATGGTGTCGAGGGTGGCACAGGCCGGTACCACGCCGCGGGTGCTGAGCAGCCCGAGGCTCGGCTTGACGCCGAACAGGTTGTGGAAGCAGGCCGGCACCCGGCCTGAGCCGGCGGTATCGGTGCCCAGCGCAAAGCTCACCTGGCCGGCGGCGGTGGTCACCGCCGAGCCGCTGCTGGAGCCGCCGGGAATGTAGTCGGCGTCAAAGGCGTTGGCCGGCACCCCATACTCCGCCGGGGCGCGCTCGCCGACCAGGCCGGTGGCGAACTGGTCGAGGTTGGTCTTGCCCAGCGGAATCGCGCCGGCGTCGATCAGCCGCTGCACCACGAAGGCGCTCTCTGCGGGGGTATAGGCGAAGGCCGGGCAGCCGGCCGTGGTCGGCACCCCGGCCAGGTCGATATTGTCCTTGATGGCGAAGGGGATGCCGAACAGCGGCAGGCTATCCGGGGACTCCCCCTCGAGGCGCGCCAGGTAGGGCTCGAGCTGCCCGCGGTCGAGGCGGCTGATCCAGGCGGGATCATGGCCGCGGGCGGCGGCTGCGTCGAGCAGCTGCTCGACCAGCGCGCGGGGGGTCAGCTCGCCTTGGCGATAGGCGGCATGCAGCTGGGCAATGGTAAGAGCGGTGGTCATGCCGGCTTGTCCTCTGTGGGTTGCAGAATCACGATGGGCTGTCCCGGGGCCACCGACGCCCCCTCCTTGAGGGGCATGCGCGTCACACGTCCCGCCTCGGTGGCGCTGATCTCGACTTCCATCTTCATCGACTCTACCAGGGCCACGGCCTGGCCGGCCTCGACCCGGTCGCCTTCGGCGACCAACAGCTTCCAGAGACTGCCGGTCACCGGGCTGTCGACGCCGACTTCATGCTCGTCGAGTTCGGCGGCGTCGGCCGCCTGCGGGGCCTGGTCTTCGAAGGTGAACTGGCCGTTGGCGCGCCATTCGGCCATCTCCGCCTGGAAGGCGGCCTCGCGGCGCTCGCGGAAGCGGGCAATGGCCGCCGCCTGGCGCTCCAGCTCGGCCTGGTAGTCGGCGAGCTTGAAGCGGGTGGTCTCGACCTCGAGGGGATAGCGGCCGTGGGGGAAGTCGCGCCGGATCTGGTCGAGCTCGTCATGGCTGACCTCGAAGAAGCTCAGCTGGTCGAAGAAGCGTAGCAGCCAGGGCTGCGCGAAATGCTCGGTGGCCCGATAGCGGTTCCACATCTGCAGGGTGCGGCCGACGAACTGGTAGCCGCCGGGCCCCTCCATGCCGTAGACGCAGAGGTAGGCGCCACCGATGCCCACCGAGTTCTCGGCGGTCCAGGTGCGCGCCGGGTTGTACTTGGTGGTAACCAGGCGCTGGCGCGGGTCCAGCGGGGTGGCCACCGGCGCGCCCAGATAGACGTCGCCGAGTCCCATGACCAGGTAGCGGGCGTCGAAGACGATATCGCGCACCTCACGCTCGCTCTCCAGGCCGTTGATGCGGCGGATGAAGTCCAGGTTGCTGGGGCACCAGGGGGCGTCCGGGCGCACCGAGCGCTGGTACTTGTCGATGGCCTCATGGCAGGCCGGATCGTCCCAGGAGAGCGGCAGGTGCACGACCCGCGACTCGACCTCCAGGGTCTCGACGTCGCGCAGCTCGCGCTCGGCCTGGGTCAGGTGGGTGAGCAGGTCGTCGAGGGCCAGCTCGCGGGGCTCGTAGTGCACCTGCAGCGAGCGGATGCCGGGGGTGAGCTCGCGCAGCCCTGGCAGTGGGTGCTCGTCGAGCCACAGCATCCAGGCATGGACCCGAAAGCGCAGGGCGATATCCAGCTCCATGGCACCGAACTCGATGAGCAGGAAATCGTCCCCGGCACGGCGATAGAGGATGCGCTCACCGGCCGCTTCGGCCGAAACGTCGCGCAGCAGCGGCGTGTCGCGCTGCTCGGCAAGGACAGCGGCTGGCTGCACCGTCAAGTCCTCGAGTTCGGCCAGTTGGCGTGCCTCGAGCTCCCGCGCAGTCGCCAGGCTGACCGGCACGAAGCGCACCTTGTCGCCTGCGGCCAGCTGGCCGAGCTTCCAGCGCTCGGCGCGGACCACCGTGGCCGGGCAGACGAAGCCGCCCAGCGACGGGCCGTCCGGGCCGAGGATCACCGGCATATCGCCGGTGAAATCGATGGTGCCGAAGGCGTAGGCGTTGTCGTGGATGTTGGAGGGGTGCAACCCCGCCTCGCCGCCGTCGGCCCGGGCCCACTCGGGGCGCGGGCCGATCAGCCGCACCCCGGTGCGGCTGGAGTTGTAGTGGACCTCCCAGTCGTGGGCGAAGAAGGCATCGATATCGCCCTCGGTGAAGAAGTCCGGGGCGCCGTGGGGGCCGTAGAGCACGGCGATCTGCCAGGTCTGCCCCTGCTTGCCCAGGGCGGGTATCAGTTGCCGATCCAGGCACCGCGGCTGGGTGGGGGCGAGCGCAGGCAGGTCGAGCATATCGCCGCTGCGCAGGGCGCGCCCGCCGTGGCCGCCGAACTGACCCAGGGTGAAGGTACTGCGCGAGCCCAGATAGCGCGGGCAGTCGATGCCGCCGCGCACCAGCAGATAGGCGCGGGCGCCGGCGGCGGCCTTGCCGAGCTTGAGGGTGGCGCCGGCGGGGATATCGAGGACCTGCCAGAAGTCCAGCGGCTCGCCGTCGAGGGTGGCGGGCAGTTCGGCGCCGGCGAGTACCACCTGGGTGGCGCGATGAAAGCGCAGCGCGGGGCCGGTAAGGGTGATCTCCAGGCCGGCGGCCTCGGCGGGGTTGTCGAGCAGGCGGTTGCCGAGCCGGAATGACCAGTCGTCAAAGGGCCCCGAAGGGGGGACGCCCACGTCCCAGTGGCCCTGGCGGCCGGGATGATCCTGAATCGTGGTCATGGTCCCTGGGGCGAGGACTTCGATCACCGGCGGCGCCCAGTCGAGGTCGGCCAGCCAGCGGGTGTGGATCTCGGCGCGCTGGAAGCGCGGGTCGCGCAGCACATGCGAGAGCCAGCGGCGGTTGGTGGCGATACCGTAGACGCTGGCGGCATCCAGCGCCTCGGCCAACTGCGCGCAGGCCGACGCCCGGTCCTCGGCGTGGACGATGACCTTGGCCAGCATCGGGTCGAACAGCGCCGAGACCTCGAGGCCCGCCTCGATGGCGGCGTCTACGCGCAGGCCCTCCCCGCTGGGGAAGCTCACCTCGGTGAGCAGGCCGGCGCTGGGGCGGAAATCGTGCAGCGGGTCCTCGGCGTAGAGCCGCGCCTGAACGGCGTGACCGCGGGGCGCCAGGTCGCGGCTCAGCGCCAGCAGGTCGGGCAGCTCGCCGGCGCCGAGGCGCACCATCCACTCGACGATATCCACGCCCCATACCTCCTCGGTAACACCGTGCTCCACCTGCAGCCGGGTGTTGACCTCGAGGAAGTAGAAGGTCTGGCGCTGCGCATCGTAGATAAACTCCACGGTGCCGGCGCTGCGGTAGGCCACCGCTTCGCCGAGGCGAACGGCGGTGGCGTGGAGCTCGTGGCGCACGCTGTCGGGCAGGTCGGGGGCGGGGCACTCCTCGAGCACCTTCTGGTGGCGACGCTGGGTCGAGCAGTCGCGCTCGCCGAGGGCCACTACCCGGCCCTGGCCGTCGCCGAACAGCTGGACTTCCAGATGACGGGCGCGGGGGATATAGGCCTCGACGAAGACGCCGCCGTCGCCGAAGTTGCGCTCGCCGAGGCCGCGCACCGAGTCGAAGGCGCGGGCCAGCTCGTCGCCATCCTGGCATACCTGCATGCCGATCCCGCCGCCGCCGGCGGTGGACTTGAGCATCACCGGATAGCCGATGCGCTGGGCCTCGGCGAGGGCCGCCTCGGCGCCGTCGAGCAGCCCGGACCCGGGTACCAGCGGCACCTCGGCGCGCTCGGCGAGCAGGCGGGCCTCATGCTTGAGGCCGAAGCCGCGGATCTGCTCGGCCGTCGGTCCGAGGAACACCAGTCCGGCGGCCTCGCAGGCGTCGATGAAGCGGGTGTTCTCGGAGAGGAAGCCGTAGCCGGGATGCACCGCCTGGGCACCGCTGTCGCGGGCGATGGCGATCAGTTTGTCGATATCCAGGTAGGTGTCGGCGGCCGCTCCGTCGCCCAGCGAGTAGGCTTCATCGGCCTGGTAGACGTAGGGCGCGTCGCGATCGGCCTCGGCGTAGACCACTACCGAGCCGACGCCGAGCCGCTTGAGGGTGCGCAGGATGCGCGCGGCGATGGCGCCGCGATTGGCAATCAGAACCTTGCTAAACATATTGCCTTGTCCGTCAACGGTGCGGGTCGTCCCGCGTCCGAGAAAATAGCCGCCGGGGTCGTCCCCGGGGTCAGCGCCAGCAGGTGCCTAGTCCCACACCAGCAACTCAACGGGGGTCGGGTTGTAGCCGTTGCAGGGATTGTTGAGCTGCGGGCAGTTGGAGAGCAGCACGATCACGTCCATCTCGGCGACCATCTCCACGTACTTGCCGGGGGCCGAGATGCCGTCCTCGAAGGTCAGTCCGCCCTCGGCGGTCACCGGCACGTTCATGAAGAAGTTGATGTTGTGGGTGATGTCGCGCTTGGTCAGGCCGTACGCCGGATGGTCGGCGATGGCCTGCATCCAGTTGTCGCGACACGAGTGCATGTGTCGCTTCTCGAGGTCGTAGCGCACGGTATTGCTCTCGCTGGCGCAGGCGCCGCCCAGGGTGTCGTGGCGGCCACAGGTGTCGGCGGTGATGGTCAGCATCGGCCGGCCTTCGCTGGAGAGCAGCGTCGAGCCGGCGCTGAGATAGACCGCGCCCTGCTCGCGCAGCGTGTCCATGGCGCTGTAGCGCTCGCTGGTGTCATGCGCGTTGTAGAACAGGGTATCGGCGGCTTGATTACCCTCCAGATCGAGGATGCGCAGGGTCTGGCCGGCCTTCAGGGTGCCGATGTAGTGATCGCCGGCGTCCACCGTGATGCGACTCACGGCGTTGTCGGGGCGTAGGGTGCTTACGATGATCATGCGGTGCATCCTCCCTCAGAGGCCCAGATGGTAGAGGCGGTTGTTCTCGAAGCCGCGGGCGTTCTCGGGCCGCGAGCGGTAGCAGGCGTCGTTTGCGTCCGGCGGCGCTGCGACGCCCAGGCGGATATCCACGCCGCGCCGCGGGTAGTCGGGGTTGGGGTCAAGCGGATGGGGGCAGGTGTGCAGCAGCACCAGGGTGTCCATCTCGAAGCGCAGCGTGACGCTGTCGCCGGCCTGGCAGTGGTCCGGCACGTAGCGCAGCTGGCCGTTGGCGTCGCTCTCCACCCGCGAGAAGAGGTTGAGGTTGGCGGCCAGGTCGCGGCGGCCCAGCCCGTACTTGGCCAGCTCCACCAGAAAGGCGTCGTGGCCGCTGCGGGTCCAGTCGTTGTGGGCCTGCTGGTAGCTCACCGGCTGCCAGCCCTTGGCGACCAGATGGTGGCGCATCAGGTTGCCGCCGACGCTGTCGTGCCAGCCCAGGTCGTCGTGGGTGATCGAGGCGAAGATGCGCCCCATGTCGGAGTAGAGGCAGTGGCCCTGGGTCAGCTTGAAGGTGTGCTGGCACTTCAGGGTGTCGGGCAGGTTGAGACGCTCGAGCAGATTCTCGGGGTTGTAGCAGAGCAGGCCGACATTGGCATTTGCCGCGCTGGCGCTAAGCGTCAGGGTGGTGCCGCGACGCAGGCGCAGCGACCAATGGTGGCCGCCGGGCAAGTGGGTGGTATAGAGCGCGTCGCCGTGTTCAGCGGTGCGTGTCATAGCAGCGTCTCCTGGGTCAGGGTCTTGAGGCCGCGCTCGGAGAGGCGGGCCGACAGGTCCGCCGGCGGCTGGCGCTCGCCGATCGGCAGGTCATAGGTGATGGTGGCGCCGAACGCCTCCGGGGCCTGGGGATCGTGGCGCAGCTTGTCGAACACCCACAGCCGGGTGCCCAGCGCGAAGGCCTCCTTGAGGTCGTGGGTGATCATGAAGATGGTCAACTGCTGCTCCTTCCACAGCGTCAGGATCAGCTCATGCATATCCTGGCGAATGCCCGGATCCAGCGCGCCGAACGGCTCATCGAGCAGCAGGATGCGCGGACGCATCATCAGCGCCTGGGCAATGGCCAGGCGCTGCTGCATGCCGCCGGAGAGCTCGTGGGGGTACTTGCCGAGGGCATTGGCCAGGCCGACCTCCTCGATGCGCGCCATGGCCTTGTCCCGGGCCTGGCGCCGAGCGGCACCGAAACTCTTGCCCAGCCAGCGTGACTGGTTGAGCTCCTCGGCGATCATCACGTTGCCGAGCACGGTCAGGTGGGGAAACACCGAGTACTTCTGGAACACCACGCCGCGGTCCGGGCCCGGCTCTTCGGGGATCGGTCGCTCGTCGAGGGTGAGCGACCCGCGGGAGATGCGTTCGGTGCCCAGCAGCATCTTGAGGAAGGTGGTCTTGCCACACCCCGAGGCCCCCACCAGGGTGACGAATTCGCCGGCCTCGACGCGGAAATCGAGGCGCTCGAGCACGACGTGGTCGCCGTAGTGCTTCTCCAGGCGCTTGGCTTCGAGCAGGCTCATGGGTTGTCTCCCTCTTCGGCGTGGTACCAGGGGAAGGCGAGTCGCGAGGTCCGCGCCAGCAGCTGGTCGAGCAGGAAGGCCAGCAGGGTGATCCAGGCCACGTAGGGCAGGATCACGTCCATCGACAGGTAGCGGCGCACCAGGAAGATGCGATAGCCCAGGCCCTCCTGGGCGGCGATGGCCTCGGCGGCGATCAGGAACAGCCAAGCCGTGCCCAGCGCCAGCCGGGTGGCGTTGAGCAGTCGCGGCGTCAGCTGTGGCAGGAGGACCCGAACCAGCACCTGCCAGGAGTTTCCGCCCAGGGTCTGGGCCTTGATCAGCTGTTCGTCCGGCAGGCGCAGGGCGTGGCCCTGGAGGTCGCGAATCAGGAAGGGCGTCACCCCGATCACGATCAGCGCGATCTTGGCGGCCTCCCCGGTGCCGAAGGCGATGAACAGGATCGGCAGGATGGCCATGGGGGGAATCAGCGAGATCACCGTCACCAGCGGCGAGAACTTGGCGCGGACCAGCGGCAGGCCGCCGTTGATGAGCCCCACGCTGAGGCCGATCAGCGCACTGATGGCGACTCCGATCAGCAGCCGCTCGAGGCTGGCGAAGGTATCCGCCCAGAGAACGATCTGGCCGGTACGCTGATTCTCTTCGCTGGCCATGGTGTAGAAGGTGTTGGCCATGGTCGCCGGGGCCGGCAGCAGCCGATCATTGGGATTATCGGCGAGCCGCGCATTGGAGAGGCTCAGGTAGACCATCGCCACGACCAGGAAGGGCAGCAGGCCCAGCAGCCAGCGTCCGCCGCGGGAGGGAGTGAGATTGATCAGGCGTTTCATGAAGGCTCCACGTCAGGTGAGGGGGTAAGCGCGTTGGTGGCAACGCGCTCCTGACGGCTGGCTTATTGTTGTGCGTCGATATAGGCCTGGGTGAAGCTCGGGTCGAAGCGCAGCTTGATGTTGCCCTCGTCGCCGAACACGCCCTGCGGGGTCTCGATACCCACCACGCCGGGATCGGGCGCCATGTCGCCGAGCAGGCCGTGTTCGAAGCTGAACTCCGCGACCCGCTGCATGGTCTCGAGCAGGTCGTCACTCTCGATCAGCGCGAGGGCCTCGGCAGGGTCGGTATAGAGGTAGGTGGCGTCGAGCTGGGCGCGATAGCCCTCCAGGTCGGTGCCGGCGGCCTCGGCCATCTGCGACAGCGCCTCTTCATCCTCGTCGGCCATCAGTGCCATGGTCTCGTACCAGGCGCCCACCAGGGCGTGGCCGAGTTCAGGGTAGTCGGCCAGGGTCTGGGTATTGACCACCATCAGGTCGAGGATCTCGCCGGGAATCTCGCTCGAGTCGAAGGCCAGGGTGCTGCCTTCCAGATCCGTCACGGTGGAGAGCTGCGGGTTCCAGGTCACCACCGCATCGATACTGTCGCGGCTGGCGAACAGTCCGGCGATATCGGCGTCGCCGGTATTGACGGTGGAGACGTCGCGCTCGCTCATGCCTACGCTGTCGAGGGCGCGGGCCAGGAGGTAGTGGGAGACGCTGAACTGCACCAGGTTGACGTCACGCCCGGCGATGTCTTCGAGGCTCTCGGCATTCTTCAGCACCACGCCGTCGTTGCCATCGGAGTAGTCGCCGACGATCAGCGCGGTGGAGTCGACGCCGCTGGCAGCGGGGATGGTCAGCGCGTCCATGTTGGTCATGGCGCAGCCGTCGACGTTACCGGAGGTGAACTGGTTGATCGACTCGACGTAGTCATTGACCTGAACGACATCGATCTCGATACCGTACTCCTCGGCCCAGCGATCGACGATGCCGGCTTCGTCGGCATAGCCCCAGGGCATCCAGCCGGCATAGATCGACCAGCAGACGCTGAACTGGTCGCGCTCTTGAGCCTGAAGCGGGGCGGCGGTCAGTGCGGATACCATCAGCGCGGTGGTGATGGCGGCGGCGAGGGGGAGTCGCTTGGCGGTGAAGGGACGCAGTGGCTGAGACATGGTGGCCTCCAATGGGCTCGAGAAAATGTCGGGGGCATCGGCGCATCCAGCTGCACCTTATCCTCCCGGGCTTTTCTCCCGCCGTGTAACCTTGCGCCTCGAGATAAAGTGCCCCTGCGGGCATCTCCTCTGTTGCGCCGGGTCGACGGCTCTCGGACCAGTCATCGCATCGGGGTGAGTGATGATGCGATCGGAACCCTAGCCGTCCATTGGAACCTGAATTGTCTGGCAGCCGATGATGCGCTGCCGATACCCCGTATCTCTCTGTTCAAGGCAAGATGGATGCCCGTTAGGGGGTTCTTGTTGCCTAAACAGCAGCTTGGGTGTGTCTGGTCGCCCGTGCCGTCGGGCCGTGGTGGGTGTGAGTGTTTGTTGCTGGTGCAACAACCGCCGTGCGAGCACTGATGTGGTGCATGGCGTGAGAATTGCCCTGATGCAGAACCGCTATAGCGGCGTCTTGCTTGCCTCGCCGGGTATCTCGCGCACCAGGCGCGGCATCAGAAAGCCCGGCAGGGCCTTGCGCAGCTCCGCGACCAGCGCGCGGGCATCAACGTCGGACACGTCGAAGTGCGCCGCCCCCGCCACCGGGTCGAGCACGTGGAGGTAGTAGGGCAGCACGCCGGCTTCGAACAGCCGCTCGGAGAGCGCCGCCAGGGCATCGGCGCTGTCGTTGACGCCGCGCAGCAGCACGCTCTGGTTGAGCAGGGTGACGCCGGCGCGCGTCAGCCGCGCGCAGGCTGCCACCACTGCGTCGTCGATCTCGTTGGCGTGGTTGATATGCAGCACCACCACCTTCTGCAGCCGCGTGGCGGCCAGCCAGTCGATCAGGGTCGCGTCGATGCGTTCGGGGATCACCACCGGCAGGCGGGTGTGGATGCGCAGCCGCCTGAGATGGGGGATCGCCTCGAGTTCGCCCACCAGCCAGGCGAGCTGGCGGTCGCTGGCGGCCAGCGGGTCGCCGCCGGAGAGGATCGCCTCGTGAATGCTGCTGTCGTCGCGCAGGTAGTCGAGGCTCTCCTGCCACTGCGCCCGCGAGGGGGCGTTGGCGTCGTAGGGGAAGTGGCGCCGAAAACAGTAGCGGCAGTTGATGGCGCAGGTCGGGCTGGCGATCAGCAGCACCCGGCCGGCGTACTTGTGGATCAGCCCGCGACGCGGGGTATGCGCCGCCTCGGCCAGCGGGTCGTTGACGAACCCCGCGGGGGTCTCGGCTTCGGCGGCCAGCGGCAGGATCTGGCGCAGCAGCGGGTCGTGGGGATCGCCGGGGACGATGCGGGCCAGATACGCCTCGGGCACGCACACCTCGAACAGCGCATGTCCGGTCGCGGCGCCGGGTAGCCAGGCGTGGTCGAGCCCCAGCCGCCGGCAGAGTGCCTCAGGGCTACGGATCGCCTGGGACAGCTGGCGCTGCCAGCGGGCCTGGTCGTGGGCGTCTGAGGCCAGCAGCGGGGTTGCGGTCTGCACTTTGGCGGGGCTTCGGGTTATCATGCGGCACACTCAACATGGCAAGGCGGTGGGCGAGGCTCGTCGTCGACATTTTCTCTGCGCGTGAGCCGGGCCACCGGTTTACGGCGTCAGCATCATCAGCGAGGCATCATGGCGAACTATTCTACCAACGAATTCAAGGGCGGTCTGAAGGTCATGCTCGACGGCGACCCCTGCTCGATTGTGGAGAACGAATTCGTCAAGCCGGGCAAGGGCCAGGCCTTCAGTCGTGTCAAACTCCGCAACCTGATGACCGGCCGGGTCTGGGAGCGCACCTTCAAGTCCGGCGAATCGCTGGAAGGTGCCGACGTCCTCGAGCTGGAGATGGAGTACCTCTACTCAGACGGCGAGATGTGGTACTTCATGATGACCGATGGCTCCTTCGAGCAGTATGCCGCGGAGAAACGCGCCCTGGGCGACACCGAGAAGTGGCTCAAGGAGCAGGTGGCCTACACCATCACCCTGTGGGACGACAAGGTGATCAACGTCAACCCGCCCAACTTCATCGAGCTGGAAGTCGTCGAGACCGACCCCGGCCTCAAGGGCGACACCGCCCAGGGCGGCTCCAAGCCGGCCACACTTTCGTCGGGTGCCGTGGTGCGCGTGCCGCTGTTTATCAACCAGGGCGAAGTACTCAAGATCGATACCCGCTCCGGCGAGTACGTTTCTAGGGCCTGACAAGCCGCGGTTTCGTACTTTCCCCACGAAGGCCATGCTGTTTCTCGGCGTGGCCTTCGCCGTTTCTTGAGGACATCGTTATGGCGACCGACTGGCGACCAACGGCGGAGATTACGACGCTGCGCGAGCGCGCCCGGCTGATCGGCGCGCTACGGGCGTTCTTCGCCGAGCGCGATGTGCTCGAGGTGGAGACCCCGGCGCTGGGCCACGGCGGCAGCAGCGACGTGCACCTGGCCTCGCTGTCGACCCAGGCGACCACTCCGGACGGCCGCGAGAGGCTGTGGCTGCAGACCTCGCCGGAATTCCATATGAAGCGGCTGCTGGCCGCAGGCTCAGGGCCTATCTTTCAGCTGGCGCGCAGCTTCCGCGACGGCGAGGTGGGGCGGCGCCACAATATCGAATTCACCATGCTCGAGTGGTACCGCCCGGGTTTCTCGCTGGGCGAGCTGATCCGCGAGTGCGATGCCCTGATCCGCCACCTGCTGCCCCAGGACCCCGGACCGCTGCGCCAGCGCCGCTATCGTGAGCTGTTTCGCGAGGCACTCGAGATTGACCCGTTTAGCGTGGCGCTGGATGAACTGCAGCGGCTAGCCTCCAAGCATGGCGGGTTGGATATGGCCGGTAGCCCCCGCGACGACTGCCTCGATCTGCTGATGAGCCTGGTGATCGAGCCGAGCCTGGGCGTCGATGGCGTCGACGTGGTGGTCGACTATCCGGCTAGCCAGGCGGCACTTGCGCGGCGACACCGCGACCCTGAGGACGGCGAGTGGGTGGCGGCACGCTTCGAGATCTATCTGGCCGGGCTGGAGCTCGCCAACGGCTACGACGAACTCACCGACACCGCTGAGCAGCGCGCCCGCTTTAACGCCGACAATGCCCAGCGCCGCGCGCTGGGACGCCCCGAGGTCGATATCGACGAGCGGCTGTTGGCGGCGCTGGCGGCGGGCATGCCGCCGGCCTGTGGCGTGGCGCTGGGTCTCGATCGGCTGCTGCAGCTGGCGCTGGGCAAGCAGAGCGTGGCGGAGGTCATGGCCTTTGCCACTTCACGATGTTAAAGCGGTAGTTAAGCGTTAAGCGACTTTCACCGCTCGGGGCTGATCCGTCGACAGGCCTACACGGGGGCGCTGTGAACCCTTCCCTGGGCGCTACTTCTTCCTTCCCTGGAAGAAGACCCCCGTTTCGACCTATCCCCGGCGCCCTTCGCTATGGGGTGGTAAGCGCGCCCAGCGACTGCCCCATGCGCACCGTATCTCCAAACGCGAGGGCGTCCTCATCGAAGGGCATCTCCTCCGCGAAGCACATCACCACCGTGGAGCCGAGCTTGAAGCGGCCCATCTCGGCGCCGCGCTCGAGGGTGATGGGAGCGTCGAAGCGGATCGACTGCACCTCGTTGCCCAGCGGCGTGACCTGGCCGGCCCACACCGTCTCGATGCCGGCGACGATCATCGCCCCCACCAGCACCATGGCCATGGGACCGCGCTCGGTATCGAAGATGCATACCAGCCGCTCGTTGCGGGCGAACAGCGCCGGCACGTGGTCGGCGGTGGCCTGGTTGACGGAAAAGATCCGCCCCGGCACGTAGATCATCTCGCGCAGGGTGCCGGTCAGCGGCATGTGCACGCGGTGGTAGTCGCGGGGGGAGAGGTAGACGGTGGCGAAGCTGCCCTGGCGGAAGGGCTCGGCGCGCTGCATGTCGCCCCCCAGCAGGCTGGTGACCGAATAGGCCTGGCCCTTGGCCTGCACCAGGGTACCGTGGCGGGTCACGCCGAACTGCGACAGGGTACCGTCGGCGGGGCACAGCAGCCCTTCACTGAGCGGGCGGGCGTCGGCCTTGAGGGCGCGGGTAAAAAAGGCGTTGAAGCAGGCGTAGGCGGTGGGGTCAGGCTCGGCGGCCTGGCTCATGTCGACCTTGAAGCGACGGATAAAGGCCTTGATCAGCAGGTTCTTGAGCCAGCCGATGCGCGTCTCGGCGAGCTTGCCCACCAGTCGCGAGATCAGGTGGTGGGGCAGCGGGTACTGGATCAGGGCGAACAGCTTGGCTAGGGACACGTGGAGATGGCTCTCTTAAAGGCTTCGGAGTAGAGGTGGTGGTATCGATCTTGACGCTGGGAGATAGCCGCTTCCCGCTCACTTCTCTATCGGCGTATCGTCGCGGTTGCCCCACTCCTTCCAGGAGCCGGCGTAGGCGCGTATCTTCTCGAAGCCCAGCGCCTTGCCCACCAGCCAGGTCAGGCCGCTGCGATGGTGGCCCTGACAGTGAGTGATCACTTCCTTGTCGGGGGTCAGGCCCAGCGCCTCGAGTTCGGTGATCAGCTCGGCGTAGTCGCGGATGCGCAGGCCGCGCTCGGCGTCCATGGCGCGAGTCCACTCCATGTTCACCGCGCCGGGGATATGGCCGAGGTGTTTGTTGTGGCCCTTCTCACCGGCGTACTCCTCGGGGGAGCGGGCGTCCCATACCGCGAACTGGCGATCACCGATGCGCTCCTTGATTCCCTCGACGTCGATATTGACCTCGGGGTTGAGGATCTCCGCCTGGTAGTCGCTGGGCGTCGGCTCGCTGGCCTGCTGCGATACTTCGAGCCCCTCCTGGCGCCAGGCGTGGATGCCGCCGTTGAGGTAGGAGTAGCGGGTATGGCCGATCAGCTCCAGGGTCCACAGCAGGCGCCCGGCCCAGCCGCCGCCCTCGTCGTCGTAGGCCACCACGTGGCTGTCGCGGGTCAGCCCCAGCGACGCGAACAGCGCTGAGAGCGCCGCGACGTCGGGCACATCGTTGGGCACCTCGCCGCTGCCGCGCACCAGCCGGCGGTGGTCGAGGAACAGCGCGCCGGGCACGTGACCCTCGGCGTAGCTTTCGGCCTTGAGCGGTACGTCGATGATCAGCAACTCAGGGGCCTCGAGGTGCTCGGCCAGCTGGTCCGGCTCGACGATCAACGGCAGGAGGTTGGCTTCAGAGCTCATGGGTGACTCCTTGCGGTCTGCAATGACGTTGGGGCGATGATGGCATACTCCCACCGCGCGCGGCGAGCGGCCTCAGTCGCCGTCCGCCTCCAGCGAGGCGAGGATACGACGATAGCTGGCAAACCGCTGCGGATGGATGTCGCCGCGGGCGACGGCGGCCAGCAGCGCGCAGCCGGGCTCCTCGCGGTGGCGACAGTCGCGAAAGCGGCAGCGACCGAGATAGTCGCGGAACTCGATGAAGCCCTCGGCGACCTGCTCGGCGTCGAGGTGAATGAGGCCGAACTCACGGATGCCCGGCGAGTCGATCAGCTCGCCGCCGGCGGGTAGGTGGTAGAGCATCGCCGTGGTGGTGGTGTGAGTGCCCTTGCGCGAGTCCTCGGAGAGCGCGCCGATGCGCAGCGCATGATCGGGCAGCAGGCAGTCGATCAGCGACGACTTGCCGACCCCGCTCTGGCCGACGAACACCGAGGTGCGGCCGGTCAGGCGCTGGTGCAGGGCGTCGAGCCCGCCCTCGCGCTTGGCGCTGGCCAGCACCACCGGGTAGCCCAGCGCCTCGTAGCGGCCCAGCAGGTCGCGCAGCTCGCCACCCTGCTCCGGCAGCAGGTCGACCTTGTTGAGCACCAGGGCCGGGGCGATGCCGGTGGCCTCGGCGGCGATCAGGTAGCGGTCGATCAGGTTGGCATGGGGCTCGGGTTCGGCGGCGAACACGATCAGGATCTGGTCGAGATTGGCCGCCACTGGCTTGAGCTGGCCGCGGGCGTCGGGGCGCTCGAGGACGCTGTCGCGCTCGCCGCGGGCCACCACCACGCCGCTGCCGTCGTTGGCCTGGCGCCATATCACGCGGTCGCCGGTGACCAGCCCATCCATGTTGGCGCGCATATGGCAGCGGTGGCGGTGACGCTCGCCGCTGTCATCGACGGCCTCGACGTCGAGGCTGCGGCCGAAGTGGGCGGTCACTCTGCCCGGCTGTTCGGGGCCGAATTCGCCGGCCTCGAGGCGTTCGCCATCGCGGGCGTCGACGCGCTCGGCGCGCTTGGCGCGTTCGGCCTGGATCTTCTCGATGCGCCAGCGCTGCTGGCGGGTCAGCTTACGTTTGCTCATGACGGCCTTGTGACGGGTACAATGAGAGCATTGTACCTCAAGGAGAGACCCCTGATGGCGGATGATCAAGGCCAGGCCCCCCGCGACGACCTGCTGGTGTGGATCGACCTGGAGATGACCGGGCTCGACCCGGCCCGTGAACGTATCATCGAAGTGGCGACGCTGATCACCAACAACCACCTCGAGGTCATCGCCGAAGGCCCGGTGATCGCGGTGCACCAGAACGCCAGCCTGCTGGAGGGCATGGACGCCTGGAACCAGAAGACCCACGGCGAGTCGGGGCTGGTCAAGCGGGTCCAGGAGAGCCGGATCGGCACCGACGAGGCCCAGCGTCAGACGCTCGAGTTCCTGCACCGCTACGTCAAGCCCGGCAGTTCGCCGATGTGTGGCAACAGCGTGCATCAGGATCGACGCTTCCTGGAGCGCGAGATGCCCGAGCTGCTGGCCTTCTTCCACTACCGCAATCTCGACGTCTCGACCCTCAAGGAGCTGGCCAAGCGCTGGCACCCGCAGGCGACCCAGGGCTTCGAGAAGCGCAACGTGCACCTGGCGATGGACGATATCAAGGAGTCGATCGCCGAACTCGCCCACTACCGCGAGACCTTTATCAAGCTGCCGCAGTGAGCGCAGCTCTTTTGTAGGCATCCTCTCAGCTGCTGGCGATCAGCGCGGCCTGCTTGTCGCGCTGCTCGGCCAGCGCCCAGCGCACGTGCTCGCGGACCAGGTCTGAAGGGTAGGCGAGCCGCGCGCGCAGCGCGGCGCGCACCGCCTCGCTGGGCGGGGCGTTGCCCAGGCCCACCGCCAGGTTGCGTAGCCAGCGCGGGTAGCCGATGCGGCGGATCGCGCTGCCCTCGGTCCTGCTCAGGAACTCCTCTTCGCTCCAGCCGAACAGTTGCACCAGCGAGGCGCGGTCGAGGTCGTGGCGCGGCGCGAAGTCGGCCTCGGGGCTGAGCCGCGTAAAGCGCGTGAAGGGGCATACCAGTTGGCAGTCGTCGCAGCCGTAGACTCGGTTGCCCATGGCGCGGCGATACTGCTCGGGGATCGCGCCGTGCAGCTCGATGGTCAGGTAGGAGATGCAGCGCCGCGAGTCGACCACTTTGTCGTCGACGATGGCGCCGGTGGGGCAGGCCACCTGGCAGGCGTCGCACTTGCCGCAGTGCTCGCTGGTGAAGGGTTCGTCCACTGGCAGCGGCAGGTCGGTATAGAGTTCGCCGAGGAAGAACAGCGAGCCGGCCTGGGGGTTGAGCAGCATCGAGTTCTTGCCGAACCAGCCGAGCCCCGCCTTCTGCGCCAGGGCACGCTCCATCACCGGCGCCGAGTCGACGAATGCGCGGTAGCCGAAGGCACCGACGCGCTGCTCGATCTGCTCGGCGAGCTGCGCCAGGCGCTTGCGGATCAGCTTATGGTAGTCGCGGCCCAGGGCGTAGCGCGAGACATAGGCGATCTGCGGTTGTCCCAACGTCTTGGTGGTCTCCACCTCCGGCGGCAGATAGTCCATGCGTACGCTGATCACCCGCAGGGTGCCGGGCACCAGCTCGGCGGGGCGGGTGCGCTTGGTGCCGTGCTTGGCCATGAAGCCCATCTCGCCGTGGTGGCCTTCCGCCAACCAGCGCTCGAGATAGCGTTCGTGGTTTTCCAGATCGGTATCGGTGATGCCGACCTGCTGAAAGCCCAGCTCACGGCCCCAGGTCTTGATCTTAGCGGCCAGCGCATGCAGCTCGCTGGCGGTGAGCGCGGTAGATGTCTCGGACATGATGGAAAGACGATGAAGGCTGAGTGGATGGGCGCAAGGGCGCATCACCTTATACTAGTATCAACAACACGTCATTGAGGAGCAGTCCATGCAGCAGGCCCTGCGCCCCCTGTTCCGCGCCGAGCAGGTGCGCGAACTAGACCGCCGCACCATCGCAGCGGGCATCGACGGCTTTAGCCTGATGCAGCAGGCCGCCAGCGCCGCCTTCGACGCCCTGCGCCAGCGCTGGCCGCAGGCGCGCCGGTTGAGCGTGCTGTGCGGCGCCGGCAATAACGCCGGCGACGGCTACGTGCTGGCGGCGCTGGCAGTGTGCGACGGTTTCGACGTGCAGCTGATCGCCCTGCGCGATCCCGAAAGCCTCGACGGCGACGCTGGCCGCGCCGTGGCCATGGCCCGCCGCGTCGGCCTTAAGCCGCAAGCCTGGTCTGCCGATATGCGCATTACCGGCGAGGTGGTGGTGGATGCGCTGCTGGGCACAGGCCTCAGCGGTGAGGTGCGTGAGCCCTTCGCCGCGGCCATCGCGGCCATCAACGCCAGCGAGCGGCCGGTGCTGGCCGTGGATATCCCCTCGGGGCTCTCGGCCGACAGCGGCGCGATGCTCGGCTGCGCGGTGGAGGCGACCCTGACCACCACCTTCATCGCCGACAAGCTGGGCCTGCATACCGGCGCCGCGGTGGCCCACGTCGGCGAGCATCGCCTGCTGACGCTGGGGGTGGACGCAGCGCGGCACGGCGACCTTGCCGCTGCGGCCTGGCTGCTGGATGACGCACCGGATCCGCTGCTGGCGCCAAGGCGCCGCGATAGCCACAAGGGCGATCACGGCCACCTGCTGGTGCTCGGCGGGGCGCCGGGGTTCGGCGGTGCGGCGCTGCTGGCCAGCGAGGCGGCGGCGCGGCTGGGGGCCGGCCGGGTCAGCCTGGCCACCGCGCCGGAGCATGTCACGGCGAGCCTCGTTCGCTGCCCCGAAGTGATGGTGCACGGCCTGCGCGGCCCCGCCGACCTGGCATCGCTGCTCGACGGCGCCGATGCGATAGCGGTGGGGCCGGGGCTCGGGCAGGGTGCCTGGGGGCAGGGCATGTGGCAGGCGGCGCTGGCGGCGGGCAAGCCGCTGGTGGTCGACGCCGATGCCCTCAACCTGCTGGCCGGGATGGCATCGCCACCCCGGCGGGATGACTGGATACTCACGCCGCACCCCGGCGAGGCGGCGGGGTTGCTAGGCTGCTCGAGTCGCGAGGTACAGCACGACCGGCCTGGCGCAGTGGCCGCACTGGCCAGGCGCTACGGCGGCCAGTGGCTGCTCAAGGGTGCCGGCACTCTGGTCGGCAATGAGGCGGACCTGGCGGTGTGCCCGTTCGGCAATCCCGGCATGGCCAGCGGCGGCATGGGCGATGCGCTGAGCGGGATACTTGGCGCCCTGGTCGCGCAGTTCGGACGCGCCGGCGGCGCTGGACTGGGTGAGCTTGCCCGCTGTGCGGCGGTGCTCCACGCCCGGGCCGCCGATCTGGCTGCGGCAGACGCCGGCGAGCGTGGTCTGCTGGCCGGCGATCTGGCATCCTATGCGCGACGATTGGCTAACCCGCGGACGAGCGATGTACGTGATACTGCCCGATGAAGATGCTCAGGTCGCCTTCGGCGCGGCGCTGGGGCGTGCGCTGGCGGGGCGCGGCCGGGTACACCTGGAGGGTGAGCTGGGGGCGGGCAAGACCACCCTGACCCGAGGTATCCTGCGCGCCTACGGTTATCAGGGGGCGGTCAAGAGCCCCACCTACACCCTGGTCGAGCCCTATCGCCTCGGCGAGATGCAAGTGAATCATTTCGACCTCTACCGTCTCGGTGACCCGGAGGAGCTCGAATTCATCGGTGCCCGCGACCTGCTCGATGACGACAGCCTGAGTCTGGTGGAGTGGCCGAGTCGCGGCGTTGGCTGGCTGCCCGCGCCGGATCTGGCGCTCGAGTTCAGGGTGCTGGACACCGGCCGCGGGGTGAGGCTCGAGGCGCATAGTGCCCATGGTGAGGCAGTGCTGGCGCGGCTTGAAAGTGCCCGCTGGCTGGCGGATAGTCCGCCTGAATGAAAGTGAACAGCGTTTTCCAGGATCCAAGCCGAGACCCGTCGATGAGTCCGAGTGACATCCGCACGACCCCGTGGCCAGGGAACCAGGCCGCCGCTGCTTCGCCCCGTGTGGCAGGGGCGAGGGTGGCGTTGATGCTGCTGTTCGCGGTGTGCCTCGCCCTGCTGCTGGCACCGACCAGCCAGGCCGCCGACATCGACAATGTTCGGCTATGGGCGGCCCCGGACCACTCGCGCCTGGTGTTCGACCTGTCCGATCCCGCCGAGGCGTCGGTGTTCACCCTCGATAATCCCGACCGGCTGGTGATCGATCTCGATAATAGCCGTATGCAGGCGGATACCTCGCGTCTCGATCTCGAGGGCAGCGCGATCAGCTCGCTGCGCACCGGGGTTCGCGACGGCAGTGGGTTGCGGGTGGTGCTCGACCTGGAAAGGCAGGTCGAACCGCGCCACTTCACGCTGCCGCCCAATGACCAGTACGGCCATCGCCTGGTGGTCGACCTCGAGTATCCCGGCGAGAGTGCGGTGGAGAACCCCATCGACCCCATCGAGGCGATGATCCGTGAGCAGGAGATCGCCGCCGGGCGCGCCAGCCTGGATAGCAGCGGGGCGCCGGAGGTGGAGGCCGAGGCCGCCGCTGCCCTGCAGCAGGCGCAGCCGCACCCGCGTCGCGACATCATCATCGCCATCGACCCCGGTCATGGCGGCGAAGACCCCGGCGCCATCGGCCCGGGCGGCACGCGCGAGAAAGACGTGGTGATGGATATCAGCCGACGGCTGCAGTCGCTGGTCGACGGCACCGAGGGCTTCCGCGCGGTGATGATCCGCGATGGCGACTACTATGTCGGCCTGCGCCAGCGCACCCAGATCGCCCGTGAGCAGAAGGCCGACTTCTTCGTCTCGATTCACGCCGATGCCTTTACCAGCGCGCGGCCCCAGGGCAGTTCGGTATATGCGCTGTCGCAGCGCGGCGCCACCTCCGAGACCGCCCAATGGCTGGCCGAGAGCGAGAACCGTGCCGACCTGATCGGCGGCGTCGACGGCAACCTCTCGCTGCGCGACAAGGACGAAGTGCTGCGCGGCGTGCTGCTCGACCTGACCATGACCGCCACGCTCAACGACTCGCTGTCGATCGGTGGCCAGGTGCTCGATCAGCTGGGGCAGGTCAATCGCCTGCACAAGTCGCGGGTCGAGCAGGCCGGCTTTCGGGTGCTGACGTCGCCTGACATCCCCTCGTTGCTGATCGAAACCGGCTTCATCTCCAACCCTGACGAAGAGCGCCGGCTCAACGATCCCGGCCATCAGCGCAAGCTCGCCGAGGCGATCATGGGCGGCCTCAAGGAGCACTTCCAGCGCAACCCGCCGCCGGCCAGCCTGCTGGCCTGGCAGCGCGACCAGGGCCGCGGCGGCGGCAGCAACGAGTACCGCATTCAGCCCGGCGATACGCTCTCGGAGATCGCCTCGCGCCATCAGGTGTCGCTGAGCCAGCTCAAGCAGGCCAACAACATCAACGGCGACGTGATCCGGGTCGGGCAGGTACTGCAGATCCCGCGCTCCTGAACCGCTTGCGAGGTGACATGACAGAGCCGCGCCGTATTCACATACTCAATCCGCGCCTGGCCAACCAGATCGCTGCCGGAGAAGTGGTCGAGCGTCCCGCCTCGGTGGTCAAGGAGCTGATCGAGAACGCCATCGACGCCGGCAGCGGCCGTATCGAGGTCGAGCTCGAGAGCGGTGGCACCAAGCTGATCCGCGTGCGCGACGACGGCAGTGGCATCGCCGAGCACGACCTGCCGCTGGCGCTGTCGCGCCACGCCACCAGCAAGATCGACAGTCTCGAGGATCTCGAGGGGGTGGCCAGCCTCGGTTTTCGCGGTGAAGCGCTGGCCTCGATCAGCTCGGTATCGCGGCTGGAGTTGACCTCCAATGCGGAACAGGACCCCCAGGCCGGCTGGCGCGTGGTCGCCGAAGGTCGCGAGATGCAGCCGCGGGTGACCCCGGCGCCGCACCCCCGCGGCACCAGCGTCGGGGTTCGTGACCTGTTCTTCAATACCCCGGCGCGACGCAAGTTTCTGCGCACCGAGAAGACCGAGTTCGGCCACGTCGAGGAGGCCTTCCGGCGCCTGGCGCTGTCGCGCTACGACATCGGCTGGACCCTGCGCCACAACCACAAGACCGTGCACCAGCTGCGCCCAGTGGGCGACGCCGCAGCGCGGGAGCGACGCATCGCCGCGCTGCTCGGCAGCAAATTCATCGACAACGCCCTGCACCTCGACCTCGAGAGCGGCGGCCTGCGGCTGTGGGGCTGGGTAGGGTTGCCGACCCATGCCCGCGCCCAGGCCGACCAGCAGTACTTCTTCGTCAACGGTCGGGTGGTGCGCGACCGGCTGGTGGCCCACGCCATTCGCCAGGCCTACCGCGACGTGCTGTTCCACGGCCGCCACCCGGTGTTCGTGCTGTATCTCGAGCTCGATCCCAGCGTGGTCGACGTCAACGTGCACCCCACCAAGCACGAAGTGCGCTTCCGCGACGGCCGCCTGGTCCACGACTTCCTGTTCTCCAGCCTGCACCGCGCGCTGGGCGAAGCGCGGCCCAACGACAGCGGCGATGGTGCTGAAGAGCCGCAGCAGCAGGCGGCAACCGAGAGCAGCGCAGCGGCCTGGCAGCAGCAGCCCATGGCGCTGCGCCAGGGCGTTGCCGAGTCGCGGCCCGGTGCCGACCGCGTGCGCCAGTTCATGGCCGGCTATCGGGCGCTGCATCCCGAGCACGAGGAGAGCCTGCTGACCCCCCAGCCGGCGCCGCCGGGCGGGGGCGCCGCGCAGACCGCACTGGCCGAGCGGCGCGAGACGCCGGTTGCAGGGACAAGTGAACTGCCTGGGGCGCGGATGACATCCGCACCCTCGCTGGGCGAGGACGACCCCACCCAGGCGCCGCCGCTGGGCTACGCCATCGCCCAGTTGCACGGCGTGTATATCCTCTCCCAGTCGCAGCGCGGCCTGGTGATGGTCGACATGCATGCCGCCCACGAGCGCATCGTCTACGAGCGTATGAAGACCCAGGTCCACGGCGGGGCGCTCGACGCCCAGCCGCTGCTGGTGCCGGTTTCGCTGGCGGCGAGCCCCGCCGAGGTGGCCACCGCCGAGGCCGAGCGCGAGGCCTTCACCCGGCTCGGCGTCGAGCTCGACGTGGCGGGGCCCGAGACGCTGCTGGTGCGCCAGGTGCCGGCGCTGCTGGGTGACGCCGACGTCGAGCCGCTGGTGCGCGACATGCTCGCCGACCTGGAGCGCTACGGCCGCTCGGACCGCCTCGAAGCGCGCATCAACGAGCTGCTCTCGACCATGGCCTGCCACGGCAGCGTGCGCGCCAACCGCAAGCTCAGCGTGGCCGAGATGAACGCCCTGTTGCGCGACATGGAACGCACCGAGCGCAGCGGCCAGTGCAACCACGGCCGCCCGACCTGGACCGAGATGAGCATGCACGATCTCGACAAGCTGTTCCTGCGCGGTCAATAACCACTTTAATGCTGGCTACCAGCCTTGCGAGGAGCCCTGGGGGCAGGGTGTAGCGAGGGTCTTTTTCCAGGGAAGGAAAAAGTAGCGCCCAGGGACGGGTTTACAGCGCCCTCGCGCAAGCCTACCCCCAGGTCAGCTCCTCTACGCCAAGCCGAGAGAAAGACCGACAAGCCCATGCCCGATACGCGCCCCCCCGCCATCCTCCTGGTGGGCCCCACCGCCGCCGGCAAGACCGATCTGGCCATCGCCCTCCACGAGCGCCTCGGCTGCGAGCTCATCAGCGTCGACTCGGCGATGGTCTACCGCGGCATGGACATCGGCACCGCCAAGCCCTCCGCCGAGGAGCTGGCTCGCGCCCCGCATCGCCTGATCGATATCCGCGACCCGGCCGAGCCCTATTCGGCAGCGGAGTTTCGCGACGATGCCCTTCGCGAGATGCGACAAATTAGCGCAGCCGGCGCCATGCCGCTGCTGGTCGGCGGCACCATGATGTACTACAAGCGGCTGCTGGCCGGGGTCGCCGAGCTACCCGCCGCGGACCCCGAGGTGCGCGCCGCGCTGGCGCGGCAGGCCGATGAGCAGGGGCTCGGCGCGCTGCACGACGAGCTGGCGCGGGTCGACCCGGCCGCGGCACGGCGCATTCATCGCAACGATCCCCAGCGGCTGATGCGCGCGCTCGAGGTGTTTCGTCTCAGCGGGCGCACACTCACCGAGCACTGGCAGTCGCAGCCCACGGAAACCTTCCCCTGGCGTACGCTGTCGATAGGACTGGCACCGTTCGAGCGCGATGTGCTGCATCAGCGGATCGAGGCGCGTTTCGACGCCATGCTGGCCGCCGGTTTTGTCGATGAAGTAGACCTGTTGCGCCAGCGGGGCGACCTGCACCCGGGGCTGCCGTCGATCAAGAGCGTCGGCTACCGGCAGGCCTGGGAAGCGCTGGAGGCGGGACATGATGATGACTGGCTGCGTCACAAGGGCGTGGTCGCCACGCGCCAGTTGGCCAAGCGCCAGCTGACCTGGATGCGCAGCTGGGAGGGGCTCGAGTGGGTCGATAGCCTGGCCCCGGATTGTCTGGATCGTGTCCTGAAACTCGTGCGCCGCCTAGGCAGTTAGCGTAAGATACGTGTTTCGATTGGCTGCCTTCTTGGCACCGTTGATGAACCATGCGCCGGCCGTGTCACCGCCGGTGTCATAGAAAAACGACATCACTCAAAGAGACAGTTAGGGAGAGCAAAATGTCCAAAGGGCAGTCCCTCCAAGACCCGTACCTGAACATTCTGCGCAAGGAGCGCATTCCGGTATCGATTTTCTTGGTCAATGGCATCAAGCTGCAGGGCCAGATCGAATCTTTCGATCAGTTCGTGATTCTGCTGCGCAATACCGTTAGCCAGATGGTTTACAAGCACGCTATCTCGACGGTGGTACCGTCGCGTAACGTGCGTCTGCCGGCCCAGGATCCTGCGGCGGCACAAGAGAGTTGATCGCGAGGTAGTGATTGTTTTTTGAACGTCCCGACGCCGGTGAAACGGCGATACTCGTCCATATCGATTTCCAGGACGAACAGGAGCGCGAAGATTCCGGCGAGTTTCTGGAACTGGTGCGCTCCGCCGGCGCCGAACCGGCTACCCTGCTGACGGGTAGCCGGCATCGGCCCGATTCTCGAACCTTCATCGGCAGCGGCAAGCTCGACGAGCTGAAGGCGCTGATGCCGATTCATCAAGCCGAGCTGGTGATCTTCAACCACTCGCTGAGCCCCTCCCAGGAACGCAACCTGGAGCGGACGCTCAAGTGCCGGGTGCTCGACCGCACCGGCCTGATTCTGGATATCTTCGCCCAACGGGCGCGGACCCACGAGGGTAAGCTGCAGGTCGAACTGGCCCAGCTCGAGTACATGTCGACGCGCCTGGTGCGCGGCTGGACTCACCTCGAGCGTCAGAAGGGCGGTATCGGCCTGCGCGGCCCGGGTGAAACCCAGCTCGAGACCGACCGCCGCCTGCTGCGCGGGCGCATCAAGTCGATTCACAAGCGCCTCGACAAGGTGCGCAGCCAGCGCGAGCAGAATCGTCGCGCCCGGGCACGCGCCGAGATTCCCAGCGTGTCGCTGGTGGGTTATACCAATGCCGGCAAGTCGACGCTGTTCAACGCCGTGACCGAGGCTTCGGTGTACGCCGCGGATCAGCTGTTCGCGACCCTCGACCCGACCCTGCGACGTCTCGAGGTACAAGACGTTGGTCCAGTGGTACTGGCCGATACGGTGGGGTTTATTCGTCACCTGCCGCACAAACTGGTCGAGGCGTTTCGTGCCACCTTGCAGGAGGCCGCCGAGGCCAGCCTGCTGGTCCACGTGATCGACGCCGCCGACCCCGACCGCGATCTCAACGTCGAGCAGGTGCAGCGGGTCTTGCAGGAGATCGGTGCCGATGAGGTACCCTGCCTGCTGGTGATGAACAAGATCGATCTGCTCGACAGCGCGCCGCGCATCGAGCGCGACGGCGAGGGGCGTCCCGAGGCGGTGTGGCTGTCGGCGCAGCAGGGCCTGGGGCTCGAGCTGCTGGCCGAGGCGCTCTCCGAGTGCCTGGCCGACGACGTCATCGACATCGCCCTGACGCTGACGCCGGCGCAGGGTAAGCTGCGTGCCGGGCTGCATGAGCTCGGAGCAGTGCGTGACGAGCAGTTCGACGAGGGTGGCTGTAGCCAGCTCGAGGTGCGCCTGCCGCGCCGCGACTTCCTGCAGCTGATGGCGCGCCTGGGTGAGCGTGCCGACGATTACCTGCCCGTTGAAGAGCGCAGCCGTCCGGTCTGGGAGGCCTGACGGCTGACGCTTCGGCGGGCCAACGCGTCGCCGTGCCGACGCACGCGATAGCGCAACCGATGCTGTTGCCGTACCGGACGGCGGTGATGTCCGGTATCGCATGAGTGATCAACGCATAGTGGAGACGACGTATGGCTTGGAATGAGCCTGGTGGTGGCAACCAGCACGACCCTTGGAGCGGCGGTGGCCGACGCGGTGGCGGCGGTAACGGCGGCGGTGGGGGTGGTGGCGGCAATAATCAGGGGCCGCCCGACCTCGATGAGGCGCTGAAGAAATTTCAGGACAAGCTCAATGGCATGCTCGGCGGTGGCCGCGGCAAGCGCGGCGGCGACGGCGGCGGCAATAAGGGGGGCGGCAAGCCGCGCAATACCTTTGCGCTACCCGGGCTGCTGGTGGTGGTGGCGCTGGCGATCTGGGCGGCCACCGGGTTCTACCTGGTCGACCAGTCGGAGCGCGGCGTGGTGCTGCGTTTCGGTGAGTACCAGGAAGTGGTCACGCCGGGTCTGCACTGGAACCCGCCGCTGATCGACGACGTGCGCATGGTCAACGTGACCCGCGTGCGTTCGCTGACCCAGACCCAGTCGATGCTGACCCGCGACGAGAACATCGTCGAGGTCGAGATCTCCGCGCAGTACCAGGTCGCCAGTCCGCGTGACTTCGTACTCAATGTGCGTAATCCGGAGCTGTCGATCGAGAACGCCCTGGACTCCGCCCTGCGCCACGTGGTCGGCGGCACCGACATGATCGATATCCTGACCTCGGGTCGTGAGATCCTCGGTAGCTCTGTCGCCAGCCGTCTGCAGTCCTACCTGGACAGCTACGGTACCGGTATTCGCCTGCAGACCATCAACATCGAGTCGACCTCGGCGCCGCAGCCGGTCATCGACGCCTTCGATGACGTGATCCGCGCCCGTGAGGATCGTCAGCGGACGATCAACGAGGGCATGGCCTACGCCAACGCGATCATCCCGGCCGCCCAGGGTCAGGCCCAGCGCCTGATCGAGCAGGGCCAGGGCTATCGTGAATCGGTAGTGGCCGAAGCCCAGGGTCAGGCCAACCGCTTCAACTCGCTGCTGACTGAGTACCAGACCTCGCCGCAGATCATGCGCGAGCGCCTCTACCTGGATGCCATCAGCGAAGTGTTCGGCAAGACCAACAAGGTGCTGATCGATGTCAGCGACAGCAGCCCGCTGATGTACCTGCCCCTCGACCAGTTGCGCTCCGGCAGCAGCGGCCAGGGCGGGCAGCGCTCCAGCGAGTCGAGTAGCGATGATATCGACCCGCAGGTGATCGAGCGCCTCCGCCAGCAACAGAGCGGCAGCGGTAGCGGTAGCAGCAACAGTGGTATCCGTCGGGAGGGCCGCCAATGATTAACAACAAGTCATTGCTCATCGTGGGTGGCCTGGCGGCCGCCGCCTGGCTGGCCAGCAACAGCCTCTACGTGGTCGACGAGACCGAGCGCGCGGTCAAGCTGCGCTTCGGTGAGGTCATCGAAGAGAACATCCAGCCGGGGCTGCACGTCAAGATCCCCATCACCCAGACGGTGCGCAAGTTCGACACCCGGGTGCTGACGCTGGATACCGATACCAGCCGCTACCTGACCCTCGAACAGAAGGCGGTGATCGTCGACTCCTACGTCAAGTGGCAGGTGGTCAATCCGACCCGCTACTACGAGGCGACCTCCGGTGACGAGATGCAGGCGGTACGCCTGATCCAGCCGCGAGTCGACGAGAGCCTGCGTAACGAGTTCGGTCGCCTGGACCTTCAGGAGATCATCGCCGAGCGGCGTGACGACCTGATGATCGGGCCGGCCGAGGAGCTCGACTCGCTGATGCGCGAGGAACTGGGGGTGTCGATTCGCGATATCCGCATCAAGCGTATCGACCTGCCCGAAGACGTCTCGGCGGCGGTCTTCGACCGCATGCGCTCCGAGCGTGAGCGCGAGGCCCGCGAATGGCGTGCCCAGGGTCAGGAGGAGGCCGAGCGGATCCGCGCCAACGCCGACCGTCGGCGCCAGGTGCTGCTGGCCCAGGCCACCGAGCGCGCCGAGACGCTGCGCGGTGAGGGTGATGCCGAAGCCGCCGCGATCTTCTCCGGCGCCTACGAGCAGGATATGGAGTTCTTCACCTTCTATCGCAGTCTCAACGCCTACCGCGAGAGCTTCGAAGGCGACGGCAACATGCTGGTGCTGGAGCCGACCAGCGACTTCTTCCGCTACCTCAACAGCGCCAACCCGATGGGCGTCGACGAGGAGTGAGCGGCCGGGCCCCGGGGTTCACCCCGGGGCCAAACGTGGTAGAATCCGCAAACCGGGCGTGGCCCGGTTTTTTTGTGCATTCGTGGCAGGACAGGACACATGACCATCGCTGACCGCTGGCTGCTTCCCGACGGCATGGACGAAGTGCTGCCGCCGCAGGCGGCCCGCATGGAGGAGCTGCGCCGTGCGCTGCTCGACCTCTATTACCGCTGGGGGTATGACCAGGTAATGCCGCCGCCGGTGGAGTTTCTCGACTCGCTGCTGACCGGCACCGGCACCGACCTCGACCTGCAGACCTTCAAGCTCACCGACCAGCTCACCGGGCGGATGATGGGCGTCAGCGCCGACGTCACCCCCCAGGTGGCGCGCATGGACGCTCACTCGCTGCGCCGCCAGGGGCCGGTGCGGCTGTGCTACTGCACCAACGTGCTGCGCGCCAAGGCCGACCAGCATCAGGGCGGGCGCAGCCCGGTGCAGGTCGGCGTCGAGCTGTTCGGTCACGCCGGCCAGGAGGCCGACCTGGAGATCCTGCGTCTGGCACTGTCGAGCCTGGCGGTGGCCGGCGCCGATGAAATTCACCTGGCACTCGGCCATATCGGCATCTACCGTAGTCTGGTGCAGGCCGCTGAACTCGATGCCACCCAGGAGCGAGCGCTGTATGAGGCGCTGGATCTCAAGTCGCCGGGGGACCTCGCGGCGCGGGTCGCGGAGTGCGTCAGCGACCCGACCCTGGCCGAGATGTTCCTGGCGCTGGCCGAGCTGCACGGCGGCGACGAGGTGCTCGAGGCGGCGCGCGGCGCCTTCGCCGAGGCGCCGGCCGCGGTCAATGCGGCCCTCGACCAGCTGCTGGCGCTGAGCGCCGGGGTGCGCGCCGAGTATCCCGAGGTCGAGCTCTATTTCGATCTCGCCGAGCTGCGCGGCTATCAGTACCACACCGGCATGATGTTCGCCGCCTATGTGCCGGGCTACGGCCAGGCGCTGGCCAAGGGCGGGCGCTATGACGATACCGGGCGCGCCTTCGGGCGCGCCCGGCCGGCCACCGGGTTCTCCATGGACCTCAAGCTGCTGGCCTCGCTGGCACTGCAGCCGCCGGCCTGCAACGGCATCTGGGTGGCGGCCGACGCGGCCGAGCAGCAGGCGGCCACCATCGCCGCACTGCGCGACGCCGGCGAACGGGTGGTGGTGGCCTTGCCGGGGCAGCGCACCGGCCCCGAGGCGCATCGCTGCAACCGCCAGCTGACCCGCAGCGGCGACGACTGGCAGGTGTCCCCCCTGGACTGATGGCCGGGGCAGGCATCGCGCGGATTCTTCGATCAAGAGACCAAAGCAATGGGCAAGAACGTAGTCGTACTGGGCACCCAGTGGGGTGACGAAGGCAAGGGCAAGGTCGTCGACCTGCTGACCGAATCGGCCAGCGCCGTGGTGCGCTTCCAGGGTGGGCACAACGCCGGCCACACGCTGGTGATCGACGGCGAGAAGACCGTCCTGCACCTGATTCCCTCCGGCGTGCTGCGTGACGACAAGATTTGCGTGATCGGCAACGGGGTGGTGCTGTCGCCGGAGGCGCTGATCAAGGAGATCCGCGAGCTCGAGGCCAAGGGGGTGCCGGTGCGCCAGCGCCTGCGCCTGTCGCCGGCCTGCCCGCTGATCCTCTCCTACCACGTGCGCCTCGACCAGGCCCGCGAAAAGGCCCGCGGCGTGGCCAAGATCGGCACCACCGGGCGCGGCATCGGGCCGGCCTACGAGGACAAGGTGGCGCGTCGCGGGCTGCGCCTGGGCGATTTGCAGCACCGCGAGCGCTTCGCCTCCAAGCTCGGCGAGGTACTCGACTACCATAACTTCGTGCTGACTCAGTATCACGGCGAGCCGCCGGTGGACTTCCAGCAGGTGCTCGACGAAGCCATGGAGATGGCCGAGGAGCTGCGCCCAATGGTCTGCGACACCGTGGGCCTGGTACATGACATGCGCAAGGCCGGCGAGAACATCCTGTTCGAGGGTGCCCAGGGCTCGCTGCTGGATATCGACCACGGTACCTATCCGTTCGTCACCAGCTCCAACACCACCGCCGGCGGCACCGCTACCGGCTCCGGGGTCGGTCCGCTGTACCTCGATTACGTGCTGGGCATCACCAAGGCCTATACCACGCGGGTCGGCTCGGGACCGTTCCCCACCGAGCTGTTCGATGCCCACGGCCGTCATCTGGCCGAACGCGGCCACGAGTTCGGCGCCACCACCGGGCGCGCGCGCCGCTGTGGCTGGTTCGATGCCGTGGCGCTGCGCCATGCGGTGCAGATCAACTCGGTCTCCGGCCTGTGCCTGACCAAGCTCGACGTGCTCGACGGTCTCGAAAACATCCGCGTCTGCGTCGGCTACCGCAGCAAGGATGGCGACGTGCTCGATACCCCGGTGGACTCCGAAGGTTACGAGGCCATCGAACCGGTCTATCAGGACCTGCCGGGCTGGAGCGATTCGACCCTGGGCATCAAGCGGGTCGAGGAACTGCCGGCCAACGCGCGTGCCTACATCAGCTTCCTCGAGGAGCAGGTCGGCACCAGCATCGATATCATCTCCACCGGGCCAGACCGCAACGAGACCATCGTGCTGCGCAATCCCTTCGACGCTTGATATTGCCAGTGCCGAGTGCGCGCGACACGCAAAGCGCCGCCCCCAGGGGCGGCGCTTTGCGTTGTGGCGGCGCGATGCTTACTGGATCGCCGCCGACAGGTCGCGGCTGCCGATGACGTCTCGTGCACTATCTTCGGTGAGCAGCTGGCGCAGGGTCTGGGAGGCCAGTTGGCTATCGCCTTCGATCACACCCTCGAGCCAGATCAGCGCCTGCTCGTTGTTGGCGCCCTCCAGGCCGTTGGCCGCCAGGTAGGCTTCGGCCAGCGCCAGGCGCGCACTTTCATGGCCCTGCTCGGCGGCGGCCAGCAGCAGGTCGCTGCCGCGCTCGGCGTCGTAGGCCAGCACCTCGCCGCGCAGGTACTCGCGGCCCAGCACCGCCTGGGCGCCGGGGTGGCCGTCGTCCACCGCGTCCTGCAGGTAGTCGAGGCCGCGCTGGGTGTCCTGGGGCAGGCCCTCGTCGCCGTGCAGGTAGGCCTGGCCGAGGTGCAGGCGCGCGCCGCTATGGCCGGCGTCGGCCGCTTGCGTGAGCAGCTGCATGCCGCGCTCTGGGTCGTCGCCGGAGTCGATCAGCAGTTCGCCCAGGTCGGCCTGGGCACCGCCGTGGCCGCCGGCCACGGCGCGCTCCAGGTAGTCGCGGGCAGCGGCTTCGTCGCCGGCCTCGAGCTGCAGGCGGCCGAGGCTCGCCGAGGCACCGGGATGACCGGCGCGGTCGGCGCGCTGCAGCCAGGCGCGGGCCTGGTCGGCGTTGGCCGCCACCCCTTGGCCCTCGAGGTAGGCGCGGCCGAGATCGGCCATGGCCCCGGGGTGGCCCTCTTCGGCGGCGCTGACCAGCGCTTCGATATCCCCCGCGGCACCCAGGTCGCGCTGGGTGTACATCAGCGCATCGCCGGCCGATTCGTGGCCGGCATCCTCGGCCTGGCGCAGCCAGTAGGCGGAGCGCTGCAGGTCGCGCTCGACGCCGTCGCCATGGCGATAGGCGCGGCCCATCACCAGCATGGCGTAATCGTCACCCTGGCGAGCGGCGTCCTCGAGCAGGTCGATGCCCCACTCGGGCTGCAGCTCGCCCTCGATCCCTTCCAGGTACGCCTCGCCGAGCACTGCCATGGCGGTGGTGTCGCCGGCCTCGATGGCCTCGCGCAGCAGGCGCTCGCCGCGCGACGGGTGATAGTCGAGAGTCTCGCCCTCCAGGTAGGCCTCGCCGAGCAGCCGCTTGGCGCTGGCCTGGCCCTGGCGTGCCGCCTCGCGCAGCAGTGTCTCGGCCTGGCGCGGGTTGCCGGCCACGCCGCGCCCCTCGAGATAGACCTCGCCGAGCTGCATGGTGGCGTAGGGGTGGCCGAGTTCGTGGCCGCGCTGCAGGTAGTCGACGGCCTGCAGCGGCTGCGAGGGCAGGTGCTCGTCGCTGAGGTAGAGCTCGCCGAGCAGCGCCAGGGCGAAGCCGTCGTCCTGGTCGGCTGCCTGCTCGAGCAGGGCTACGGCCTGCTGGGGGTCACCGGCGACGCCGTTGCCGTCGAGGTAGGCGCGGGCCAGGCTGACCGCGGCATCGGCCGAGCCGCGCTCGGCGGCGCGTTCGAGCCAGGCGATGCCCTGGCCGTCGTGGGCCGAACGCTGCAGCAGGTGGTCGCCGAGCAGCGCCATGGCGTCGACATCGCCGTGGCCGGCGGCGGTCTCCAGCAGGCTGATGGCCTGGGCCTCGTCGCCGCTCTCGAGCAGCAGGCGCGCGGCCTGGGTCTGGGCGCCGGGCTCGCCGGACTCCGCCGCCGCCAGCAGCCAGTCGAGGCGCTGCTGCGGGTCGCCCTCGAGCAGACCATCGTCCCCATGCAGGCGAGCCAAACGCTGCATGGCGCCGGTATCGCCGGCTTCTGCCTCAGCCTGGAGCCCGGCGGCGGCCTGCTCGGCGTACTGCCGGGAGCGCTCGGGGTCGTCGACCAGCCAGCCGTCGGCGCGATAGGCCTCGGCCAGGGCCAGCTGGGCGCGCTCATCGCCACGTTCGGCGGCGCGCTGATAGAGGCGCCGGGCCAGCCGGGGGTCGGCCTGGACGCCGTCGCCGCCCTCGACCATCAGTTCCGCCAGGGTGATCTCGGCGTCGCGCTCGACCTCTTCGTCGATAGCCTGCCACAGCAAGTAGTAGGCCAGGGCGTCGTTGCGCGCCACGCCGTCACCCTCGAGATAGAGCTTGGCCAGGTTGAGCGAGGCGTGGCCGCGGGAGGAGGACGGCAGCTCCAGCGCCTCGGCGTAGTGGCGCGCGGCCTCGGCGGTGTCACGCTCGACCCCGAGGCCGTTCTCGTACATCCGCCCCATGTGGTAGGACGCCGGCGGGAAGCCGAGGTTGATCATCTGGCGCAGCTGATCCTGGGCGCGGGCGTAGTCGCCCTCCTCGATGAGCTGCTGGGCGTAGTTGATGCGGCTCCAGTCGTCGCCGCTCATGTCGGCCTCGACGTTACCCTCGAACCAGTGGCTGTACTGTGCGGGCAGGGCGGTGGCGTGGTTTTCCCCCGGCGGCGTGCCGCCTGAACTGGCGCACCCGGCTAGGCTGACCAGCAGGACCAGGCCGGCACAGGCGGACAGCTGCTGCCGTGAGGTGACGAAGCGGCGTGAGTCGTGTGGTCGTAGCATGGTGGATTCCTTCCCGTGTGAGGTTGGGCGACGCTCAGCGTGCCGCCAGGCCGTCGAAACCTTGGGTGGCCGGGGCGTCGTCGTCGATGATGACCTGCTGCTGCGTCTCGGGTGGCATGACGTAGAGCGTCATGTAGCCACCGGCGCTGCGGTTGTAGAGTGGACGCAGGTGCGGCAGGAAGTCGGCGATGCGCGGATCGTCGAAGCGGGTCTGGTAGAGCTCCATCCAGACGAAGTACTGCGGGTCCTGGAGGAAGCCGGTGTACTGCTCGAGGGGCACGTCCTCGCCGAGGTTGGTCGGGTCGTCAATGGCACGCATGGCGAAATCGACCGCGTCGTGGATGTCGCGACCGTCGATTTCGAGGGCATGGATGTCGTACCCCTGGCGAGCGACCACCTCCATGATCGGAATCAGGTAGAGCAGGGCGTAGTTCTGGTAGTGGGTGGCGCGACGGCCACGGGCCACTTCCAGCGGCAGGGCGCCCTCTTCGGTGAGGTCATGGAGCGCCGAGTAGACGGCGCTGACGCCGACCTGGAACAGCTCGTCGTCCTCCAGCAGCACGCCGACCATCGCCGCGTAGAGCGCCCGGCGGTAGAAGTGGTTATTGCAGCAGCTGTTGCCCTCCTCGCCGGGGATGCTGATATGCCGGTCACTGAGGCGCTTGAGCCACTCTTCGACGTCCGCCTGCTCCTGCTCGCGTCCTTCGACGTGGGGACGTACCACCGAGTAGGCCATGGCCGCGGCGAAGATCATCGACTCGGTGGCGAACCACGCCTGGGGCTCCATCGATTCGTAGTGGAACTCCATCAGCGCATCGTTGACCGCCCAGCGTTCGAGGAAGCGCACCAGGCAGTCGGCGTAGTAGTCGTCTCCAGTGGCGACGAAGCTGCCGGCCAGCTGCGACACGCTGTCTTCGAACTGGAACAGCGGCTCCGAGGCGAGCTGCCACTCCTCGGGGTTGGGGTAGTAGCCCGGTACTCGTAGTCGGGTGGTGATCGGCGGAATGCTCAGCAGCTGCTGGCAACTGGTGCCGGTGGCGAGTTCGTCGAGCTCTTGCAGCAGCATGGCGTTATGGGTGTCGTCGAGTAGTGCCATGCGCGCCTCGACGTCGAAATAGCCGGCGTCGCGATCGGTGACGGTGTAGTCGGAGAGATCCAGGGCCTCGCGCTCGGCAGTGGTCAATGCATGGGCGCTCGATGCCACGACCAGCAGCGCGGCGCCAGCCAGCCCGGCGAGTGCCGAACGTCGAGCGGGGAGCGATAGGGCGAGAGTCGACAGCATCGGCATCATGCTCCTGGCACATACAGGCGGAAGTCACCGAAGTCGGCGTGCTGGTCGCGGGGCGTGCGCCAACCCTCGCCGTGGCCGCCGAAGAAGCTCGAGAACATCACTCCCTCGATGCCAACCCGTTCGCTGGTGCGATAGACGATGCCGTGCTGCTCGAGCACCGGCTCGCCGTCGATCCACACCCGGGCGACGCCGTCGTCGCGGTCGGGGTGATTGAGCACCACCTCCTGCTCGACGGTGACCCAGCGGTCGGTGGGGAAGTGCCACAGGCCGCGGCCCACCGAGGCGCCGTGATCCTCGTCCTGATTGACCACGTACTCATAGAGCTCGCCCTGGCCCTGCTCGCGCCACATGAAGCGCATCGAGAAGCCGTTGTCACCGTCGGCGGCCTCGCCACCGCTGGGTCCGTCGCCGCCGTAGAGCCCCGGCAGCTTGCCGCCGCGCACGAAGTCGAAGTCCTCGGCGAAGCGCACCTGATAGCGCAGGCAGGCGCGGTCGGCGTCGGCGAGGCCGGCGTCTTGGGTATAGAAGCCGGCGCCGCCCTGGCCGCGACCGTTGCCGTCATCGCCGGGGGAGGAGGTGCCGGCCGGGTAGTGCACGCGCAGCACCGGCTGGTCGAGACCGCTTTCGCCCGGGGCCAGCACCTCGACGTTGTGCTCGGTGCCCCAGTCGCGCTGGGTATCGAAGCCGCGGCGTACCGCTTGCTTGGGGGTGGTGGCATCGCTGTCCGGGCGGTGGTGGGCGACCTCGCTGTAGCGCGCCGAGCAGCCCTGCGAAGTCGGAATACTCAAGGCGTCATCGACGTCGTCGGCGGCCAGCGGCAGTGTCGCCATCAGCGCAGTGGCGGCCAGCGCAGCGCCGATGGGCCATGGACGGGGGGCAAACATCGCCATCATCAACTCTCCTGGGCTTGCTCGGGGGTATCGTCTGCGTCGCCTTGCGCCGCCTGATAGAGGCGCTCGACGAACTGCGCCACGGCGCGACCGCCCTGCCAGACCCACTCGGCGCCAGCGGCCAATACCGGCTGCTCGGTGAAGCGCACGTCGACCGGCTGGCCCACGGCATCCGCCGGCAGGTCGGTCTCGGGCACCAGCAGCACGCTGGCCACGTTCTGCTGCTGACGCACCCAGTCCGGGAAGCCGGCGCGCGGCTGGCGCTCGACGTCCAGCGCCACGCTGCGGACCTGGGCGCGAATCGGTTCCGAGGCGTGGGGCAGGGCGACGTAGGCAACCTGTTCGGGTTCGATGCGCGCGATATCGCTCATGTGCACCAGCGCCTCGACCATCACGTCGTCCTCGCCGGTGCGAATCAGCGTCATGATGCGTTCGCTCTCGTTGATGTAGGTGCCGTCGGCGCTGGATAGCGCCCAGGCCACCAGGCAGTCGCAGGGGCTTGAGATCTCGTTCATCGACATGCGTGACTGCAGCGCGCTGATCCGCGAGCTCTCGTAGTCGCGAGTGGTCTCGAACTGCTCGACCCGCGCCTGGGCGATCTCCGGCGAGGCGGTCTCGTAGTTGACGGTGTCGCCGCTGGCCGGCTGGGTCGAGTTGACCAGACTGACCTGTTGGGCGTTGGGGTCGTCGAGGCTGGCCTGGAGGTTGTCGATCAGCTGCGAGTTGTAGCGGTGCGAGGCCTGGGCCAGTATCAGGTCGGACTCGAGGTCGCTGTTGTTGACGCCGGTCAGGTACTCGTCGCGTTCGACGCGGTCACCGGCCTCCCACTGGTGCTCGCGGAGGATCCCCGCCCCGGGGGCGCGGATGTCGATGCGCGGCGCGGTGACTGCAGCGAAGCTCGGCTCGATGAGCATGAAGTTGCGGTAGGCGGTGGCGGCCGCGGCGATCACCAGTACCCCGGCGGCGGCAAACAGCAGCGCGTAGCGGCCCCATGGTTTGGGTGGCCGCCCCGGCGGGGTCGGGCCGCTGGTCTGCTGGCGCTTACGCGGGGTCTGCGGGTCCTCCTCGCTGACCAGCCGCTCGATGCTGGCATGCCGGCCGCTAAGGTGGGCGCGCACCACCTGGCGCAGCAGCTCGAGGTGGGGCGGGTCGATGGCGACGATCTGGAACGCCAGCTTATGGTCGCCGTGCTCCCCGAACGGATGGCAGCGCAGGCAGCGCGCCTGTAGCGGAATGATCAACTCGGCGCCGCCGGCTTCGACCAGCAGGCTGGCGTCGACCAGGCTGTCGATGGCCAGGGTAGTGTCGGCATGAGCGGCGAAACCACCCAGCGACAGGTCCAGCCCGCCCAGACGGCGTCCATCGGCCAGCTCGACCTGGAACGGCGGTGAGATGCGCACGTGCTGACGCTCGTCGCGGCGCTCGTGGCGCAGCGATGCGTCGGCACGGGTCGCCTCGCGGTAAGCACGCGGCTCGCTCATATGGCCGTTGCGCTCGCCATCGCGTGCGCTTGGGCCATCGTCCAGGTAGCGACGTCGAGCGCCGAGGGTGGGTTCACTTCGATCGTGGTGACCGGGAGATCGTGGGTCCATGTGACAGACTCCTTGAAAGCGCGAATCGGGGCGGACGTCAGCGGCCGTTGAGGCCGCCGCCGTCCTGGAAGATGTTCAGCGACACGGCATCCGGCGGGGCCAGCACGCCGGTGGCCAGCACCAGCACGAACAGCAGGCTGGCCAGGTAGACGCCGTGCATGAAGTGACCCATGTGGCGCTGGCGGCGTGCCGCGCGCAGGCTCGTCGGCTCGCCGGCGGAGATGCCCTGGCGCGACCACTTCTGACGATTGAAGCGGAAGCTAACGTAGGTCTTGAGCAGGGCGCCGCCGATCTGGTTGTAGTAGAGCAGTGGCACCCACAGCAGGCTGAAGCGCCCGCGCTGCCAGGCCAGGATCAGCGCGGCGATACTGCGCGTGAACAGGATCCACAGCAGGTAGGCGAAGATGAACGACGGGCGCACGAAGGCGGTCACCAGGATCGCCACCGTCGGTCCCACTAGCGTGGTCCACATCGACAAGCGCTGATCGACCAGGCTCCACCAGGTGAACAGCCCCATCGGCCGTGGCCCCAGGGCGATGGCGCGATTGCTGGTACGCAGCATGTTGCCGTACCAGCGGCGCATCAGGTCGAGGGTCGAGGCGAAGAAGCGCCGCCGGTCGGGGAGCTCCTCGAACCCCGAGACGTAGACGTCGGGCAGGTAGCGCATCTTCCAGCGGCGCTGCAGCAGCCAGTACCAGGTCGACTTGTCGTCGCCTGACAGGAACTTGAAGTTGCCGAAGCGCCAGTGCTCGACGTGGTCGTGCTCGACCAGCTCGATGAAGCTCGGCAGGGTCGCCAGCTCGGCACGAAACACGCTGTAGCGGCCGGTCAGTACCAGTAGGCGCTGTGACAGCGACATCGAACTCATCACCAGATGGCGCTGGGCGTAGCGCAGGTCGTACCACTCCTTGGTGGCGTCGCCGCCGGTGACGATGGCGTTGTTGTTGGTGGTCAGGGCGCCGAGATCATCCTGCAGCGCAAAGAACGGCAGCGAGCGAGACAGGGTGCCGGGCTCGAGGCGGATGTCGCCGTCCATCGATACCAGCAGGGCGTCCGGCGCCGGCATGCAGCGCGAGATGGCGCGCAGCACTTCGGCCATCGCCGAGCGCTTGCCATCGCCCTTCTGGAACATGTAGCGCACCTCGACGTTGGCCGGCCAACCGTGCTCGTCGAGCACATGGTCGATCACATCGACATCGCTGCGATCGGAGATCGCGGCAAAGATGACAGTGGGTACGCCATAGTCGCGGACCTCGCCAATCAGCGCATCGTAGACCGCGAAGTTGACCTCCGGCTCGATGCGGTAGGAGGTGCACAGCACGTACAGCTCGCTGGGCTTGGCCGCGGTCCCTATGGCATCCGCTTCGGCGCGCAGCCGGGGAAAGACCTGGCGGTTGTACCACACCGAGCGCAGTGCCTGGACGAGCCACCAGGAGTAGCGCCAGATACCGATGGCACCGATCACGAAGAAGAAGCTCTGCGACTCCGGCGAGAAGATGTCGCGCGGCAGTTCGCTGATCAGCACCACCAGCAGCGTCAATCCGAACAGCAGCACGGTGACCTCCGTCGCCCAGCTGGCGACGGAGGGTTTGGGACGTTTCGCTTGCATGCCGACTCCTAGGCCAGGGCGGCCTGCAGTGAGTCGCCGCGCCCGATGGCGTAGTAGTCGAGGCCGGCCTGCTTGACGCTGGCCGGCTCGAACAGGTTGCGGCCATCGATGACGATGGGGCTGGCCAGCGTCTGCTTGAGCATGGCGAAGTCGATGCTGCGAAAGGCCTTCCACTCGGTGCAGATGACCAGCGCGTCGGCGCCCTCCAGCGCTTCGTCGCGACGCTGGCACAGCGCCAGATCATCACGCTCGCCGTAGAGGCGCCGGCACTCGTCCTGGGCCTCGGGATCGTAGGCCTGCACTCGCGCTCCGGCGGCCCACAGCGACGCCATCAGCGCGCGGCTCGGGGCTTCGCGCATATCGTCGGTGTTGGGCTTGAAGGCCAGCCCCCACAGGGCGATGGTCTTGCCCGCCAGGTCGCCGTTAAAGGCGCGTTCCAGCTTAGCGAACAGCTGGTCTTTTTGGCGCAGGTTGATCGACTCCACCGCTTCGAGCAGCTGCGGCGGGTGGCCGACTTCATGGGCGGTGCGCGCCAGTGCCTGGACGTCCTTGGGGAAGCACGAGCCGCCGTAGCCGCAGCCGGGATAGATGAAGTGGTGGCCGATGCGTGGATCGCTGCCGATGCCGTGACGCACGTGCTCGATGTCGGCCCCCAGCTTCTCGGCCAGGTTGGCGATCTCGTTGATGAAGCTGATCTTGGTGGCCAGCATCGCGTTGGCGGCGTACTTGGTCAGCTCGGCGCTGCGTACGTCCATGAAGATCAGCTTGTCATGCAGACGGCTGTAGGGCGCGTAGCATTCGCGCATGGCCTGGCGCACGCGGTCGCTGTCGGTGCCGACGACGATCCGCGCGCCGCGCGAGAAGTCCTCGATGGCCGCCCCCTCCTTGAGAAACTCCGGATTGGAGCAGACATCGAAGGCCAGCGTGGCGCCACGTTCGGCGAGGGTCTCGGCCACACAGGCGCTGACCTTCTCGGCGGTGCCTACCGGGACCGTCGACTTGTCGACGATGACCTTGTACTCGCGCATATGGGTGGCGATGGTGCGGGCCACCTGCAGCACGTACTGCAGGTCGGCGCTGCCGTCCTCGTCGGGGGGCGTGCCGACGGCGATGAACTGCAGCATTCCGAACTCTACCGCCCGGGCGGCGTCGGTGGTGAAGCGCAGTCGGCCGGCATCCAGATTATGACGGATGATGGTCTCCAGGCCCGGCTCGTGAATCGGCACCTGGCCGTCATTGAGGGCGGCGATCTTGTCGCTGTCGATGTCGACGCAGATGACGTCGTGGCCAACATCGGCCAGGCAGGCGCCGGTGACCAGGCCCACGTAGCCTGAGCCAAAGATGGTAATCCGCATGAGTGACGCTCCTTGCTTGTCGGCTCTTCCATGGCGTGCGTGCTGTGAGCGGAAGATAGCGTGATAAAACCCTCTGGCCGGCCGCTTGCCCTCTCATCCATGGGGCATTCACGGCCGGCGAGATTCCAGTGAACACCCCCACGGGTTGCGCAAATCGTGCCAGGTGATTTTTTATCCGTTTAATAACAGCAATTTATTAGATTTTTTGCGTGCACATGTCGGCGCTGCTGCTTGCCGATCAGCGCCTGCTGTGTCGGTGCTCGGCAACGCCTTGTCGCCTATGGAAAAAAATATGACATGAAATCAATCGGTTAAGAATGTCTCTTCGGGGGGACACCGGGCTGTCGTCACGATGTGCCGCGCGGCGGGAGGCGGCGGATACGAGGTAGAGTCTAAATGTGAATAATTAGCATTATTGGTGGAAACGGTTGCGATCATGCCGACATCCTGCCGTCGAAGGTAAGGAAATGTGCAGGGTGCTTCACATCGGAGTTATACAGGACTAAAATGGTCCCCAATCCGAGCCGCCCACTGGCCACGACCCTCGAGGATGTGCCGCATGCTCAAGCTCTCACGCATGACCGACTATGCCGCCGTGGTGATGGCGCACATTGCGCGCCACCCGCAGCAGCCGCATGCAGCGACCGAGCTGGCCGACGCCGTCCACCTGCCGCACCCGACGGTGAGCAAGACCCTCAAGTCGCTGGTGCGTGCCGGATTGCTGGTCTCCCAGCGCGGGGCCCAGGGCGGTTACCGGCTGGCGCGAGAGGCCAGCGAGATCACCGCCAGCGATATCATCGCGGCCATCGAAGGCCCGGTGGCGATGACCGAATGCAGTCATGCCGACGGCGACTGCGATCTGGTCGCCACCTGCGGGGTCGCCGACAACTGGCAGCGCGTGTCGCTCGCCGTGCGCACCCTGCTCGACAGCGTGACCCTGGCGCACCTGGCTCAGGCCACGCCGATCAAGCTGCCGGTGCAGCTGCCGATTCAGACCGTAACGCTGGCCGCTGGCGCCAGCCGCTAATCCTACAAATGTTCATGTTGAGCTAGCTGCTCGACGGCAACGCCCGGGAGGGGATTGAACATGGCAACCGAGGAAATGGAACAGCTCGTTCGTCGCGACTACAAAGAAGGCTTCGTGACCGACATCGAGAGCGATACCCTACCGCCCGGCTTGGATGAGGACACCATCGCGTTCATCTCCAACAAGAAGGGCGAGCCGCAGTGGATGCTCGACTGGCGTCTGGACGCTTACCGCCAGTGGCTCAAGATGACGCCGCCCTCCTGGGCGCACCTCGACTACCCGCCCATCGACTATCAGTCGATCTCCTACTTCAGCGCCCCCAAGCGTGACGAGGATCGTCCTCAGAGTCTCGATGAGGTGGACCCCAAGCTGCTCGAGACCTACGAGAAGCTGGGGATTCCCCTCCACGAGCGCGCGGCGCTGGCCGGCGTGGCGGTGGATGCGGTGTTCGACTCGGTATCGGTGACCACCACCTTCAAGGAAAAGCTGGGCGAGGCGGGGGTGATCTTCTGCTCGATCTCCGAGGCGATCCGCGACTACCCGGAACTGATCAAGCAGTACTTGGGCACGGTCGTGCCGGTGGCCGACAACTATTTCGCCGCCCTCAACTCGGCGGTGTTCACCGACGGCTCCTTCGTGTTCGTGCCGGAAGGCGTGACCTGCCCCATGGAGCTGTCCACCTACTTCCGCATCAACGCCGCCAACACCGGCCAGTTCGAGCGCACCCTGATCATCTGCGAAAGCCGCGCTCAGGTCTCGTACCTCGAGGGCTGCACCGCGCCGATGCGTGACGAGAACCAGCTTCACGCCGCAGTGGTCGAGCTGGTGGCACTGGACGACGCCTACATCAAGTACTCCACGGTACAGAACTGGTACCCCGGCGACGAGAACGGCAAGGGCGGCATCTACAACTTCGTCACCAAGCGCGGCGACTGCCGCGGTGCCCGCTCGCGGATCAGCTGGACCCAGGTCGAGACCGGCTCGGCGATTACCTGGAAGTATCCCTCCTGTGTGCTGCGCGGTAAGGATAGCATCGGCGAGTTCTACTCGGTGGCGGTAACCAATGGCCGCCAGCAGGCCGACACCGGCACCAAGATGATCCACATCGGCGAAGGTACCCGCTCGTATATCGTCTCCAAGGGCATCTCCGCCGGGCGCAGCAACCAGTCCTACCGAGGTCTGGTCAAGATCGGGCCCAGGGCCAAGGGGGCGCGCAACTTCACTCAGTGCGACTCGCTGCTGATCGGCGACCAGTGCGGCGCCCACACTTTCCCCTACCAGGAGATTGGCAACAGCACCGCGACCATCGAGCACGAGGCGACCACCTCCAAGATCGGCGAGGACCAGCTGTTCTACTGCCAGAGCCGCGGGATCTCCGAAGAGGATGCGGTGAGCATGATCGTCAATGGCTTCTGCAAGGACGTCTTCCAGGAACTGCCGATGGAGTTTGCCGTGGAAGCCGAGGCGCTGTTGAGCGTCACCCTGGAAGGCGCCGTAGGCTAGGCGCTATTGCGCTCGGTCTTCGCGTAGAACATTTATTTTCGGGTCGCCTAGAGGATTTCTTAGGCGGCTTGCCAGAATCGGAAAAGGGTAATTGCAATGCTCGAAGTCAAGGATCTGCACGTTGCGGTGGAAGGCCAGGCCATCCTCAAGGGCCTCAACCTGACCATCAAGGCCGGTGAAGTCCACGCCATCATGGGCCCCAACGGGGCCGGCAAGTCGACGCTGTCGGCAGTGATCGCCGGCAAGGACGGCTACGAGGTCACCCAGGGCTCGATCACTTTCGAAGGCAAGGATGTGCTCGAGATGGAAGTCGAAGAGCGCGCCCAGGCGGGCCTGCTGCTGGGTTTCCAGTACCCGGTGGAGATTCCCGGGGTCAAGAACATCTATCTGCTCAAGGCGGCTCTCAATGCCCAGCGCACCGCGCGCGGCCAGGAAGAGGTGCCGGCTCCGGAGTTCATGAAGCTGGTCAAGGACAAGCTCGGTGAAATGAAGATGGACGCCAGCTTCCTGCAGCGCGCAGTCAACGAGGGCTTCTCCGGCGGTGAGAAGAAGCGCAACGAGATCCTGCAGATGCTGGTGCTGCAGCCCAAGCTGGCGATGCTCGACGAGATCGATTCGGGTCTCGACATCGACGCCATGAAGGTCGTCGCCGACGGCGTCAACAGCCTGCGCGCCGAAGATCGCGGCATCCTGCTGGTGACCCACTATCAGCGCCTGCTCGACTATATCGTGCCGGATCAGGTGCATGTGCTGGTCGACGGTCGCATCGCCAAGACTGGCGACGCCGAGCTTGCCAAGCAGCTCGAATCCCGCGGCTACGACTGGGTGGTCGAGGAGACGGCGGCATGAGCGAACAGAACTTTCTCGACAGCCTCGCCCGGCGCCAGGCCAAGCGCCACCAGCAGGGCCCCGAGCCGACCTGGATTGCCGCACGGCGCCAGGCCGGGGCGGCGCGCTTCGAGGCACTGGGGTTCCCCACGCGCCGCGACGAGGCGTGGAAATACACCGACGTGCGCGCCATCGCCAACGGCGAATTCTCCCTGGCGGAGGACGCCGACTTCTCGCAGACCGTCGCTGCCACCCTGACACTGCCCATAGACGCCTATCGGCTGACCTTCGTCGACGGCGTCTATGCCCCGGCGCTGTCGCAGCTCGAAGGCCTGCCCCAGGGCGTGCAGCTGGTGCCGCTGTCACAGGCGCTGGCCGACAATCACGAAGCCGTCGGCGGGCCGCTGGGCCGCTTGACCGGCGTCGAGTTCTCGCCGTTTTCGGCGCTCAATACCGCCTTCATGGAGGAGGGCGCGGTGCTGCGCCTGGCGCCGGGCAGCGTGGTCGACAAGCCGCTGGTGGTGCAGTTCCTGTCGCGTCACGGCAAGGCCCCGGTGATGAGCCATCCGCGCCTGCTGGTCGAGGCCGGTGCGCGCAGCCAGGCAACGCTGATCGAGCATCACATCGGTGAAGAGGGCGCCACTAACTTCACCAATCTGGTCGCCGAGCTGATCCTCGAGCGCGGCGCCATCCTCGATCACTACAAGCTGCAGGAAGCGCCGCTGGGCGACCTGCACGTGGCCAGCATCCACGCCGAGCAGGCCCGCGACAGCCGCTACACCTCGTATAACCTGAACCTGGGTGGCGGCCTGGTGCGCAACGACCTGATTAGCGATCTCAACGGTCAGGGGGCGGTGGCCAATTTCTACGGGCTGTTCTACGGCCAGGGCCGCCAGCACATCGACAACCATACCGTGGCCAATCACAACGCCCCGCTGACCTTCTCCAACGAGAACTACAAGGGCATTCTCGACGATCGTGCCCGCGGCGTGTTCAACGGCCGGGTGGTGGTCAAGCGCGACAGCCAGAAGATCGAGGGCTTCCAGAGCAACGCTAATCTGCTGCTCTCGGATCGCGCCGAGATCGACGCCAAGCCCGAGCTCGAGATCTATGCCGACGACGTCAAGTGCTCCCACGGCACTACCACCGGCCAGCTCGACGAAGAGGCGATCTATGCGCTGCGCGCCCGCGGCATCGACCTGCAGACCGCCCGCGGCCTGCTGACCCTGGCCTTCGCCGGCGAGGTGCTCGAGCAGGTCAATCTCGACGCCATCGCCGAGCGCGTCGAACTGGCGGTGGCCGGCAAGCTGCCGGAACGTTTCAATCTGGCCGGGCTGGTCGAGGCGGCGGCAGCGCTCGACGAGCAATGAGCGGCGCAGCCCGCAGGAGTATGTCATGACCGATCTTGCCACCCAGCCCCGGCTCGCCACACCGCCGCTCGACGTCGCCGCGCTGCGCGAGGAGTTTCCGATCCTCGCCCGCGAGGTGCACGGCAAGCCGCTGGTGTATCTGGACAACGCCGCCACCAGCCAGACCCCGCGGCGGGTGATCGCGGCGTTCGATGACTATTTCGGGCGCTACAACGCCAATATCCATCGCGGGCTGCACACCCTGGCCGACGAGGCCACGGCGGCCTTCGAGGGCACCCGTGAGACGGTGCGCGGTTTCCTCAACGCCGGCGACAGTCGCGAGATCATCTTTACCCGCGGCACCACCGAGGCGATCAACCTGGTTGCCAACGCCTGGGGCCGCGCCAACCTGCGTCCCGGCGACGAGGTGCTGGTGTCGCGCCTCGAGCATCACTCCAATATCGTGCCCTGGCAGCTGCTGGCCAGCCAGTTGGGCATCGTGATCAAGGTGATTCCGGTCGACGCCCGCGGGGTGCTCGATCTCGACGCCTATCGCGGCCTGTTCAGCGAGCGCACCCGGCTGGTCGCGGTCAATCACGTCTCCAACGCCTTCGGCACCGTCAATCCGGTGCGTGAGATGGCATCGATTGCCCACGCCCACGACGCGCTGATCCTGGTCGACGGTGCCCAGGCCGCGCCGCATCAGGCGGTGGACGTGCGCGATATCGACGCCGACTTCTACGCCTTCTCCGGGCACAAGGTCTACGGGCCCACCGGGGTCGGCGTGCTCTACGGCAAGGCGGCGCTGCTCGAGGCGATGCCGCCGTGGCAGGGCGGCGGCGAGATGATCCAGACGGTGTCGTTCGAGTCACCGACCACCTTTGCGGCGATTCCCCACAAGTTCGAGGCCGGCACGCCGGCGATCGCCGAGGTCATCGCCCTGGGTGAGGCGCTGCGCTGGATCGAAGGGGTTGGCGTCGAGGCCATCGGCGCCTGGGAAGCCGAGCTGCTCGAGGCCGCCACGGCGCGCGTGCTGCGCATCGACGGCCTGCGCCTCCTGGGCACCGCACCGCACAAGGCCAGCGTGCTGTCGTTCGTGGTCGACGGGGCGCATGCCCAGGACATCGGCCTGCTGATCGACCAGCTCGGCGTGGCGATTCGCACCGGGCACCACTGTGCCCAGCCGCTGCTGGCGCAGTTCGGTGTCGATGCCACCTGCCGTGCCTCGTTTGCAGCCTACAACACCCTCGAGGAAGTCGAGATCTTCGCTGCCGCCCTGGAGCGGGTCATCGGCATGGTGAGATAAGGAGTCGAATGAGCGATATCGAGCAGATTGCCAGCCTCCAGAAGGGCCAGAGCCTGCCGCTGCAGCGTGACGTGGAGGTGATTTCGATCCCCTTCGGCAAGACCATCACCCTGCCCGAGGACAGCATCGTCTCGGTGATGCAGGCCAAGGGCAGCAGCATCAGCGTGGCCTTCGAGGGGCGCCTCTACCTCGTCGAGGGGGCCAATCTCGACGCCCTGGGACTGGAGGCGCTGCCGCGCCCGACCTTGCACGAAAATGCCAGTGACGAGGAGATCGAGCAGTTCGTATGGGACCAACTGCGCACCTGCTTCGACCCCGAAATCCCGGTGGATATCGTCGAGCTGGGGCTGGTCTACGGCTGTCGTATCGAGCGTCTGCTGAGCGGCGAGCGCATCGTCACCATCCGCATGACGCTGACCGCGCCGGGCTGCGGCATGGGCGACGTGATCGCCGCTGACGCGCGTAACAAGATCCTCGGCGCGCCGCAGATCAGTCAGGTGCATACCGAGATCGTCTTCGATCCACCCTGGAGCCGTGAGATGATGAGCGACGAGGCCAAGCTGGAGCTGGGCATGTTCTGAACCGGCGCCCCGACGCCAGCCGCGGCTCGCCGCGTTTGCGGGGCATGCCTGTGGTCAACCGGGGAGCCCGATGCCGATATCGCTATGGAAGCCGTTCAAGGCCGTGCTGATGGCGCTGGGGGCGTTGCTGCTGGTGCTGGTGCTGCTGTTCGTCGGCGCCAACGCCTGGGTGCTGGCCAAGACCCATTCGCGCATCGAGCACGACCTGCCGATGTGCAGCGCGCAGCCGGTGGCGATCGTCTTCGGCACCTCCCACTGGACCCGCGCCGGGTCGCGCAACCCCCACTTCGAGGCGCGCATGAGTGCCGCCTCGCGACTCATCCGCATGCGCCGCGTGCAGCATCTACTGCTCTCCGGCGACAATCGCACGCGTTTCTACAACGAGCCGGTGACCATGTGGCGCGACCTGCGCGCTCGCCAGGTGCGTGACGTCGACATGACCCTCGACTACGCCGGCTTCAGTACCTTCGATACCCTGTCCCGGGCGCGTGATGTGTTCGGCGTCGAGCGCGTGCTGCTGGTCACCCAGTCGTGGCATCTGCCACGCGCGCTGTTCATCGCCGACGCGCTGGGGCTGGACGCCACCGGCTGTGCGGCCCCGGCGCAGCCGGTGGCAGGGGTATGGCGATTGCAATTGCGCGAATGGGTGGCGCGGGTGGCGACCCTGGGCGATCTCTATGTGTGGGAGCGGCGGCCCTATTTTCTGGGGCCGCTGGAGCCGCTGGAGATCGCGCCTCGGGCGTAGGGCCAGGGGTCGCTTAGCGCCGCTGTTTCTGGATGCGGTACAGCTCGCGAATCAAGGTGCGGCAGTTCTTCCAGCAGCGCTCGATGACCGGCTCGATGGCGTCCGGCAGGGGGTGGGTATGCACCGTGGCCAGCGCCTGCATCAGCACGCGCTCCTGTTCCAGCAGCTCGCCGATCAGCACCTGGCTGTCGTTGCCGACGAAGCTCTTGAGGCGACTCCACAGCCACATGTAATCGTCGCGCTCGACGTCGGCGTCGCGGGGTAGCAGGCGCAGATGTTTCTTGGCCAGCGCCTGTAGCTCATGCATGGCGACGTCGCGCTCGTCATAGTGAGGTTTCAGCGTTTCGCGCAGGGAAGGTCGCAGGCGTTCGAGATTGTCCTGAAAATAATCGAGACTGTCGGCCAGCGCTTCCAGCAGGCTATCCATCGCCACCTGGCGATTGTCGAGAAACATGAGCGGTCACCTCCTCCGGTGACCCAAATTGTGCGGGCGGAAACAGTGTTTTGCTAGCCCCGCTGCGAATAATTTTCGTGTTTGCACACTTTTATCCGTTATTCGGGGCTTAGCTTGCCTGTGGTCAGCCCTTGGGCTTAGGAGGCGCCTTGAGTGAGGGGGCGGCGTGCTTCTCGATATGTTCGATGATCAGGCCGGCGATGTCCTTGCCGGTGGCCGTCTCGATACCCTGAAGACCGGGGGAGGAGTTGACCTCCATGATCACCGGGCCATGGTTCGAACGCAGCAGGTCGACCCCGGCGACGCGCAAGCCCATGGCCTTGGCGGCGCGGATCGCCGTGGAGCGCTCTTCCGGGGTGATACGGATCACGCTGGCGCTGCCGCCGCGGTGCAGGTTGGAGCGGAACTCGCCCTCGGCGGCCTGGCGCTTCATCGACGCCACCACCTTGTCGCCGATCACGAAGCAGCGGATGTCGGCGCCCTTGGCCTCCTTGATGTACTCCTGGACCATGATATTGGCCTTCATGCCCATGAAGGCCTGGATAACGCTCTCGGCGGCCTGGTTGGTCTCGGCCAGCACCACGCCGATGCCCTGGGTGCCCTCGAGCAGCTTTATCACCAGTGGCGCGCCCTTGACCATGGTGATCAGGTCGGGGATGTCATCCGGCGAATGGGCGAAGCCGGTGATCGGCAGGCCCAGCCCCTTGCGCGACAGCAGTTGCAGCGAGCGCAGTTTGTCGCGGGAGCGGGTGATCGACACCGAATCGTTGAGCACGTAGGTGCCCATCATCTCGAACTGGCGCAGCACCGCGCAGCCGTAGAAGGTCACCGAGGCGCCGATGCGGGGAATCACCGCGTCGAATGGTTCGAGTTCCTGTCCCTTGAGGTGGATCGAGGGGTGGTGGGAGGCGATGCTCATGTAGCAGCGCAGGGTGTCGACCACGCGCACACCGTGGCCGCGGGTCTCGGCGGCTTCGATCAGCCGGCGCGTCGAGTACAGGTTGCGGTTACGCGACAACAGGGCGATATGCATGGCTAACTCCATTGGACTCGGTCTGAAAACTGGCTGTGCTTAGCCATACTGCATTAGGTGTCGTCACGGCTGACTCAGGGCTCCCCGTGCAGGAAGGTCTCGCCGGGCGCAATCAGCAAGCGGCGCATGGCGCGCCGGCCGAGCAGCATCGGGTGGCGCAGGTTGCTGCGGTCGGCCAGGGTCAGCTCGGTGTTGAAGCTCAGCGTGCCTAGCTCGAGGCGCGTGCGGATCACATAGCGCCATTCGGCATGGCCGTTGGAGCTGGTCACCCGGCGTCGATCATGCAGGTGCATCTTGAACGGGTGAGCCGGGCTGCTCGGCCCCCCGGCGCGAGTGACGAAGCTGACCCAGACGTGGCCGTGCTCCTCGAAGGACTCGATGTCCTCGGCGTGCAGCGACGAGGTGCGCGCGCCGGTATCGGCCTTGGCACACAGGCTCAGACCCAGCTCGGGCAGGGTGACCATCTCGCGGCGGCCGATGACTGCCTGGGCGTGGTAAGGCAACGATTTCATGCAAGGCTCCTCGCTCAGCGCTGAGCTGTCAGGCCGCTCAGGCGCTGGCCGATGGCCGAGCCGGGATCGGCTTGGCGCAGGGTCATCAGTACCGGCAGTCGCAGCCGGGGGATCAGGGCCAGGTCGCGGGCCAGGGCGCTGAATTCGGCCTGGGGATGTTCGGCCAGGCGGGTCAGAAAGCGCGGCAGGCGCTCGCCGTCCTCGAGGTGCTCCCAGCCGCGGGCGGCCATCGCCGCCAGCAGGTCGGGCCCGCACGCCGCCGGGTCGTCGAGCAGTTCGCCGTACCAGGCCGCGGCCACCGTGTGGCTGGCCCCCACCGCCCGCACGCAGGCGCACAGCGTCTCTAGGTCGCCCTGCTCGGCGGCTTGCTCGCCGCGCCGGCGTAGCGCCGCCGCCAGGACCGCCGTTAGTGCCAGGTGCTCGAGGCAGTAGCATAGCGGGTGCAGCACCTCACGGGGTAGGGCGTCGAGGCGTGTGGCGATGCGCTCGGCCTGGGCCGCATCGTGGCGTACCGCCACGTCGGCCAGGCCCTGCAGGCCCAGCGCCTGCCAGTCGTGCTCGCGCTCGCCAGTCAGGTACTCCTCGGCCAACTCGTGGTGCGCGCTGGCGGGGGCCTCGAGGTCGGCGCTGGCGCGGGCGTGGAGCATGGCCTGCAGCGGCAGCGTCGGCGTGAAGGCCAGCGGATTGTCCTTCATCAGGTTATCGATGCCGCCCGCCTGGGCCGACGTCTCGAGTCGTTCGGCGCTGCGGCCCAGGGTCTCCAGCAGGCGCTGAATAAAGGCGTCGCGGGGGGCCGCGCTGAGCTGGCCCTGCTCATCGAGTGGCAGGGCCAGGAACCAGATCATCGGTTCCTGGTCGGGATGCAGGCGAAATACGCAGGCCAGGCGCGCCTCGCCCTGCCAGGGGGCAGGCCAGGGCTGGTCACGCTTTTCGAACGTCGCCAGGGTCTCGGGCGCACAGGGCTCGACGCGACGGCCCATGTGATAGAGCCGCACCTCGGCGCCGCTACGGTCGAAGAAGTCGCTTAGTGTGGCAATCGGCTGCATGGCACTTTTCCTGAGTCGAGCCGCGCACTGTACCGCGAGGCCGGGCCGCTTGTCAGTAGCCGCTGAGCGGAGAGAGGCAGGGCGCTGCGTGCAGTGTTGGTCATAAAATAACCAATATCCGCCGTGGCCGATGAGGCCTGCGGCTGCGAGAGTTGTCACAAGGTTATCCACAGTCTCTTGCAGTGAATCTGTGAATTCCCTCACAGCATCGGGGTGGCCAGGCCAGGATCGGCGCGGGATAATGGCGGTATGTCCAAGGGAGAACTCATGAATCCGCATCAACAACTCGACCAGGCGCTGCGCGAACTGGAAGCCACCCTCAAGGCGGCCGACCTGTGGCGGGTCGAGCAGCCCTCGGCCCAGGCGCTGGCCAGCCAGCAGCCGTTCTGCGTCGACAGCATGGAACTGCCGCAGTGGCTGCGCTACGTGTGCGTCGCCAGACTCGATGCGCTGGTCGATGCCCGGGCGCCGCTTCCGGCCAGCTGCAGCGTGGCACCCGCCGCCGAGGTCTACCTGCGCCAGGCCCAGGTCCCGGCGCATCACCTGCTGCTGGTGGTCAAGGCAATCGAGCGCGTCGACCTCGTGGTCACGGAGAACTGAGCATGGCCTACTACTTTGCCTACGGTAGCAACATGAACCCGGCACGGGTCGAAGCGCGCATCGGCAGCACCCGGCGGGCGCTGCCGGGCACTCTGGCGGATCACGCGCTGCGCTTTGACAAGGCCTCGCGGATTCCGGGCATTGCCCATGCCAATGTCGCCAGCCAGCCCGGCGCGCGGGTCGAGGGCGCGCTGTTCGAGCTCATGTCGCCACAGCAGATCGAGCTGATGGACCCCTTCGAGGGCGTACCCCACGACTACCAGCGCCAGTGCCGCGAGATCGTCACCCACCAGGGCGTGGTCGAGGCCTGGGTGTATATCGCCGTGCCCGAGCGGGTCCGCGCTGCGCTCAAGCCGGCTCGCGAGTACCTGGCTCACCTGCTCGCCGGAGAGGCCTTCCTGAGCGCCGACTACCACGCCCGCCTGCGCGAGGTGGAGGCGGTGGAGGGGCTGGATGCCGCGACCCTGGCGGTGCTGGGGCTGCACGCCTCGACCCAGGGCTGATGCCGGGTGCGGCGCGGTCCACTGATGCCGCTTTCACCGTGCACACACAAAGACGCCGGGGCCATGGCCCCGGCGTCGCGCTTCAGCGGCTCGCAGTCGCGAGGGCCGATCAGAAGCGGAAGGTCACGCCACCGCCGATGGTCAGCGGATCGACCTTGGCGGTGCCAATTTGCTCACCGCCGGATTCGATATCGCCTTCGACGTCGGCATAGTTGGCGAAGCCGTTGAGCATCACGTTGTCGGTCACGGCGAGATCGATGCCTACCTGGCCAACTGCACCGTAGGAACGACGGACGTTCAAGTCAGGCACTGCCGCTACATTTTCGCTAGAGAAGCGAGTGTAGTTGAGGCCGGCGCCAACGTAGGGCTGCACGCGCGAGTCGAGGCCGCCCAGCGGGTAGTAGTTGACCATCAGGTTGATCGGCATACGATCCACGGTGCCAATGCCGTCGCCACCTAGGCTGAGATCGTGTTCGAACTGTTCGGTACCCGAGAGTTCGACGCCGATGTTGTCGTGAAACAGGTAGCCGAGGCCGTAGGAGAAGCCGCGCTCTGCGCTGCTGATGCCCAGGTCTTGACCCAAGGCATCACCGTTGTCGGAGCGGGTGTCGGTCTTGGCGACGCCGCCGCGTACGAAGAAGTCACCGGCGCTGTAGGCCAGGGCGGACTGCGCAGCGAACAGGCTGCAACCGGCGATGGCGGCGGCAGTGATCAATTTGGTCGTTTTCATGGGAGTTCTCCTTGAAGCCTTGCTTCGTCACATCAATGCCTTGCCAGTTGGCAACGGCGTTCCAAACCGTGTCAGGCAACCTAGTATAAGAAACGCTGTTTCCTAAGTCTGGTTGAAAAAAGCAATGAGCGCAATAGGGCCGATAAAAACTGGGTATGACGCCTTGCTCAGATGAGTATAGCGGAATCGAAGCTTTACACAAACCAGTCTGCGTAATGTTTATGTACAATAAATGCTGTGCTACATCAGGTCGCGGCAGGAGCCGCCGAGAGACCTCGCCGTGACGGCTTTTTTCATCTTAACTGAAAGAGCAATGAACCGCTGGGAGAATCGCATGCCGAGTTTCGCGACACGCCTTGCCGGACTGCCCCAGGCACCGCTGGTGGCGATGGCGCTATCGACGCTGCTGGCGCTGTGGCTACTGTGGCGACCTGAGCTACTCAGCGCGCTGGCGATGGTCTGGCGACTACCGCTGATCGTGCTGGGCGCCTGGGCGCTGGGGGCAGGGTTCAGCCTGGGGGCGGGGCTGGTGCCCGAACAGGGCCGCCTGCGCCGCTGGCTAGGGCCGCCGCTGTGCTGGTGGCTGCTGGGCGCCTTCTCGCTGGTGGTCGTGGCAAGGGCGCTGTGGGGCGGCGGCTGAGCTGCCGCTTCGGCGGGCATCAGCCACAGCGCAAGGAGCCGCCTAGCGGCGGCTCCTTGCGTTCAGGGTGTGACGATTAGCCGCGCTCGAGGGCGTCGAACTCGGCGGTCACGCTGGCTGCCGGTTCATCGGTCGCCAGGCTGACGGCGACGATGGCGAGATAGGCGAACAACACCCCGGGCACGATTTCGTAGAGGTCGAACAGGCCGCCGGAGAGCTCGGCCCAGACCACTACGGTGACGCCGCCGACGACGATCCCGGCCAGCGCGCCCCACTGGTTCATGCGCCGCCAGAACAGCGACATGATCAGCGCCGGGCCGAAAGCGGCACCGAAGCCGGCCCAGGCGTAGGAGACCAGGTCGAGCACGGTGGCATCGGGGTTGAGGGCCAGCAGGTAGGCGATCACCGCGATGCCGATCACCGCGAAGCGCCCGACCCATACCAGCTCCGACTGCGAGGCATCCTTGCGGAACAGCGCCTTGTAGAAGTCGTCGGTGAGCGCCGAGGAAGAGACCAGCAGCTGGGAGTCGGCGGTGGACATTACCGCGGCCAGGATGGCGGCGAGCAGGATGCCGGCGATCACCGGATGGAAGATCAGGTTGACCATGACCATGAACACTGTCTCGCCGTCGCCGAGCTCGCGGGAGACGAAACCCACCCCGAGCAGCCCCACGGCCACCGCGGCCACCAGGCACAGCGCCGACCAGCTGACGGCGATGCGGCGTGCGGCGGGGATGTCGTCTTCGCTACGAATCGCCGCGAAGCGCGCCAGGATGTGCGGCTGGCCGAAGTAGCCCAGGCCCCAGGCCAGCGAGCTGATGATGCCCATGGCGGTCAGCGCCTCGCCGGTGGAGGCGTCGCGGAACCAGGACAGCATGTGCTCGCTCTCGGCGGCCAGAGCCGCGCCGGCGCCGCTGGCGCCGCCGAGGTCGGTGAAGGCGATGATCGGCACGATGGCCAGGGCCGCCGCCATCATCAGACCCTGAATCAGGTCGGTCCACGACACCGCCAGGAAGCCGCCGAAGAAGGTGTAGAAGATGATCGCCAGGGTGCCCACCGTCACCGCGATGGTGTAGTCGAAGCCGAATACCGTCTCGAACAGGCGGCCGCCGGCGACCAGCCCGGAGCTGGTGTAGAACAGGAAGAACGCCAGAATGAAGATCGCCGAGATCACCCGCAGTAGCTGGGTATTGTCGTTGAAGCGGTTGGCGAAGAAGTCCGGCAGCGTCAGCGAGTCGCTGGCGCGGAAGCTATAGATGCGCAGGCGACGCGCGACGATCAGCCAGTTGAGCCAGGTACCGATCAGCAGGCCGATGGCGATCCAGCTGGCCGAGATGCCGCTCACATAGGCCGCGCCGGGCAGGCCCAGCAGCAACCAGCCGGACATGTCCGAGGCGCCGGCGGAGATCGCCGAGGTCCAGGGACCCAGTGAGCGCCCGCCGAGAATATAGTCGGAGAGGTTGGTGGTGCGCCGGTAGGCGACGATACCGATGCCGAGCATGACCAGCAGATAGACGCCAAACGTCAGACCGATGGTGATGTTGTTTTGTACCACTGGGTTGTCCTCTTGGGCGAATGGCGCGCCGCAGCGCGCCGTGAATGCTTACTTGCCGAAATCCTTGGCCATCTCCTGGGCGCGAGCGGCACAGGCCCGCATGGCACCCTCGACGGTGTGGCGCAGTTCGGCGTCCTCGAAATGCTGGATGGCGCGCTCGGTGGCACCCTGGGGCGACATCACGTTGCGTTTGAGCTGGGCCGGCTCATGCTCGCTCTTGAGGGCCATGCTGGCTGCACCAAAGCCGGTCTGCAGGGCCAGGCGGCGGGCCGTTTCGCGGGGCAGACCGAGCTTGACGCCGGCCTCTTCCATGGCCTCGAAGAACAGGAAGAAGTAGGCCGGACCGCTGCCCGACACCGCGGTGACGGCATTGAGCAGGGCTTCCTCGTCGACCCACTCCACCAGCCCCACTGCGCTCAGCAGTTCCCCGGCCAGCTCGCGCTGCGTGGCGTCGACCCGCGGGTTGGCATACAGCCCCGAGGCGCCGGCGCCGACCAGCGACGGGGTGTTGGGCATGCAGCGAATCACCGCCAGCTCGCCGCCCAGCCAGCCCTCTAGGGTATCGGCCTCGAGGCCGGCGGCGACCGATACGATCAGCGGCTTGCGCTCTTGCACCGCCTCGCGCAGTGGTTCGCAGACCTGGCGCATGATCTGGGGCTTGACCGCCAGCACCACCACGTCGGCTTCGCTGACGGCGCTGGCGTTGTCGGTGTGGGTGCGGATGCCGTAGCGCTCGTGCAGCGGCGCCAGCAGCGTCTCGTCGGGAGAGGTGGCGATGATCGACTCGGCGGGATAGCCGCCCTCGATCATGCCGCCGAAGATCGCGCTGGCCATGTTGCCGGCGCCGATGAAGGCGATGGTCTTGTGCGTCATTATTGTGCTCCTCTGACAGGGGGGCGTGTCACCGCCAGGCGCCGCATGCCGCGGCGCCCTTGTGGGTCAGCGTTCAGTGATGGTCTGCTCGCCGGTGTCGCGGTAGGTCAACTGGCTGACCACCACGGCGACCAGCGCCGAGATCAGGAACCCGGGCACCGCGGCATTGGTGATGCCGAACAGGATGGTGGCGAACAGGTTGTTGATGTCGGGCAGGAAGGCGTAGGTCCAGGCCGGCTGTTGAGAGCCCATCAGCACCGCGATCAGGCCGGCCAGCATGCCCCACAGGCTGCCCTGGCGGGTCAGCTTCTTCCAGTACAGGGTCATCAGCAGCACCGGGCCGAAGCAGGCGCCGAGGCCGCCCCAGGCGAACAGTACCAGCCAGAACACGAAGGTCTCGGCGGAGAACGCTAGCACCACGGCGAGCAGCATGATCGTGGCGGTGGCCAGGCGGCTGTAGGCGACCAGGCGAGTCTGCGAGATCTCTTCGCCACGATGGATCAGCTTGTCGTAGATATCGCGGACCAGGGCACTGGCGCCGACCAGCAGCTGGCTGTCGGCAGACGACATGATGGCTGCCAGTATCGCCACCAGCAGCACGCCCATCAGCAGCGGGCTGAGCAGCTCCTGGCCAAGGCTGGTGAAGATCGCCTCGTGGTTGCCGTCGGGCAGCATGTCGATCTCCGGGAAGTAGACCCGACCGATGATGCCGATCATCACCGCACCCCAGCCCATGATCACGTTCCACAGCGACGAGATCAGTGCTGCCTGGCGCATCTCGCTGACGTTCTTCAGCGACATGTAGCGTACCAGGATATGCGGGTTGCCGGGGCTGCCGAAGCCGATCCCCAGCAGGCCGAGAATCGCCCCGGCGGAGAAGGCGAAGGGGTCGACGAAGCCGGCGCCCTGGGCCTGCATGGCGTCGAGGATCGGGCCGAAGCCACCCAGGTTGATGATGGCGATGATCGGCAGAATCACCAGCGACGCGAACATGAAGCCGGCCTGCAGCACGTCGGTCTTGCTGACCGCGTGGAAGCCGCCGATCATCACGTAGAACAGCAGGATGACAGCCGTCAGCCACATGCCGCCGCTCTGCGACAGCCCCATGGTGCTGGAGAAGGCAGTGCCACCTGCCACCACCTGGCTGCCGACGTAGGCGATCATGAAGAACACCACGATCAGGGAGCTGACCACGCGCAGCGCCTTGCTGCCGCCGGGGAAGCGTGACTCGAGCAGGTCGGGGATGGTCAGGCTGCCGGTGGCTTGGCTGTATTCACGGAAGCGCCGGGCGACGAAGAAGAACATCACGATCTCGGCGGTGATATAGCCAGCGATGGCCCAGATGGCCTGGAAGCCGGACATGAACGCCATGCCGGTGACGCCGAGAATCAGCCAGCCGCTGCGCCCTGAGCTGACAGCACTCAAGGCCACGGTCCACTTGTTGAGATTGCGTCCGGCGAGGAAGAAGTCCTCGAGGCCGCCGGCGCTCTTCTTGGAGCTGGCCAGACCGATGATGACCAGGAAAACCAGATAGGCGCCAAATACGATGAGAGTAACGGGTTCCGCCGTCATGTCAGTTTCCTTGAATTACCTAGGTTGTTGTTCGGGAAGAGGGCGGGCATCACGCGTTACGCTGTCGGTCGCGCTTGCCCTGGATGACGTAGCAGGCGATCGATGCGGCGATCAGCAGGCCGGGGAGACCGATCAGTCCGAAGAAGATGCCGGGGGTCATGGGTGACTCCTGTTGGTATTGTGAAATGTCATGTGCGTCGTGCGGCGCTGCCCCGAGCCGGAGCCCGGGGCAATGCGTTGCTACTCGTCGCCGAGTGCCAGCAGTGACGCGTTGCCGCCCAGGGCGGCGGTATTCACCGTGACGGTCTTCTCGGTGGCGAAACGCAGCAGGTAGTGCGGGCCGCCCGCCTTGGGACCGGTGCCGGAGAGGCCCTGGCCGCCAAAGGGTTGCACACCGACGACGGCGCCGATGATATTGCGGTTGATGTACACATTGCCAACCCGAATTTTCTCCGCGATGGCGTTGGCGAAGGATTCGTTGCGGCTATGCACGCCAAAGGTCAGGCCGTAGCCGCGGCCGTTGATCGACTCGATCACGCCGTCCAACTCGCTGGCCTTGTAGCGCACCACGTGCAGGATCGGCCCGAACTGCTCGCGCTCCAGCGCCTCGATGCCGTCGATCTGGAAGGCCATTGGCGCCACGAAGGTGCCCTCGGTGGTGTGCGCGGGATCCAGCCGGGTCTCGGCGAGCAGGCGCTTCTCGGCCTTGAGTTTATCGATATGCGCATTTAGGCCTTTGCGGGCATCCTCGTCGATTACCGGGCCGACGTCGGTGCCCAGGTCGCGCGGGTCGCCGACGCGCAGCTCGTCCATGGCGCCGTCGAGGATCTCAAGCACCCTGTCGGCGACATCGTCCTGCAGGTAGAGCACACGCAGCGCCGAGCAGCGCTGGCCGGCGCTCTGGAAGGCCGACTGGATCACATCGGCGACCACCTGCTCGGGCAGCGCGGTGGAGTCGACGATCATGGCATTCATGCCGCCAGTCTCGGCGATCAGGGTCGGCAGCGGGGCGCCCTCGCGGGCGGCCAGGGCGCGATTGATGATCTGCGCGGTATCGGTGCCGCCGGTGAATACCACCCCGGTGATGCGCGGGTCGCCGCTGAGCACGCTGCCCACAGTGGGGCCGTCGCCGGGCAGCAGCTGCACCACGTCGCGGGGCATGCCGGCCTCGTACAGCAGTTCGATGACGCGGTGGGCGACGATCGAGGTCTGCTCGGCGGGCTTGGCCAGGACGGTGTTGCCGGCCACCGCGGCGGCCACCACCTGGCCGCAGAAGATCGCCACCGGGAAGTTCCACGGACTGATGGCGGCGAACACGCCCTTGCCGCCCAGCTGGAGGTGGTTGGATTCGCCGGTGGGGCCGGGCAGCGCGGTGGGCTCGGCAAACAGTTCCTCGGCGCGCATCGCATAGTAGCGGCAGAAATCCACCGCCTCCTTGATCTCGTCGACGCCGTCGGTGAGCAGCTTGCCGCCCTCCCGCGAGCACAGCGTCATCAGCTCGGCCATATGGGTTTCCATCAGGTCGCCGAGGCGGCGAATGATCGCGGCGCGCTCGGCCACCGGGGTGGCGTCCCAGCGCGGGAAGGCCGTCCAGGCCGCATCCACCGCGCGGGCGGCCTGCTCGGCGCTGGTCCACTGCACGCTGCCGACGGCCTGGCGACGATCGTAGGGGGCATTCACCGCATGGGTGTTGGCCGCATCGTCGGCGACGTCGAATGCCAGCAGCGGCTTGACGTGGTGCTGGCGGTCCATGAAGCCGGCCATCTGATCCATGAGTGGCTGATACTGACTGCGAATGTTCAAGTTCACTCCCTGCGAGTTCTTGCGACCGGCGCCGAAGATATCCCGCGGCAGCACGATCCTGGGGTTGGCATAGCGCGAGTACTGCTTGAGGGTCTCTGCCGGGTGCACGCACAGCGACTCCACCGGCACCTTGGGGTCGACCAGCTGGTGCACGAACGACGAATTGGCGCCGTTCTCCAGCAGCCGTCGTACCAGGTAGGGCAAGAGGTCCTTGTGGGCGCCTACCGGGGCATAGATACGGCAGTAGGTGCCTTTGGGGGCACGCGCCAGAGCGGCGTCATACAGGGCCTCGCCCATGCCGTGAAGGCGCTGGAATTCGAACGCGCGGTTGACGTCGTTGGCCTGCTCGAGAATCGCACTGATGGTGTGGGCATTGTGGGTGGCGAACTGCGGGAAGATCCGCCCACGGGTGTTGTCGGAGAGCAGGAACTGCGCGCACACCAGGTAGGCGACATCGGTAGATGCCTTGCGGGTGTAGACCGGGTAGCCGTCGACGCCGAGCTGCTGGGACTCCTTGATCTCGCTGTCCCAGTAGGCACCCTTGACCAGCCGAATGGGGATCTCGTCGCCCTGCCGGTCGGCCAGCCGGTTGAGGTAGTGGAGGGTGGGCAGGGCGCGCTTCGAGTAGGCCTGAACCACCAGGCCGAAGTGACCCCAGCCGCGGCAGGTGTCGCTCTCGAGCACGGCGCGGAATACTTCCAGCGACAGCTCCAGGCGGTCGACCTCTTCGGCATCGATGGTGATCGCCACGTCGCGCTCCCGGGCCATGGCGGCGAGCTCGCGGACGCTGCCGACCAGCTCCTCGAGGACCTGCTCGCGGCGCCCGAATTCATAGCGCGGATGCAGCGCCGAGAGCTTGATCGAGATCGAGGGGGCCGGTGTCTTGGCCGGTAGCGCCTTGCTGGTCTTGCCGACCTGTTGGATGGCGCGGGCGTAGTCGTCGAAGTACTTGGCGGCATCGCGACGCGTGCGCGCGGCCTCGCCGAGCATATCGTAAGAGTAGGTGTAACCCTTGTCGAACAGCGGCTTGGAGCGCTTGAGCGCCTCGTCGATATCACGCCCCAGGACGAACTGCTTGCCCATGATCTTCATCGCCTGATACATGGCGCTGCGGATCACCGGTTCGCCCATGCGATTGACCAGCTTGTTGATGAAGTTGGCCGGCTTGCCGTCGCGGGGGTGATCGAGATTGATCACGCGACCGGTCATCAGCAGGCCCCAGGTCGAGGCATTGACGAACCACGACTCACTCTGGCCGAGGTGCGACTTCCAGTCGGCGGGCCCCAGCTTGTCCTCGATCAGTGCGTCGGCAGTGGCCTTGTCGGGAATGCGCAGCATCGCCTCGGCCAGGCACATCAGCATCAGCCCCTCATGGGTGTCGAGGCTGTACTGCTGGAGCAGTTCGTCGATGGAGTCGACGGCGGTGTCCATCTCGCGCACTTCACGCACCAGCTCGGCGGTCTTGGCGGCAATCCGCTGGAAGTCGTCCTTGTCGGCGCTGAGACGCTGGACCAGCTCGTCGACGAAGGCATCCTCATCGACGATGTAGTGCTCGCTGATGCGAGCGAAAAGCGCCTCGAGATCCTGCTGCCAGGTAGCGGCATCCAGCATATTGTTGGCATTGAGCATGACGAACTCCCGCGGTTGACGGTCGGGCAGGGCCTGGCAACGACAAGACCAGGCGCACGACGCCGCCTGTCTCGACCAGGGATGTACCCCGACGTGATCGGTGATGCCCAGAATGTAGGGTGGGAGAGGGTCAAGCGTCTTGCCAATTTCCCGGCAGGATTTGTCAAAAACGGGGAAGCTTGGCGTCAGCGGGAAGGGGTTTAGACGTTAGTCGTATAGCTGTCGCCGTGGATCACGTCGGCGCTGCCGCGCTGACGCAGCTTGCTGGGGGGGTGACCGAAGGTGCGGCGGAAAGCGTGGGACAGGGCGCTCTGATTGGCGAAGCCGGTGCGCTCGGCGATATGCGATAGCGGCAGCCGGGTCGAGGTGAGCAGCTGTCGAGCGGCCCCAAGCCGCTGGCGAAGCAAGTACTGGTAAGGCGTGAGGCCGGTCTGCTCGCGGAAGCAGGCACTAAAGTGGGCTTCACTGAGGCAGGCCTCGGCAGCCAGATCGGCGACGGTAATGCGCTCGCTGAGATTGTGCTGGATAAAGCGGTCGATCAGTTGCACGTCGAGGCGCTGTGGTTGGCGCCGGCTGGGTAGCTCGGGGTGCAGGCGGGCGTGGAGGCAGCCTAGCAGTGTCGCCGCGAGCAGGTCACCCTGTGGGCTGCCCTGGGGCTGCTGGCGCTGGTAGGGCTGGGTGAGCTCCTGGGTGAGAAACCTCAAGTACTGGCGCAGCGGTTCGTCGAGGGCGAAAAAGCGTGGCGCATCGAACAGTCGCATCAGCTCGCGATGGGGGCCGCTCAGTGACGGGGCGTCCAGCGGCAGGTCGAGAATCAGCTGCCGATTGTGGCCGATGCCCTCGTAGTAGTGGACATGGTTGGCCGGCACGATGCAGCCCGAGAGGGCGGCGATAGAGCCGCCCATCCCTTCGATCTCGAATTCGGCATGGCCCGAGAGGCCGATCACCATCTGGTGATAGTCGTGGGCGTGATGCTTGATGGTGTTGTCGAGGGGCATCAAGCGAATGACACTGGGCATGGCGTCACCTCCGCGTGGGGGACTGCGCATCAGGCGTAACACATTGTACCTGGCCAGGGAGGCCTTGCCACGCGCTCAAGCGTCGAAGTGCTGTTTGTCGCGCAGCGCGATATGCGAGGCCAGGTGCTCACGCAGTGCGGCAAGTTCCTCGCAGCCAGCCTTGGACAGCAGTGGTTGGCCCCGGGCGGCCTGCCAGGGGCGGCCATGCTCGTCCATCAATCGCTGGGCACGGCGGCGGACGCTTTCGAGATGGTCGTCGTGGCGCACCGGGTAGCCCACCACCACGTTCCACTCGGTTTCACTGGCCTTGCCTTCCAGGGTCTTGTCGAAGATATCCAGCAGATGCTGGGGCTCGGTGCGGTAGCGCGGCGTACGCGACAGCAGCAGGATGCCGATCATGCTGCCGAAGACCAGCGTGCAGACACCGAGAACGAGCAAGTAGAGGGCCATGATCAGGACGGCTCCATGCTGTTGCCTGCCTTAGATGGCGATGGCACGAATGGGGCAGGTTGGGGCAACGGCCCCACGCTACCGAGCGCATGGTGCCATTCTACATGCTTCGTCTGCGGGGCTGTAGGTTGCGCAGAAACACGAGCGCCCCCAGGTGGGGGCGCTCGGGCTGGCAGCGAAGATGATCAGGCCAGATCGAAGCGATCGGCGTTCATCACCTTGGTCCAGGCGGCGACGAAGTCCTTGACGAACTTCTCCTGGTTGTCGTCCTGTGCATACAGCTCGGCGTAGGCGCGCAGGATGGAGTTGGAACCGAATACCAGGTCAACGCGGGTCGCAGTGAACTTGGTGTTGCCACTCTTGCGGTCCACGATGTTGTAGGCATTCTTGCCGGTGGGCTCCCAGCGATTCGCCATATCGGTCAGGTTGACGAAGAAGTCGTTGGTCAACTGGCCCGCACGGTCGGTGAAGACCCCGTGCTGGGTACCGCCGTGGTTGGTGCCCAGTACCCGCATGCCGCCCAGCAGCACGGTCATTTCCGGCGCCGTCAGGCCCATCAGCTGGGCACGGTCGAGCAGCATCTCTTCCGGCTTGACCAGGTACTCCTTCTTCTGCCAGTTGCGGAAACCATCGGCCAGTGGCTCAAGCGGCTCGAAGGATTCTGCGTCGGTCATCGCGTCGGTGGCGTCGCCACGGCCCTTGTGGAACGGCACGTGAACGTCGAAGCCCGCAGCCTTCGCCGCCTGCTCGACGCCGAGGTTACCGCCCAGTACGATCACGTCGGCGATGCTGGCACCGGTCTCGGCGGAAATCTGCTCGTAGACCTTGAGTACCTTGGCCAGACGCGCCGGCTCATTGCCTTCCCAATCCTTCTGCGGGGCCAGGCGGATGCGAGCGCCATTGGCGCCGCCGCGCATGTCAGAGCTGCGGTAGGTGCGCGCGCTGTCCCAGGCGGTGCAGACCAGCTCGTTGAGGCTCAGGCCGCTGTCGGCAATCTTCTCCTTGACCACCTCTTCGATGTAGTTGGTCTCGCCCTGGGGAACCGGGTCCTGCCAGATCAGGTCCTCGTCCGGCACGTCCGGGCCGATGTAGCGGGACTTCGGCCCCATGTCGCGGTGGGTCAGCTTGAACCAGGCGCGCGCGAAGCAATCCTTGAAATACTCGGGATCCGCCATGAACTTCTCGCAGATCGCTCGATACGACGGATCCATCTTCATGGCCATGTCGGCATCGGTCATGATCGGATTGCGGCGCACGGACGGATCGCTGGCATCCACCGGCTTGTGCTCTTCCTTGATGTCGACGGGTTCCCACTGATTGGCACCGGCCGGGCTCTTCTTGAGCTCCCACTCGTAGCCGAACAGCAGGTCGAAGTAGCCCATGTCGAACTGGGTGGGGTTGGTGGTCCAGGCCCCTTCCAGGCCGGACGTCACCGCGTTGGCGGCCTTGCCCTGCATGTGCGGGTTCATCCAGCCGAAGCCCTGGGTCTCCACGTCGGCGCCTTCCGGCTCTGGCCCAAGCGCCTCGGCATCGCCATTACCGTGGGTCTTGCCGACGGTGTGGCCGCCGGCGGTCAGGGCGGCAGTCTCTTCGTCGTTCATCGCCATGCGGGCAAAGGTTTCGCGCACCTGCTCGGCGGTCTTGAGGGGGTCGGACTGGCCATTCACGCCTTCAGGGTTGACGTAGATCAGACCCATCTGCACCGCCGCCAGCGGGTTCTCCATGGTGCTAGGGTTATCGACGTCTTCGTAGCGGCTATCGGACGGCTCCAGCCACTCCTTCTCGGCGCCCCAGTAGATGTCCTTCTCGGGGTGCCAGATATCGGCACGACCGTAGGAGAAACCAAAGGTCTTCAGGCCCATGCTCTCGTAGGCCACGTTGCCGGCCAAGATGAACATGTCGGCCCAACTGATCTTGTTGCCGTACTTCTTTTTCAGCGGCCACAGCAGACGGCGGGCCTTGTCCAGGTTGCCGTTGTCGGGCCAGGAGTTGAGCGGGGCGAAACGCTGGTTGCCGGTGCCACCGCCACCGCGACCGTCGGCGAGACGATAGGTGCCGGCCGCGTGCCACGCCATGCGAATCATCAGGCCGCCGTAGTGCCCCCAGTCGGCTGGCCACCACTCCTGACTATTGGTCATCAGCTCGTGCATGTCCTTTTCGAGGGCGGCGTAGTCGAGCTTCTTGACCTCTTCGCGATAGTCGAAGTCCTCGCCCATCGGGTCGGACTTGCTGTCATGCTGATGAAGAATGTCCAGGTTGAGGGCTTCTGGCCACCAGTCCGTATTGGTGGTGCCGGTGGTGGCACTGGTGTTGCCACCGTGCATGACCGGACACTTGCCTGCGGTGTTGCTGTCATTTCCGCCCATATCACTCTCCATTCATTGATGAGGGTTGCTGCGTCGATGGAATTGATTGGTAACTCAGCAGGGTAGACGCCTTCGCAAAGAGTCTCTCTCGACCCCCACTGTACGCCTCAACCGTGGTCACCTGTCACCATTGGTGCGACCAAGGTTGTAGGGCGATAGGCTTAGGTTTCCCGTCCGCTGCGTTTCATCAGTAAGGTATAACAGACCCATTGATAGTATGGATTTGATTTTTTGCACCAGTCCGATAGTGCAACTCAATAGCCGGCCGTAGGTGTCCGGGCCTCGTCGAGGCAGCCGTTGTGCTGACAGGCAGGGCGTGACGGTGCCGTGAGCGCACAGGGCATTGAGCCTTGACGAACACAAGGGCGCGATGGGGATGGGTATAGAGCGGGAGCAGGGCCGTGGAGCGGGTGAAGGGAATCGTTCATCACTTTGGATAGTTGTTTAAATTCAATGTGTTAAATAGTATCGGTAGCCAGCTGTAGCCCATTCTGTAGCCATTCCAGTAGCCGCCCAATCTCCATGAATATTACAGTCGGGAAGGGTGGCAGGTAACCAGCCGTCTGCTCAGTCTCACCGCTAGGAAGAAATGCCGCTTGGATAGGCTCCTTCCGCTGGTGCAAGCTGGCCGCAGCCGCTTGGCACTCGCTCAATCCTTGGTGGTACTCTAGCGAGGTGATACGCAGAGGGAATGAGGGACGCTATGCTCGTGGAAGTCACAATAAATACCGATGATGAAAATATGGCCGAACTAGCCCGGCGATACTGGATGCTTACGGATGAAGGGAAATTTTTGTTCAAAGTTGCTGAGTTGGCTCGTGATTTCGGCATTAAGTCACATGTCATTCCTCAAGTTGTGCAAGAACTGGCTTTCGCGCACCGCACTGACATTACTTGCACGCATTGCGATACGTACTTCTTATTGACCAAGCGCACGGATGCCACAGTGCCACACCATCGATTGGTTCCTAGTGTAGAGGGTTGGATCTGCCCCGGGTGTGTTGCTGAGGAAGTTGCGGTCGCGCGTGACTTTGCGCGCCACAAGGCGGAAGTATCAAAATCCCGCGCACTTGAGCTTAAGAGTATGTGCTGGGAAGCTGATGTTCGACACCAAATTTTTCTCCTCGCACTTCTTAAGCACTCTGGGGACGAGTTTCTTGAGCGAGTGAATCCTCTAAGTCAAAACAAACTAGATCTCCTGGCGTCTGCGCAGGAGGTGTCGTTCACGGTTGTCCGCGAGCTTCTCCAGGCTGGGCTCATTGCAATAGATCCCAATTCTCCTGAGGGTGCCTATTTTATTAACGATGATGGCGAATTTCGGATCTATCTTGAGCCGTCTGCTTGGCAGATCACCACATTTTTAGATAATGAAAGTGCTGAAAAGGGTGAGTCAGGGATCAATGGTGCGGCACTTTATGTAACTCTGGATAGACATGTCAGTAGTGAACAGTTCCTTAGAGAGAATTCCGAGGAGATCGAGAAGCTTGCCTGGGAGCAGGTGCTAGACGAGGCTCTTGCATATCTGAAGTATGCCTTGATGGAGCGTGGATTACCTCAGCGCTTTGGTGAGATGACCCATCATGTGCTTCGTAAGGCACTTGAAGAATATTCTCTTGCTCAAGTCTATCGAATGATTTGGCAAGCAGCCCGTAACGCAAGTGACTACCTAGTTCGCAATCGCACTCCTAAGCAACAAGCTGCCAATACTGTCCCAAGAAGTATTGACGGCTATTTGGAGCGGGCCAGAGCTAACGACTGGGAGGTTTCGCCTTTCCGAAGGAATTACGACTTTCCACAGTCCGTATTATCGCGCGTAATCTTTAATCAGATATTGAAGACTGACGATGGTGGATTTAACATTCCGTTGCGTGCAATCTTTGAAAAAGTATCATTGGCTTCCACTGGTGAGCCCGGTTGAGCTTGGAGAGCACCGTGAGCGATAAAATAAGAGAATATAAATGTAGTGATGTGAGCGAGATGCATAACCCTTTTTTTGATGGGAGATATACTGTCAACCATCTATATAGGGGGCAGGGAGACGCTGCTCACTCTCTGACTCCAGGAGTGGCAAGAGGTGGTGCTGACAGTGAAAGCCCTCAGCTTGGCCCCATAATATGTGGGAGTGATGAAAGCTATAAAATAATGAAATACGAATTCAGGCTGCTAAGATACTTTATTAAAGCGTGTGACAAGTCTGGTATCTCTATTCCCAATGATGGTGCTGAGCTTCGCAAGGCATTTAACCTAACTGACGAACGAGCCTCTGTTCCATTTGGAATGAGGTTTGAGGATGAGTTAGAGTATGATGCCGATGAATCATTTATTCGGCTAGATAGAAGCTGGCTAACTGAGGATGTTTACTCCCTTATGGTCATGGCCCAGCATCATGGAGTACCTACAAGACTGTTAGACTGGACAAAGTCACCCTATGCCGCTATGTACTTTGCGGCTGTTAGTGGAATGAAGAGCCTCTCCGCAAAAGATAAGGATGGTGCCATCGCCGTATGGGCGATAGATGGCAAAGAAATAAACTCCATTTCTAAAAATAGCACCAATTTTCGAGTTATCGAAACTCCCACTTCGCTTAGCGTCAACATCAATCCCCAACAAGGCTGTTTTACCACTACGATACACAAGGGAAATGACAAGGAGTCATATGAGATGGATAAGCAAGGCAATCTAGCAACACTGATTGAAAAATATACCCTTCCTGCCGAATTCTCTACATCGTTATTTAGACTTTGTGTCAGGAGTGGGTGTTCTGCTGCAAGACTTTTCTCCGGTCCGGATGGTGCAGCTCAAGAGGCCAGGGAGTTTTCCATGTACCGTGACTTGTGTAAGAAAGGATATGATCCGTGACACGTGCTCTCCGTTTAAGGGAGCATTATGGTGAAAACTTTATAACACTACGAAAAAAATAGACCCTACCGTGAAGATAGAGTCTATAAGTTTAGGCTATTTATTAGGCGCCCATTTAATAGTCATTGATTACGATTAGATTGCGATTTCCTTGGCTGACCGACAGGCTCGCTTCACCGAGGCAGGAGAGATGCCGAAGCGGTCTGCAGTGGCCTTGATGCTGGCACTGTTGTCCTGACGCCACTGGGCCACTGCCTCGTCATCAATGACCTTCTCCCGGCCAAGGTTCTTGCCTTCCGCCTTGGCCCGCTCTAGCCCTGCCAGTTGCCTCTCTTTGATGTTGGAGCGCTCCAGCTCAGCCATGGCGGCGAGCATGGTCAGCATGGCCTTACCCATGGGAGTGGAGAGGTCGAAACCTTCACGGATTGAGACCACGGCTACGCCTTTCCGTTGGAGAGTTTCAACCATATCTAGCACGTCGATGGTGTTCCGCCCCATCCGGTCGATGGCGTAGACCACGACGGTATCGGCTTCCCTGACGTAGCTCAGGAGCTGGCCGAATCCGGCCCGTTCCTTCGCCTTGATGGCTCCAGAGGTAGCCTCGTCGTTGAACCAGCGGTCTACTTTGAACCGGTTCTCGATGGCGTGACGCTGGGCGCTGGTGGTCTGGTCGTCGGTGCTGACTCGGACATAGGCGATGGTGGCGGACATGGCTGACTAACTCCCTGATGGTGGCTCATCATGCATGGCTCACAATCTGTAGGGTGGCTCATTGAAAGTCAACAGCTTTGAGCCATATCAGCGGCTGTCCTTTCATGATGGCTCACAGGGTACACCTTTTGACCCACCGTCAGGAGTCATCTGGAGCCTTGGCCGCCCGGCAGTCGCTATCAATTTCTGATTGGCCTGAGCCATCCTCTGATGAGTAGGGAGACGATGCGAGCCGGACGGTAGATGCAGTCCGTGTAATCCCTTGCTTTGTCAGTTCTATAAGAGGATATAATCCTTTATAATCATGTATTTACATTGGCATGGTGGTGCTAGTAGCGTGGCCACTGATGGTGCTCACCGAGGGCACTAAGGGTTTACATCAGACCGATAAGGAGGCGTACCCATGTGGCTGAAGCTAGAGCGTTGTGGAATCGAGTTAGGTCTAGGCAGCATCATCATCCGGCTGGTATATGGCGATGTCTTCGTCCGTGTGCCGTGGGTCGGTCAGTTAGCATGGAACCACACGGGCTTCTGCGCCGACAGGCTGAGGAGAGGGGATAAGCTGGACCCCGTGTGCTGAGTGCTATAGAGCAAGACCGATAGGCCCAGCCCTTGGACATCATCGACAGTCTAGGGGCTGGGCTTTCTTTCGGCTTTCCGATACTGAGAATCCTCCCGTTGGGCAGGGGCTACGGGGAAAAGAGCACGGCTATATACCCATCAATACCGGCTCAGATTTCTGCAGTAAAAAAGCCGCAGGAGTCCCACCAGTTCAGCCCACTTTATGAGCCTCGAACAGAATCCATTAAGGGTGGTCGACTCGCTCAAAACCAATGGCCTCGTAGCTATTGACACACTGCTCTAGCTCGCTTTTGTAGTTCCATTGCCAAGAAGCCCACGGATCAATCTCACATCGCTGTGTTTCCCCTGTGTCGGGGTTATGCATTGTCGCTTGCTTGTGATGGGCTGGGGATGCGCAAGCAGCCAGGAAGAGGAGCAGGGCGGATATGAAAAGCAATCTCACTTTATGAACTCCTATTGAAATGTTTCGACCACCCTAAAACCCCAGTCAGCAGGAGTGCAATCAGCGAGCGGGGGAGGCATGTGCTCAGCCGTTTCTGAAGTATCCCCCACTGTAGCGGCCAGCGCTGGCCCTGCCTGTGAGGCTATACGGATTGTTCTTCGGCTGCATGGACTGATGATTCGCATAGCCCTGAGCGGCAGTCCCTGCCATACCGACCAGAGCAGCGCTGGTGGAGGGACTCTGTCCGCGAGGCAATGAGCTGATCCGGTTGGAAGCTGAGGACTGAAGGCCAGTCTTCTGACGTTGCAGCTGACCAATAGTCCAGTCCTTGTTGCGGTCTAGGGTGGCACGATCCCGAGCAGCGGAAGCACCTATATCGCGGAGCCCCATCCTTACGGAGCTGCCGGACACACCGGCTTCCCCAGCAGACACACGAGCCGTTGCCATAGCGGCGCGGGCTTGGTGAGTGACCTCTTCTTGGCTATCTCGAGATGTTTGTTGTTCCTGGCTCTGCCGGATACCAACATCAGCATACTGATCGCCTAGCGCCTCATAGGTTTGCTGACGATTCTGGGCATACATCTGATTCTGGGCGTCAGCCTGGGCGGAAGCCACTTTGTATTGCTGGTGCTGCCCATACATTTGACTTCCGACGCTCAGAGCGGTTGTTGCTATAGCCACAGGCTCACACATGATAGGACTCCTTCCCTGCATCGATATGGTCGTATTCCCTTACTTCCTCACCTTCAGCGCCAGTCACTGCAAGGGAGTCTGCGAGTTCGTTCTCAGGGTGACCGCTGTGGCCTCTGACCCAATGGAAGCGGACAGAGTGAGCCCGGAGGAGGTCATCGAGCTGGCGCCATAGGTCGGCGTTTTTGACTGCCTTCCCACTGGAGCTTTTCCATCCCTTACGCTTCCAGCCGTGCCGCCACTTAGTGGCACCATTCATCACATATTCGCTGTCCGTCGTGAGATCCACAGAGGCAGCCCCCCTTCAGTGCGGACAGTGCTTCGATGACGGCTGTCAGTTCGGCTCGATTGTTGGTGATAGGGTGGCCCCTTAGCCTTCCGGCAATCTTCAGGCGTCGGCCTGTCGATGGGCTCAGCAGAACAGCTCCCCAGCCTCCTTGGGGGTTACTCTGACCATTGTTGCTACATGCTCCATCCGTCCAGATTCTGACGGTAGGGGAGGCAGTATCTAGTGTTGTATCGTCGGAATCATCGCCCGCCATCTTGAAGGCATGAGCGAGAGCATCAGGTGTAGACATGGTGATTCGTCCTCATTGTCGGAGACAGTCGGTTCCCTTCAGACAGGCGGCACCAGCAGACGGACGAACCGCCAGCCTGACCGACTGCCTTCGAGAATGTGCTGGGTTTGATAGATGATGATTATGGCTCAAGGGATGAGCCTTCTCGATAGCCTGAAGCAGATCTATCGACTTCGTTGGGAGTGCTGGCAGATGAACGGGAGGTTAGTAGATGAGACTGACTTGATGTCTTCGGTAGCGTTTACGGCGGAGCCAAGGAAGTAATGATGTCAGCCCCGAGCGAAGCGAGTTATTGGATACTCTTCAGGAGCATGTGTCAGTCCGACCAAAGACCTTCCAAGCTCGTCTGACAGTCAACCTGAAGACTCGTCAATCGATGGCCATGGTTCGTGGTTTTTACCACTTTTTGAAGCATTCTCTCCTGATGAGGCAGTCCGTGAGCTTCAGACAGTCGCAAGGTTTATCTTAAAGTTAATCCTTTCCGTTGTCCTCATGCCGCGTCTTTCACTACTTCCCAAGGCTTGACCCGATTGACCAATCCAGAAGACATCTTGAGATATACTTATAAACCTGAATTGCTAGAGCCCGAGCTATGGGCTTCGGTGGGGATTTCATACCAGAAACTGTGTGATGAAGACACAACGGACATCGTCCAGGCCTCTACAGCTTTCTTGTGAATTCGGCTGAAGAAGCCTGATGCACTGTAAGGAGTGTATCCATCTTCATCATAATCGTCCCCGCCAGCATGGAAAAAGCCACGCCAGCAGATCGTTGGATTGACCAAGATTATGTGCCGACCTCGTCCAAAGACATTCTTCTTGTAGAATCGGATAAAGCCATCTGCCTCGAACGCCTTGAGGTATCCCGAGACGTGGTTTAGCTTGATCCCGAGATGCTCAGCGATATCACTGGTGTGGTCTTCGAGGATCACGTTGCGTGTCACAATCAGGTCACACAGGGCGGTGAACTTCTGGGCTTTATCCTTCGTGAGATAAGAATCCATGACTGCTCTCACGGCTGCATCAGCCCACCGCAGCTTTTCGGAAGCCTTGCCCTGATCGACGTTCTCCCGAGTGTCCTCGCCAGACCACTCTAGGACTTCTTGTTTGTCTCTACATTGGTCTAGGGACTGAGTTTTACTGGAAGGCAAGCGCATCTCATTGGGCATTGGCCGTTCATCGATAACCTCGCCGGTGGCCATGTCAACGTCGAGAACAACGTTCTCCTCGAGAATCGCTACGCCTCCGATAAGACGATGGGTTTTGCAAATCTTTGGGCTTAACTTGTCGTCCGTTCTGACGGTCCTTCTTCGCTTGGCGTGAGTGATCGCGCTGACGTTGCTGGCTTTGATGGTAGACGTCATATCGTACTTACCTCATGAGTAGAACCACCCACCAGCAAGCCCACCACAAGCCCATAGGCACGGGAATACCTGATCGGGCGTACGAATGGCCCAGTCCCGCGCTTAGCTAGGAGGTGGCTCTACTGATAAGGGGGCGGTGTGTGATGTGGTGCGGAGGGATTGGCATAGACTGCGCGCCCGATGATCCAAGCCAGTGATGCCACCTTCTCCTGTAGTGGGCCGCAATCCGTGTGGGGCTGTGAGGCTCTCTGAGAGGTTTCAAAGGCGTAGCGGTAGGATGGCCCTGATCCGTGTGGTAGCAGCCGTCAGGCAGTCTCTCTGGCCTCAGGTGTGCTGACCCACTGCCCGCTGGAGGGAATCCCGACGAGCATCGGCCAGCTTTCTCTGTTCGTGTTCCTCTTCGAGTTGCTCCTGGGTGTCGGCGGCGAGTCGGAGGGCTTCGGCGAATGTCTGCGGCAGCTTCGGCTGAGCGACCTGCTCTTCCAGCTCCTGCCAGCGGTCCACCAGTCGAGCGGTGAACTCGGGGGATAGCTGGGCGACGATCACATAGCTGTCCCGCTTGCCAACGTGGTAGACGACGCCAGGACGTCCGCCGGAGGACTTCTCCCCCATTGGGGTAAAAGTGATGAGTCCTTTGCCTGACAGACGGGCCATTGACTGCTTCACCTTGTCGTGGCGGGACTCCACCACCTCAGCGATCTCGCGGCTGGACATGGTGGGCTCGGTGGATTGGGTCTTCATCAGATTGCTCATTGCGTAGCTCTCTCAGGCAGTTCACTGCCGTTCACAGTTGTCGAGGAACGAGCGGAGCGAGGCTCCGTCTGGGTGCGTGGCGCGGTGATTCTGTAAGGGGGCCGCATTGCACAAATCCTTCAACTGCTTGGCTTAACCAAGGAGCGTCTCCATGTAGTCCAGTTGGTTGTCTAGGAAGTCTTCGGCAGCATGGTCGGTACTGACACGCTTCGAGTCTGAAGCTCATCGAATTATGTCAGCTAGCTCAGCGGCGAACTCTTCTCCTTTGTCGGTGAGGAACACCAGCTTCCGGCGTCGTTCGCGCGGATCTTCTTTGGTCCAGACTAAGCCAAAGCCGGGTTTATCTACTTCCTGCCACTGAGAGAGAACGGCAATCGTCCTGGAAACTGTCGATTGGCGGCTGCCTGTTTGCTCAATCAGTTGTTTAATTGAAATCCCAGGGCTGGCGGCGATGTGGACAAAAAGAGAGGCAGTCTGAAGGGGCAGGTCAGAGTCTAGCTCTCTGAAAAATTGAACGACTGACAAAGCCCGCCTCATTGAAACTCTGTCAGAGAGGCCCAGGCCTTGCGAGTTGGGCTGCTTTTCTATCATTACATTTTCCTTTCTAGGAGAAGTTGGGTGGGTAGCTTTGGTGGCTTACTCAAGATGATTATATTCGCTCGAGTCTGTCAGCAGCCGTATTGTCCTGATAAATAGCTTAAGGCTAAATCTCCAAATGCTGCCTCCATATCTCTGCCATGTTGCTCCCATGCATCTATTAATTCTTCCGTTCTATATGCTGGGTGTCTAACCGGTTCTCCTCGTTCATACGCATCGAATAGTCCGCAGAATTCTTCTCCGTCCTTACCCTCATGCCGTCTCGCGCCCTCCATCGATATTAGTCCGTCGAACACCCCTTGGGAGTAACTAACACCAATCGTTCTTCCTTGATCTCCTTGCGAGAAGAAATCTTTAACATCCTTTACCGACATCAGTTCTGCAGTTGCGCTTTGCGAAATAAAAAAGGTAGTGAGGGCGAGGCAGATTGCTTTTGGCATATGTGTCATGTCCGATAAACCTTGACTAAAAGTTGTGTGCTATAAAGAGGCGCTAAAAAAAGCCAAGCCACAAGCCTATGCCGTGAATAATGCCAATCGGGAAGAATAGCGCACCCGCTATTAGGAATCCCCACCACCCTTCAGACAATGAAGTGATTACGTGTGTCAGCCATGCCGCAACGCTTATAAGCATAAGGGCCATGCCTATCACTGAGCTTAAATCAGTCTGACCGATCTGTTTTTTCTTCATCCCGTATATCCCTGCTAGGTTATTGCCATGCCAGCCCCAAGGTAGCTTAGCCAAACTCGGATACGCAAGCCGGTGCTTTATCAATGCAAGGCCTCCAGCTGTATCGTCTCCACTGCTTCAAGGCGTGTTTTGAAGGTCGGCCCCCGGTTGTAGACCCTATTGGCGGTAGTGAGCCCTCGCTCATGGCCAGTCACCCAGACGATGATTTCCTCTCTTTGACCAGCATCACCCATGATCGTAATGGCTGTGGTCCTGAAGGAGTGGAAGCATATATTCCGGTCACCCTTGGAGAGGATCTTGTTGATCAAACGGCTAAACCACTGGGAGAACTTCGGGCTCTTCTTGCCATCGCGGCGCTTAGTGGCCTCAGCCTCAGCGAATAGATATTTTCTACCGGAAGCCTTGCCGTCCCTGAGTTGATCGAGAACCCCTTGCTTGATCTCAGGATGTAAGGGGACTTCTCGGGTAGCGTTGCTGTTCTTTCCCTCACGGATTGCCAGACACCAGATACCTTGGCGCTGAACGATGTCCGTAACCTTCAGGGAACAGAGTTCATCGATCCTCGCTCCTGTGTAGAAGCCCAGGCGTGGCAGAACGTAGTAGATCCCCCGGTTGTCCTCGGTGGCGGAGAATATCGCTTCAACATCGGCTCGTGTGAACTGATCATAGTGCCGGACAGTGGCCTTGGGCTTGAGGTTATGGCCCTTGAACGGGTTACCGGAGGGAAGCTCTTCCTCCATAGAGTATTCGGCGTGGTTCCAGATAGCCGACAGTCCCGACAGATAATTGGATATTGTCTGGCGCGTCTTCCCGGTGCCAAGCTGGGAGGTGACGAAATCTTTCACCTTGGACCGCGTGATGTCAGCTAGTGAGCAGTCTTCCTCCCCTAGGTGGCCAAGCAATAGGCCCACGGCCAGGGTGTTCTTCGAGACAGTGGAAGGCTTCCGCTCGATCAAGGGTGACTCTGTCCAGTCCTCTAGAGCGCCTCTGAGGCTCAACCGGTAGCGGTTCGGTATGTGCCCCCGCTGTATGCTCTGGAAGGCGTCTAGCTCGATCTCTGGCAGCTTCTCGGGGTCTATGACGTCGGACAGCGTCACTGGGTCGCGTGGGTCGTAGCTAACAAGTGAAGCTGACGTTTCTCTCAGGTGGTCCCTTGCCTCTAGGAACATCCGCCGCTGCTGGTGCTGGCTGGCCTCTCCCTTGAGCTGGGATTCGATATCGGACAGTTCGACCAGCACTCGGTCCCTGATCCGACAGGCTTCATCGAGGTCGCCCGTCCGGGTGCTCTGTTGAAGGATCTTCTTACCGAGGTGCTTGGCGAGAACTGGCGATAGGCGCTTCTGGATGAACCAGACGTTGCCGCGCTGGCGAAGGCTGCGAGTGTCGGCGGGCTTGCCTCTGGCCATGGTGATTACCCTAATCGTTCGGCGGTCGATAGGGCGAGGATATCATTGGAGCGGGGAGCAGGTGTAGCCACTTGTGTAGCCATTTCTGTAGCACCTAACCCCATGAATGGTGGGTAAAATCATGGGTATCAATGGCTTGGGTGGCTACTGGAGCGGGTGAAGGGAATCGAACCCTCGTCTTAAGCTTGGGAAGCTTCTGCTCTACCATTGAGCTACACCCGCAAGGCGCTTTGGATAGTAAATCCAAGCGCTTAGCCATGCAAGCCGGAGCGGCGGTAGGCGGAAATTTTTACGCCGGGGTGAATCATTTCGGTCCAGGCGTGTCACAAGGGGCATGAGCACATTTCGTCGATAGCAGTCGCGAATCTCGTGCTTATGCTTACTTTCGATCTTGCCGCCACGTTAGCGCGTGGCGGCTTTTCTTTGCGTGTGATTTGCCCCAAGCCAATGCAGACGCTGCCTGGCGTTGGCGGCGGCGTGTCAGTGCTTGCCGCGCATGCGCAGAATGGCCATCAAGACGTCACGACGGGTCACGATGCCCACCAGGCGCTCTTGTTCGACCACCGGGAACACCTTCGGCTTGGTGCCAAGCATCTCCTGGGCGAGGTCGGTGATGCTCTTGTTGGGCGTGACCGACAGCACTTCGTGGCGCATCAATTCCTTGACCAGCGGCGGCTCGTCGTCGAGATAGGCGCTTTCCAGCACCTTGCCGAGCACGTCCTGCTCGGAGATGAAGCCGATCAGGTGGTCGCGCTGATCGACTACCGGTACCCCGGGCAGGCGGTGCAGGGCCAATCCTTCGACAAGAGTGTTCACCGAGGTGGTGGCCGTGACCCGATAGCAGTCGCGCGACATGATCTCACGAACGGTAGTGGGAGCCTTGTTGGGCATTAGCGATCTCCTTATGCCGGTGCGCAGTGCCGTACAGATAAGCGTATTTCGCGCTATCAGCATAGTCGAGTCCGACCACCGGCTGCGCGCGGACGGTTAACACGCCTTGCCAACGCTTTGGCGGAACCCGGTCCGGGGCGCGCGACTCGAAGGGAGACCGGCAACGCAGCTGAGAAGCTGCTGACCATTTCGACGTAAGCAGGGGAAGCCTCATGGATGCACGTCAATACCTTGCCAAGAAGGGCGTGATACTCGACAAGGACGATGACAAGCCGAACACCCTGGAGGAGCTGGCATGGTCGCGGGCCCGCGAGGCCGGCCAGCATCGTCCGCGCAGCGGCACGCCCCATGACTGGGAGGATTGGGAGCGCTATCACGATACGCTGGCGGAAGGGGCCGATGAACTGGGGCAGAAGATCAACCCCCAGGCGCACCTGCACTTCGTCAAAAACGAAGAGGCGGAGGCGCGTCAGCGCTCGCCGCTGCTACAGCCCAGGCCTGCTCGGAAAGACGACTGAAGGCGTCTCAGGCCGAGTTCACCATCAGCCGGGAGGCAAGATAGGCCTCGAGACGGCGTCGCTGCTCGGCGTCAATCAGCAAGCCCAGCTTGGTCCGCCGCCACAGAATGTCGTCCACACAGTGCGCCCATTCATGGCGCATCAGGTAATCCACTTCGCGCTGGCTGAGTCCGGCGCCATACTCCTCACCCAGATCCTCCTCCCGCTTGCAGTCGCTCAGGAAGCCCAGGCACAAGCTGCCATAGCTCGAGGCAAAGCGGCGCGCCCGGGCCTCGCCCAGGAACGGATAGTCCCGAATCAACTGCGCGCTGAACTCACTTTGCGAGCGGATGTCGCCCCCGGGGAGCAGTGCCTCGGCCGTCCAACTACCGCCCATGTGTGGCAATAGCTCGGCGATTTCGCGCAGGGCTGCCTCGGCCAGCTTGCGATAGGTGGTGATCTTGCCACCGAAGATCGACAGCATCGGCGCGCCATGGCTATCCAGATCGAGGGTGTAATCACGCGTCATCGCCGATGGGTCGGTGGACTCGTCATCGCAGAGCGGACGCACGCCGGAGAAGCTGCTGAGCACGTCATCGCGGCTGAGCTGCTGTTTGAAGTGGTAGTTGACCACATCGAGGATATAGTCGGTTTCCTCATCGCTGACCGAGACCTTTGACGGGTCACCGTCATAGCGCCGGTCAGTGGTGCCGATCAAGCTGAAGTCCTGATGATAGGGCAGCACGAAGACGATGCGACCGTCTTTGTTCTGCAGGATATAGGCGCGATCATCGTGGTTGAGGCGCGGCACTACCAGGTGGCTGCCCTGGATCATGCGAATGCCGTAGCGCGACTGACGATGCGCACTCTTCCGTATGAAGCTCTCGACCCAAGGGCCGGAGGCATTGACCAGCACCTTGGCGTGACGAACCGACTGCTCCCCGGTCAAGGTGTTTTCCAAGGTGATGACCCAGCGCCCTTGTGCTTCTTGGGCGTCGACGCAGCGTGTGCGCACCATGATCTCGGCGCCATTGTGCTGTGCTTGCAGTGCATTGAGCACGACCAGTCGCGCATCGTCGACCCAGCAATCCGAGTACTCGAAGCCCTGCACGATGTCCGGGTGCAGCGGGCTGTCGGCATCGAAGCGCACCCGTCGCGAGCCGGGAAGGCTGTCACGCTTGCCAAGGTGATCGTAGAGGAACAGGCCGGCGCGGATCATCCAGGCCGGCCGCAGGTGCGGTTGGTGAGGCAGGATGAAACGCAGTGGCCAGACAATATGCGGCGCTTTTCGCAGTAGCACCTCGCGCTCCTTGAGCGCTTCGCGTACCAGGCGAAATTCTCGGTGCTCCAGGTAGCGCAACCCACCATGAATCAGCTTGCTGCTGGCAGACGACGTGGCACTGGCTAGGTCGGCTTGCTCGCAGAGTCCGACCGAAAGGCCACGGCCAGCGGCATCGTTGGCGATGCCTGTGCCGTTGATCCCTCCGCCAATCACGAAGAGGTCCATACACGGTGTCGCTGAAGGTGAGGGCATGGCGCTATTCCATTGTTGTCATCGCTGGGTCGTCACCGGGTGACTGATCCGACTCATGTGTGTTTGAAAACGAACATAGAAGAATTTTTAACGAACATCAAGCCTCACGCCATATGGCCAAGACATTGTCAGTCAAGTGACTGAAATATTTATAAAAAATTGGTTCAGGGGCGGTGTTGAAGGTTCGTTCATGATTCGGCGTTTTTCGAATTAATCGTTTGATATCAGCGTATTGTCGAGTATCTGAGCGGCTTCGAAATGGCCCTGCATGGCGCTGTGGATCGGCGCGAGCGGCTTAGTCAAAAGTATAATGCCGGTAAAAGTCTATATAAAACAATGGCTTGCTTTGCCATCTCGGTGCGGGAGGGCGGAGGATGGGGTGTGTTCGTAATTTCATGATTGTATGTTCGAACGAAAGTGCACTAGGGTTCGAGAACGCAAGCGACGTCGTTATCCACACAACAATCACGATGAGTTCGGCATGTCTTTGATATTAGAAAATATCGATCATGTAGTCGGCGCCAGTACCCATATCGAGGACATCAGCCTTGAGCTGGCGCCAGGATCTTTCAACGTGCTGCTGGGGCGTACCCTGGCCGGCAAGACGACCTTGATGCGTCTGATGGCGGGGCTCGAGACGCCCACCCGCGGCAAGGTGATGATGCATGGCCGCGACGTGACCGGAGTACCGGTCCGCAAGCGCAATGTATCGATGGTCTATCAGCAGTTCATCAATTACCCGACCCTGACGGTGTACGACAACATTGCCTCGCCGCTGCAGTTGGCCCGGGTCGACAAGCAGGAGATTCGGCGCCGCGTACATGAGACCGCCGAGATGCTGCATATCGAGCATCTGCTCGACCGTTTCCCGCTGGAGCTGTCCGGTGGCCAGCAGCAGCGCACGGCGATGGGCCGGGCGCTGGTCAAGGATGCGGATCTGATTCTGTTCGATGAGCCGCTGGTCAACCTCGACTACAAGCTACGCGAAGAATTTCGCGACGAGCTGCGTGAGCTGTTCAAGGCCAAGAACTGCATTGCCGTCTATGCCACCACCGAACCCAACGAGGCGCTGGCGCTGGGTGGCCATACCGCGGTACTGCACGAAGGACGCTTGTTGCAGTACGGCCGCACCGAGGACGTCTACCATCGGCCGCGGGACATTCTGACCGCCGAGATGTTCTCCGAGCCGCCGATCAACGTGGTGCCTGGGCTGGTGTCAGGTAGTGAAGTCTCCTTCGATGACTCGCTCTACTTTCCTCTCGATGACGTCTTTTCGCGTCTCGACCCGGGGACCTATCACTTTGGCATGCGCGCCTCACATATCAGCCTGTCGCGGCTCCAGCCGACCGACCTGGAGGTTGATGTGAGCGTCGATCTGGCCGAAATCAGTGGGTCGGAAACCTTCCTGCACGTGCGCAACGACATCTTCTCTCTGGTGCTGCACCTGGCCGGCGTGCATCGCTTCGATACCGATCAGCGCATCAAGATCTACCTGCCGACCCACAAGATGTACGCCTTCGACCAACACGGCGCCATCGTGCATGTGCCAAGCCACCGGGGAGGGCGCTGACATGGCCGAGATCATTCTAAAGTCGCTGGCCCACAGTTACTCGGCGAGCCCCAGCTCTGCCGAGGACTATGCCATCCGCGAGATGAGTCATACCTGGCACCAGGGGGGCGCCTATGCGCTGCTGGGGCCGTCCGGCTGCGGCAAGTCGACGCTGCTCAACATCATTTCCGGGCTGCTGCATCCCTCTGAGGGGGAGGTCATCTTCGATCGGCTTATCGTCAACGACCTGCCCCCTGAAGAGCGCAACATTGCTCAGGTTTTCCAGTTTCCGGTGGTCTACGACACCATGACGGTGTTCGACAACTTGGCCTTTCCGCTGCGCAATATCGGCACCCCGGAAAGCAAGGTGGAGCCGCGGGTCAGGGAGATCGCCGATATTCTCGACCTGACGGCTCAGCTCAAGCGCAAGGCCAAGAACCTTACCGCCGACGAGAAGCAGAAGGTCTCCATGGGACGCGGCCTGGTGCGCGACGACGTCTCGGCGATCCTCTTCGATGAGCCCCTCACGGTCATCGACCCACAGCTCAAGTGGAAACTGCGCCGCAAGCTCAAAGAGATCCATGAGCAGTTCAATATCACCATGATCTACGTCACCCACGATCAGCTCGAGGCTTCGACCTTCGCTGACAAGATCGCGGTGATGTACGAAGGGCAGGTGGTGCAGTTCGGTACGCCTACCGAGCTGTTCGAAGTGCCCGCGCATACCTTCGTCGGCTACTTCATTGGTAGCCCCGGCATGAACTTCATTCCCGTCAGCGCCACCTCAGGTTCGCTAATGTACGGCGATCTCGCAATCCCGGTGAGCCAGCGTCTGGTCGAGCGTGCGCGGGACTGTCGCACCGACAACCTCAAGCTTGGGATTCGCCCCGAATTCATCGAGGTGGCTGCCGAGCCCGGCGAGGGTGGTCTCGAGGTCCAGATCAAGGACGTTCAGGACCTGGGGACCTACCGCATCATGTCTTGTTACCTGGGGGATGAGCTCTTCAAGGTGCGACTGGACGAAGACCAGCCGTTGCCTGACGCAGTGGCCTACCTGCGCTTCCCCGAGCGCTGGCTGGGGCTCTACGCCGACGAATTCCGAGTGGAGATCGAGCATGGTCAATAAGGTTCATAACAACAAAGCCTGGCTACTGGTGTTGCCGATGCTGGTGCTGGTGGCGTTCTCGGCGATCATTCCGTTGATGACGGTGGTCAACTATTCGGTACAGGATGTGTTCGACGCCAATACGCGCTTTTTTACGGGTGCTGAATGGTTCGAGCGTACTCTGAATAACGCCGGCCTTCAGGCGGCGCTGCTGCGTCAGTTCGCCTTCTCGTTCACCGTGCTGGCCATCCAGGTGCCGCTGGGCATCGGGATTGCACTACTGATGCCCAAGCGCGGCTGGCAGGCCTCGGCGGTACTGATCCTGATCACCCTGCCGTTGCTGATTCCCTGGAACGTGGTGGGCAGCATCTGGCAGATCTTCACCCGCGGTGATATCGGTCTGATGGGGGCCGGGCTGCGCGGCCTGGGCTACGGCTACAACATCACCCGCGATCCGGTGGATGCCTGGGCGACCATTATCCTGATGGATGTCTGGCACTGGACACCGCTGATTGCGCTGCTCTGCTACAGCGGGCTGCGCTCGATTCCCGAGGCCTACTACCAGGCGGCGCGCATCGATCGCGCATCCAAATGGGCGGTATTCCGCTATATCCAACTGCCCAAGCTGACCAACGTACTGGTCATCGGCGTGCTGCTGCGCTTCATGCACTCCTTCATGATCTACGCGGAGCCCTTCGTGCTGACCGGCGGTGGTCCAGGCAGTGCCACCACCTTCCTTAGCCAGTCGTTGACCACCATGGCGATCGGCCAGCAGGACCTGGGGCCATCAGCGGCATTCTCGCTGATCTACTTCCTGATCATCCTGCTGGTTTGCTGGGTGTTCTATACCGCGATCATGAATATGCAAAAAGACAAAGCCGAACGAGGGGGCGTCTGATATGAACCAGCAAATCGACACTCACGTCGAGCAGGCAGGCGCACAGCCAGGACAGTCCAGCGACGCTTTTCCGCGCGCCGAAGCAAGCAGGCGCGGGCGCTCACGCCTTCGGCCACGTACCCTGCTGGCGCTCTATCTGGTGTTCATTCTGCTGCCAATCTACTGGCTGCTGAACATGTCCTTCCAGACCAATAGCGAAATTCTTGGCTCGTTCTCGCTATGGCCGCAGAACTTCACCACGGCCAACTATACGAGGATCTTCACCGACTCCTCCTGGTACATGGGTTACGTCAACTCCATCGGCTATGTGCTGATGAACATGTTGATCAGTATCTCGGTGGCCCTGCCGGCAGCCTATGCCTTCAGTCGCTTTCGCTTCATCGGCGACAAGCACCTGTTCTTCTGGCTGCTGACCAACCTGATGGCGCCGCCGGCGGTATTCCTGCTGCCCTACTTCCAGCTCTACTATTCGGTGGGATTGTTCGACACCCATGTCGCTGTCGCCCTGGCGCACTGCCTGTTCAACATTCCACTGGCGATCTGGATTCTCGAAGGCTTCATGAGCAGCGTACCCAAGGAGGTGGATGAGACCGCGTATATCGATGGCTATAGCTTCCCGCGCTTCTTCGTCAAGATCTTCATTCCGATGATCCGCTCGGGGATCGGTGTGACGCTGTTCTTCCTGTTCATGTTCTCGTGGGTCGAACTGCTGCTGGCGAGAACCCTGACAGCCACTAATGCCCAGCCCATCGGCATGATCATGACCCGCACCTCGACCGCCTCGGGGATCGACTGGGGCACGCTGGCCGCGGCGGGCGTGCTGACCATTCTGCCCGGCATCGTAGTGGTCTATTTCGTTCGCAATCATATCGCCAAGGGCTTTGCCCTGGGCCGTACCTGAGGGGGATACGCAGATGGCTTGGATGGTCTGGACCCTACCCACGGCGGTGTTCTTCTCGACGATTGCCGCGATTCTCGCCGGCATGACTGCCTGGGAAGTGATTTCACCCACGGTGGAGCGCAAGGGCTTTCTGCCGATTGCCACCACCCGCGGTGATCGCCTGTTCATCGGGCTGCTCAGTGCAGCCTACATTCACCTGATCGTGGTGGGCTTCACCGATATCACGATCTGGTTCGCCCTCGCCGTGTCAGTGGTTTGGCTACTGATACTGATGCGCTGGGGGTGAGACGAAGTACACGGATGGATTTCGCGTCAAGGAAGACAACAATAAGCAATAACGAGGTCATCATGAAATATACCAGGATGAAACTGACGGTGCTCGCCAGCAGCCTGATGCTCGCCTCGGCGGCGCTCCACGCTGACAACCACGATGCCAGGGCCATCGCCGAAAGGCTGGTGGATGAACACTTCCAGAACTCTACGCTGTCTCGCGAGGAGCAGATCGAGGAGCTGCTGTGGTTCGCCGAGGCGGCCGAGCCGTTCCGCGGCCTGTCGATCAGCACCGTTGCCGAGGGGCTTGCGACGCACGAGTACGAGCGTGACGTGCTGGCCGTGGCCTTCGCCGAGCTGACCGGGATCGATGTTACCCACAACATCATCAACGAGGGTGATCTGGTCGATACCATGCAGAACCAGATGCAGTCGGGTAACAGCATCTACGACGGCTTCATCAACGACTCTGACGCCATCGGCACGCATATCCGCTACGGCACCACCATCAACCTTTCCGAGGCCATGGAGAACGAGTGGGCGGATTTCACTTCGCCAACGCTGGATCTCGACGACTTCATTGGCATCCAGTACACCACCGGGCCGGACGGCAGCATCTATCAGCTGCCGGCCCAGCAGTTCGCCAACCTCTACTGGTTCCGCTATGACTGGTTCCAACGCGAAGACCTGCAGGAGCAGTTCCGCGATATCTACGGCTACGACCTAGGCGTGCCCACCAACTGGACGGCCTACGAGGAGATCGCCGAGTTCTTCACCGAGCACGTCGGTGAGATCGACGGCCAGCGCGTCTACGGCCACATGGACTATGGTCGCCGCGACCCGTCACTGGGCTGGCGCTTCCACGACTCCTGGCTCTCCATGGCCGGCATGGGCAGCCCCGGGGTGCCGTTCGGCAACCCGGTGGATGACTGGGGCATTCGCGTCGACGAAGAGAGTCGTCCGGTGGGCGCCAGTGTGACCCGCGGCGGCGGCACCAATGCGCCGGCCTCGGTGTTCGCCATGCAGAAAGCCGTGGACTGGCTCAACGCCTACGCGCCGGAAGAAGCTCAGGGCATGACCTTCGGTGAAGCCGGCCCGGTACCGGCCCAGGGCCAGATCGCCCAGCAGATCTTCTGGTACACCGCCTTCACCGCCGACATGACCGACCCCAGCGTGCCGGTCACCGACGACGAGGGCAATCCCAAGTGGCGCATGGCACCGTCGCCAGTGGGGCCGTACTGGGAGGAGGGCATGAAGGTCGGCTATCAGGACGTGGGCTCCTGGACCTTCTTCGACTCCACGCCTGAGGATCGCCGCACGGCGGCCTGGCTGTTCGGTCAGTTCACCGTCTCCAAGTCGGTGTCGCTCGAGAAGCTGATGCACGGCCTGACGCCGATTCGCGAGTCGGACATCTTCTCCGACCAGATGACCGAGCTGGCGCCCAAGCTGGGCGGCCTGGTGGAGTTCTACCGCAGCCCCAACGAGTCCAACTGGACGCCGACCGGGACCAACGTGCCTGACTACCCGCGCATGGCGCCGCTGTGGTGGCAGAACCTGGCGCCGGTGATGAGCGGTGAGGTCTCGCCCCAGGAAGGCCTCGACAACCTGGCCGAGGCGATGGATGACATCATGGCGCGCCTGGCGCGGGCCAATGTCTTCGAGACCTATGCGCCGATGCTCAACGACGAGCAGGATCCTGAGTACTGGTTCGAACAGCCCGGCGCACCCAAGCCGCAGCTCGACGACGAGATGCCTCAGGGCACCACCATTCCCTACGATCAGATGATGGAAGAGTGGATGGCAGCCGGTACCCGTTGATCGGCAACTAGCCTCCCTTGCCCCGCACGGCTCAGCCGGCGGGGCTTTTTTCATGCCTGGCGATAGCGATAGTAAAGCCGCTCATCCTTGCGCGGACCGCAGATCCGCCAGTCGAGGTCGATGCCATCGTCGTGCAGCCTGAGGCGGGCGCTATACCGGTCGTCGCCGCACAGATGGGCGTCGCGGGCGACCAAGCCATCATCCTCGTCGCTGGCCACCAGATCGAACAGCCATACCGCATGCTCCTCGCCGCGTCGCTCATGATAGAGGCCGATATGATCGTCATGCAGCGCCCAGCGATAGACGTTGTGAAACGCCACCTCGGCGTCGCTGCGGTCTAGCCTGAAGCGGCCCTGTTCATGAAAGCGCAGGCCGTCGGGAGCCTGGCGGACGACCACGCTGCCTTCCCCGCGACCGTTCCAGGCGCACTGCGAGTGTGCGCCTGAACGTGCCTCGAAGCTGACCCGTGCGATGCTGGCCAGGCGTTGCGTGACGCGTATAATGTCTGTCAACTCGTTATCCACTAGAGGTTTACCAATGGGCTATCTGATCGGCGTCACGGTGCTGTGGGCCTTCTCGTTCTCGCTGATCGGCGTCTATCTGTCGGGACAGGTCGACAGCTACTTCGCCGTGCTGATGCGGATCGTGCTGGCGGCGCTGCTGTTCGTGCCGTTCCTCAAGCCACGCCTGCTGGCGCATCGCCACAAGCTGGCGCTGATGGGCATCGGCGCCGTTCAACTGGGGCTGATGTACGTGTTCTTCTACCAGTCCTTCCTGCTACTGACGGTGCCCGAGGTGCTGCTGTTCACCATCTTCACGCCGCTGTATATCACGCTCATCGACGATGCCATGGCTGGACGCTTCACGCCATTCTATCTGCTCACCGCGCTGCTGGCCGTGATTGGTGCCGCGGTGATTCGCTACGACGGCATCGACAGCGGATTCTGGTGGGGTTTCCTGGTGGTGCAGGGGGCCAACCTGTGCTTCGCCTTTGGTCAGGTCGCCTACCGCCACCTGGCGGTCCGGCTGCCTGCCGAGGTGGCGCAGTTGAGCGTGTTCGGCTGGTTCTATCTGGGGGCGGTGTGCCTGGCAGTGGTGGCCTACTTGGCATTCGGCAACCGCAGCATGATGCCGACCACGGGGCTGCAGTGGAGCGTGCTGCTGTGGCTGGGTCTGGCGGCGTCGGGGGGCGGCTACTTCCTGTGGAACAAGGGCGCGACCCTGGTCAACGCCGGCGCGCTGGCGATCATGAACAATGCGCTGATCCCTGCCGGGCTGCTGGTCAATCTGATGATCTGGAACCGCGATGCCGACCTGCCGCGGCTGGTGCTTGGCGGAGGCGTGATGCTGTCGGCACTGCTGATCAACGAGTGGTGGGTCAAGCGCCGGCAGAGCGCGGAGCTCTACCGGCAGGCCTGATCTAGCCTTCGGGCTTGGCCGTGATCTCAAGCGCCCCGTCGCTTGGCAACCCTTTATTGCGCGTTTGCCCGGGCAGGGGGCAGGCCGCATAATGAGCGGCCTCGGCACAGGGGCGATAACATGACGAATTTCAAGACCATCGGGCTGATCGGTCGGCTGGGCAGCGCCAAGGTGGTGGATACCCTCAAGCGGCTGATCCGCTTTCTCGACGGCCACGGCTATACGCTGGTGATCGAGGATCGCACTGCCACGGTGCTGCTCGACCACGGTCATCGCGAGGCGAGTCGCCAGGTGCTGGGCGAGATCTGCGACCTGGCGATCGTGGTCGGCGGCGACGGCAGCCTGCTCGGCGCTGGGCGCGCCATGTGCCGCACCGGTACTCCGGTGCTCGGCGTCAATCGCGGCCGGCTGGGGTTCCTGACCGACATTTCGCCCAATGAGCTGGAGGAGCGGGTCGGCGAAGTGCTGGCCGGGCACTACGAGGTCGAGGAGCGCTTCCTGCTCGACGCCGAGGTGTATCGCGACGATGTGCCGGTGGGGGCTGCCGATGCCCTCAACGACGTGGTCATGCACCCCGGCAAGGCGGTGCGCATGATCGAGTTCGAGCTGTTCATCGATGGCCACTTCGTCTATAGCCAGCGCAGCGACGGCCTGATCATTGCCACCCCGACCGGCTCCACCGCCTATGCGCTGTCCGGCGGCGGGCCGATCATGCATCCCAAGCTCGACGCCATCACCCTGGTGCCGATGTTCCCGCATACGCTGTCGAGCCGGCCGATCGTGGTCGATGCCGCCTCCGAAATTCGCATCCATATCGGCGAGACCAATGAGGCCTATCCGCATGTCAGCTGCGACGGCCAGACCAAGGTGGTCTCCAAGCCGGACGACATTCTCTACGTGCGTCGCAAGCCTCAGCGCCTAACGCTGCTGCACCCCCATGGCTACAACTATTACGAAGTGTGTCGCAGCAAGCTCGGCTGGAGCAGCCGGTTGGGAGATTGATGTGACCTTGGCGGCTAGCATTGAAGGCTACGACCTGATCGGCGACGTCCACGGCTGCGGCGCGACCCTGGCTGCGCTGCTTGAGAAGCTCGGCTATCATCAGCGCGGCGGCGTCTATCGCCATCCGCGGCGCAAGGTGATCTTTCTCGGCGACCTGATCGATCGCGGCCCGCGGATTCGGCTGGCGGTCAATATCGCGCGGCGCATGGTCGAGGCGGGCGAAGCGCAGATCGTCATGGGCAACCACGAGTACAACGCCCTGGCCTACTGCCACCGACTACCCGATGATGGCTGGCTGCGCCCTCACACGCCGCGCCACAACCGCATCATCATGGATACCCTCGAGCAGTATCGCGAGCATCCCGGCGAGTGGGACGACGTCCTCGCCTGGTTCATGCAGATCCCGCTGTTCCTCGACCTCGGCGAGCTGCGCGTGGTGCACGCCTGCTGGGACCAAGCGCTGATCGATGCACTGCGCCGCGAGCGCCCCGACGGGCGTCTCGACCGCGCCATGCTCGAGGCGTCGGTGGATCCCGAGACCCTGGCGTTCCGCGTCCTCGACCGGCTGACCCGTGGCAGCCATCTACCGCTGCCCAAGGGCACCGAGATTCACTCCGGTGACGGCTTTACCCGCAAGACCTTCCGCACCCACTTCTGGGCGCGGGAGCCGCAATCCTATGGCGACGTGGTGTTCCAGCCCGACAACCTGCCCGACGACCTCGAGCGGTACCCGCTAAGCGACGCCGAGCGCCAGCGCCTGAGCTATTACGGCCCCGAACAGCCGCCGCTATTCATCGGCCACTACTGGTGCGAGGGCATCCCGGCATTGCCGGCACCCAACATTGCTTGCCTCGACTACAGTGCGGTGAAATTCGGTCGCCTGGTGGCCTATCGATGGAGCGGCGAGCCGCGCCTGGATGCCAACCATTTCGTGTGGGTCAGCGTGCCCCGCGAGGAGCAGGCGCGGCCGCGGCCGTGGGAGATCGACTTCGACTAGACAGATACAAATTGTTACGCATTTTTTGCATCGGTGGCTGAACTCATGGTCGCCGGCCCCGTCAGAGTAAGTGTTCCCTTGAATGATCCCTTGCTTTAGATCCGGCGGCCCCCTCCGCCGGATTTTTTCTGTGCGTCGGGTATCATGGGCGCCACACGTCAGCCGTGCCTGGCTGGCAGGCGCCGTCGAGAAAGGAAGACGCCATGTACAAGGTGCTTGAACTGCCCCGCGATACCGACACCCGCCCGCTGCGCGAAGCGCTGTGGGCGCATCGTATCGGCCATCGCTTCACCGAGAACGAGCACGGCTACGTCCTCTGGCTGGCCGATCTCGAGCAGCGCGAGGCGCTGATGGAACTGCTCGAGCGCTGGCGCAACGGCGAGTCGATCATGCCCGAGGGCAAGCGGCGAGTGGCCCACCCGGCGGGGGCTGCCGGACTTGCCACACCGTTCACCATGGCCCCGGTCACCGCTGGCTGCGTGGCCCTGAGCCTGGCGGTGTTCGGGCTGATGGCGGTGTTTGGCGATCTGGTGATCGCCATACTGGCCATCGTGCCGCTGGGGGTGTCCAACGGCAGCCTGGTCACCATGCCGCTCGGCGAGGCGCTGGCGTCGGGGCAGGTCTGGCGGCTACTCTCGCCGGCGTTCCTGCACTTCGGCTGGATGCACCTGATCTTCAACATGCTGTGGCTGTGGTACTTCGGCCGCCAGGTCGAGGCGCTGCAGGGCTCACGGCAGATATTGATGCTGGTACTGCTCAGCGGTATCGGCGCCAATCTGGCCCAGTACGCCACCGGCACGGTGCTGTTCGGCGGCATGTCGGGGGTCGACTATGCGCTGCTCGGCTACGTCTGGCTGATGTCGCGACGTGCGCCACATAGCGGGTTCTTCGTGCCGCAGATGCTGGTGGTGTTCATGCTCGGCTGGATGGTGTTCACCATGACCGGCTTTGCCGGCATGGTCGGTTTCGGCAATGTGGCCAACGAGGCCCACGTCGGTGGACTGGCCGTGGGACTGGTCTTGGGCTGGTATTATAGCGAGCGGGCGCGGCGGCGCTGAGCACGTAACAGGAGAGAGCAATGAGCGAGATGACCTTCGATCGCATGGCGCAGCAGATGTCGCCTGAGATCTATGCAAGCCTCAAGCAGGCGGTGGCACTGCGCAAGTGGCCTGACGGGCGGGTGCTCAGTGCCGAACAGGTCGAGCTGTGCCTGGAGGCGGTGATCAAGTACGAGGCCGAAAACAAGGTGCCCGCCGAGCAGCGCGTGGGCTATCTGGAGCGTACCAGCTGCAGCAGCGACGGCGAGGACAGCATCAAGTGGGTGAACTGATCGATACCGCGGTGCAGGGCTGTCTGACCAAGATGGCGATCGTCCCGGGCAGTGGCGATGCGCCGGCCCAGTACACGCTGCGCGCCGGTCAGGAACGCCTCGACCTCAACGCACGCCTCGGCCAGCCGCTGTCGCTGCGTTTTACCGGCGCCATCGCCTGCACTCACTGCGGGCGGGCTACCAAGAAGAGCTTTGCCCAGGGCTACTGCTACCCGTGCTTCAAGAAGCTGGCGCAGTGCGACACCTGCATCGTCAAGCCCGAGACCTGCCACTACGATGCCGGCACCTGCCGCGAACCCGAGTGGGCCGAGCGCCACTGCTTCCAGCCCCACGTGGTCTACCTGGCCAACTCCTCGGGGCTCAAGGTGGGCATTACCCGCGCTACCCAGATGCCGACCCGCTGGCTCGACCAGGGGGCCATCCAGGCGCTGCCGATCATGGAGGTCGATACCCGCCAACAGTCGGGGTTCGTCGAGATGCTGTTCAAGGAGCAGGTCGCCGACCGCACCAACTGGCGGGCGATGCTCAAGGGCGAGGTCGAGCCGCTTGACCTGATCGCCGAGCGCGACCGCCTGATGGCCAGCCTCGACAGCGGCCTGGCCGGCCTGCGCGAGCGTTTCGGCGCCGACAGCCTGCGCCCGCTGGATGCCACACCGCTGCACTTCTACTATCCGGTGCTCGAGCATCCGCGCAAGATCGTCTCGCACAACTTCGACAAGCAGCCCGAGGTCGCCGGCACCCTGCTGGGCCTCAAGGGGCAGTACCTGCTGCTCGACAGCGGCGTGATCAACCTTCGCAAGTTCACCGGCTACGAGGTCAACGTCGCCTGATGACAGGGGGTTAGCGCTGTGAGCGGCGGCGCGCCTCCATCCGCTCCAGAAACACCGCCATGATGCGCTCGTAGAGTCGGGCGCCCATCACCGCATCCTCGATGCCGGCATCGACGTTGGGGTTGTCGTTGATCTCGATCACCACCACCCGCTCGCCGATCTGCTTGAGGTCGACGCCGTAGAGGCCGTCGCCGATCAGGCGGGCGGCCTTGAGGGCGGCCTTGAGCACCGCCGGCGGCACCTCGTGGGGCGGGTGGGTGCTGAAGCCGCCGCTTTTCACCTTGCCGTTGGCGTGCTGGTATATCTGCCAGTGGCCGCGGGCCATGTAGTAGCGGCTGGCGAACAGTACCTGGCCGTCGAGCACGCCGATGCGCCAGTCGTATTCGGTGGGCAGCCACTCCTGCAGCAGCAGCAGCGCCGAACTGTCGAACAGCCGCCGCGCCTCTTCGACCAGTTGGGCGTGGGACTCGATCTTGACGATGCCGCGGGAGAAGGCGCCATCCGGCACCTTGAGCACCATGGGGTAGGTCAGGTCGGCAACCTTGCCGGGCAGCGCGGTGAGGTCGTCGCGATGCAGCAGCAGGCCGTCGGGGCAGGCGATGTGCTTGGCGCGCAGCAGCGCGTGCAGGTAGACCTTGTTGGTGCAGCGCAGGATCGAACGCGGGTCGTCGATCACCACCAGCCCCTCATGCTCGGCGCGGCGTGCCATGCGGTAGGTGTGATGGTCGAGCGCGGTGGTCTCGCGGATGAACAGCGCATCGAACTCGGCCAGGCGACCGGCATCGCGGCGGGTGATCAGCGATACGTCGATGCCCAGCCGGCGACCGGCGCGGATGAACTGCTTCAGCGCGCTCCTGTTGCTCGGCGGCAGCGCCTCCTGGGGGTCGACCAGGATCGCCAGGTCGAAGCGATAGCGGCGCCGCGCCTTGGGCGTGCGCCATACCTTGCGCGAGTGGCGGTTGAGTGCACTGGCGAACAGATCCTGCTCGTCCGGGGCCAGCGAGGTCAGCGGCAGCGGCTTGAGCCGGCTCAGCCGCCAGCCATCGCTGCGGCGAATGAAACGCGCCTCGAGCAGCGGGCAGGGCAGGCGCTCGAACAGCCGCCGGGCCAGCTTGGCCAGTGCTGCCTCCTGACACTCGCCGAACATCACCCGCAGCGTCAGTTCATCCCCGCTCAGGGCACCGCGGCGTGACAGGTCGCCGAGCAGCGGATCCAGGCTATCCAGCTGCAGGTCGATCAGCGCCTTGCGCGACAGCTGGTTGAGTGTCTCGACGCTGGGCAGCACGCGCTGGCCGCGGGCCTGGGCCAGCAGCGACACATAGTAGCCGGTGTCCAGGTAGTCGAGCCCGGCGCACAGGTTGATGACGTGGGTGGCGGCATCGTGCTGTGGCGAGAGCCGCTCATCGGCGAGAAAGTCCGCCGCGCTGATCAGGTCGTCGCTGGGGTAGTAGGGGCGCCAGTCGGCGGGTTGATCGACGACGATTCGCAGCGGACACATGGGCATGGACTCCGAGGCAGGGGAGATTCGGCGCTAGCATGCGACCAAGGTGGCGTGGTAACAAGAGCGCAACACAGTGAAATAATTTCATCTTGCCAGACGCTGACATGCGTTGGCAGTACAGCGACAATCCGCGCAAACGCCACGATACGCGACCATGACCACGCAACTGCGCCCGGCGCACCCCTCCGATCTCGACGCCCTCTGCCAGCTGGAGCAGGACTGCTTCGACGGCGACCGCTTCAGCCGACGTCAGCTGGCCCACCTGCTCAAGGGCGCCAACGCCGTGACCCTGCTGGCGGTGGCCGGCGACGGCAGCCTGCTCGGCTACGGCACCCTGCTGCTGCGGCGCAACAGCCGCCAGGCGCGGCTCTATTCTTTCTGCGTACGCCCCGAGGCCCGCGGCGGCGGCCTGGGGCGGCGCCTGCTCGACGCCCTGGAAGCCGAGGCGCGCCACCGCGAACTGGCGGCAATCACCCTGGAGGTGCGCGCCGACAACCGCGTCGCCCTGGGGCTCTACCGCCGCGCCGGCTTCCAGCTGGTGCGCTGGCTAGACGACTACTACGTAGACGGCTGCGCCGCCTGGCAGATGCAGAAGCGCCTCGAGAGCGAGGCGCGCGAGGCGGGGTAGAGCAGGCCGATGCGTCTCGAGCCGTGTGGCTATCTGCGATAGGCCCTGGGCACCAGGTGCAATGCCCGCAGGCCTGGCATAGAATCGTCGCCAGTTTTCCAAGGAGCCCACGCCAATGCCCTCTTTCGATATCGTCTCCGAGTTCGACAAACACGAAGCCAGCAACGCCGTCGATCAGGCCAACCGCGAAGTCCAGACGCGCTTCGACTTCAAGGGCGTGGACGCCAGTTTCGAGCTCAACGGCGAGGTGGTCTCGCTGCAGGCCGATGTCGACTTCCAGCTCAAGCAGATGCTCGACGTGCTGCGCAACAAGCTGATCGCCCGCGGCATCGACGCGCGCTGCATGGACGAGCAGGACCCGGTGCTGTCAGGCGTCAAGGCGCGCCAAGACGTCAAGCTCAAGCAGGGCCTCGAGCAGGCCGACAGCAAGGCGATCATCAAGCAGATCAAGGACAGCAAGCTCAAGGTCCAGACCCAGATCCAGGGCGACAAGGTGCGCGTGACCGGCAAGAAGCGCGACGACCTTCAGCAGGTGATCGCGCTGCTCAAGGGCGAGCAGGGCCCCGATCTGGCATTGCAGTACGATAACTTCCGCGACTGATGCGTCTTGCTAGACAGCCCTATGGAAGCGCTGAACAAATCGCCGAGCGAGATGAAACACAAGGCGCACGGAGCACAGGAACCGGAGCATATGGGGTATATGTGAGGATTCCGAGCACCGCGCAACGCAGTGATTCGCTCGTGTAGGCATTTGTGCAGTGTTTTCTAGTAATCGATGCCGCGGCGTGCCTGCAGCCCGCTGTTGAAGGCGTGCCGGGTCTCCTGCATCTCGGTCACGGTGTCGGCCATCGCCACCAGCTCGCGGTGTGCGTTGCGCCCGGTGACTATCACCGTCTGCTCGCCGGGGCGCGCCTCGATCGCCTGTTTGACGGTGGCGATGTCGAGGTAGCCGAACTTGAGCATATAGGTGATCTCGTCGAGGACCACCAGATACACCTCGGGGTCGGCAAGCATGCGCTCGGCATAGCGCCACACCGCCTGGCAGGCCTGGGTATCCAGCTCGCGATTCTGGGTCTCCCAGGTGAAGCCGGTGGCCATGATCGCCACCTCCAGATTGCTGTCCTCCTCCAGCCGCTGGCGCTCGCCGCACTCCCATAGCCCCTTGATGAACTGCACCACCCCAACGCGATAGCCGTAGCCCAGCGCGCGGGTCACCGTGCCCCAGGCGGCGGTGGTCTTGCCCTTGCCGTTGCCGGTGAACACCAGCAGCTGGCCGCGCTGCACGGTGGCCTGGGCAACCTTGTCATCGACATGGCTCTTGAGTTTCTGCATTGACTGCTGGTGACGCGCCTGGCGGTCGCTCATGGTGGCTCCTGATGGCAGAGGGGGAATCGCCAAAGCCTACGCCAGTGACGCCCGCACGTCAGCCTGCTGGTAAATTGCATTCATTATTATGGTGCATGAGGCTACTTTCAGGGCACTGGAATTGCTCGCCTTGGTGAATGGCTAGAAAGATGTCGCTTCCCGTTATTACATCACCGCACTGATTTTATATATAGAAATCGATTTTTGGCACGCTCTATGCAGAGTCTGCTTGACTCAGGCATCCCCAAAGGATCAAGCAATGAATGCATCAATGGCCGCCTCCGTAGCCCAAACCGCTGCGTCCAGTGCGCAGAGCGTGCAGCGCCAGAGCGTCATTACTCTCGATGGAGTCAAGAAGACCTTCAGCAGTCCCGGTGCCGAATCTATCGAGGTGATCGAAGACATCACCCTGGATATCAAGCAGGAAGAGTTCGTCAGCATCGTGGGGCCCAGTGGCTGTGGCAAGAGCACGATGTTCAACATCATTGCCAGTCTGCTGGAGCCCAGCGATGGCAGCATTACCCTGCGTGGCAGCGACCCCGAGTGTGGCGCAAAGATCGGCTACATGCTGCAGCGCGACCTGCTGTTTCCATGGCGAACCATCATCGATAATGTCTGCCTTGGCCTCGAGATCCAGGGCGTACCCAAGAAGCGTCGTCATGAGATGGCGCGCGACCAGCTGGCGCGATATGGCCTGGCCGATTTCGCCGACCAGTATCCCAATACTCTCTCCGGCGGCATGCGTCAGCGCGTGGCTCTCATCCGTACGCTGATCACCGATCCCGATCTGATCCTGCTCGATGAGCCGTTCTCGGCACTCGACTACCAAACGCGACTGGTACTCGAGGAGGAGATCGTATCGATCCTGAAAGAGCACCATAAGACAGTGGTCTTGATCACCCATGATATCGGCGAAGCGATTGCCATGTCGGATCGTGTCGCGGTGATGACCCAGCGTCCTACCTCGGTAAAGAAGATCTACGACGTTGGGTTGTCCCGCGAACTGGGGTCATGTCTCAAGGCGCGCAGCGATGTCCGCTACCAGGGCTTCTTCGACAGCATCTGGGACGATCTCGACATTCAGATTGCCGGAGGTGAGTCATGAGCGAGGCACAGCTGCATACCCATGTGATTCGCGCCGGCAGCGTCAAGGAGAACGACGAACAGCTGGCCGGCAATACGCTGCTGACCGACAACCTGTGGCGTGGCGCAGGGCTGGCGCTGGTCATCCTCCTGTGGCAGGTCGGGGTCAACGTCGGCTGGATCAACTCTTTCCTGATGGGCTCGCCGGTGGGCATCGCCGGTGAAGCCTGGCGCCTGATCCAGTCCGGGCAGCTGCTCAACGATACCATTGCCACCGTCTATGCCACCGTGGTGGGTTTTCTGGCGGGCAGTATATTGGGCTCAATCTGCGGTCTGATGCTGTGGTTCTCACGCAGCGTGGCACGCATCATCGATCCGTTCATGGTCGCCCTCAATGGCCTGCCCAAGATCGCCCTGGCACCGATGATCATCATCTGGTTCGGCTCGGGGATGTTCTCCAAGATCATGCTGGCGTTCGTGGCGACCTTTGTCGTTGCGCTGCTCTCCGCTTACCAGGGTACTCATCAGATCGACCGTAACTTGATCAACCTGATGCGTTCGCTGGGTGCCAGTCGGCGTGAAATCTTCTCCAAGGTCGTGGCGCCCGCCACGCTGCCATGGATCATCTCTGCCTTCCGTTTGAATATCGGCTTTGCCCTGATTGCCGAGATCGGCGGCGAATTCATCTCCTCCGACCGTGGCCTGGGGCGCATGATCTTCGTTGCCGGCAACCTGTTCAATCTCAACGTCGTCTGGGTCGGGGTCATCATGCTGATGATCGTGGCCATCGTGCTCTACGTGATCGTCTCTCAGGTCGAGAAGCGCTTATTGCCGTGGGAGAAAGGGCACAAATAGCACCGCAGCGTCGCGTTACCAGCGAAGCAGCATCGAGTGAGCACCACCACCAATAACCACAAGAGGCACTGCACGATGAACATTACTTCAACCTACAAGCGTATCGCCTTCGGCGCTGGCCTGCTGGCACTGGGAGCATCGGCGCATACCCAGGCCGATGACATGGACACCATCCTGATCAACGAGGCCTTCCACTCGCTGCTCTATCTGCCGGTCTACGTGGCCAAGCATGAGGGGTTATTCAACGCGCACAACATCGATGTGCCGGTGGTGCGTTCGGCGGGGTCGGGACCGGCGGCGCTGGCCTCGGTGCTGTCTGGCGAGTCGCAGTTCTCGGTGCATGGGCCGGAGCATGTCGGCTTCGCCCAGGAGCAGGGCGGCAGCGGCAAGGCGATCAGCGCGGTGGCCAACAGCGCCCCGGTGTGGGTGCTGGCGCATCCCGATCTCGACTACTCGTCGCCGGCCGACCTCGAAGGCAAGGAGGTGGTAGTGGGCCTGGCCCCGGGTACGTCGAACACCCTGATCAAGCGCCTGATCGAGGATGCCGGCCTCAATGGTGAGGTCACTGTGACTGAGGTGCAGAACGGCTCCGAGCTCGGCCCGGTGCTCTCCGGGCGCGGCGATATCGCAGTGGCCTATCAGCCGCAGGTCGAGCAGGGCATCTCCCAGGGCCTGGAGATCATTCACGCCTTCACCGACGATTATCCCGAGTATGCCTTCTCGACCATCAACACCTCCCAGGAGATGATCGACGAAAACCCCGACCTGGTGATGCGTTTCGTCAGTGCCATCAACGACTCGCTGGCGCTGATCCACTCCGACGCCGACACTGCCAAGGCGGTGGCGCGCATGGAGTTCGGTGACCTGCAGGGCGATGTGGTGGACGCCGCGGTTCAGCGTATGATCGACAACAACGTCTACCCCGAGAGCGTGATGATCACCGAAGACGCCTTCACCAACGCCATCGAGATGCAGCAGTTCGTCGGCAATATCCAGGGCGAGATGTACTACGACGATATCGTTGACGCTTCCTTTGCCAGCGAGGTCGTTCAATAAGCGCCTGGAACGCGTATTCTCGGGTGGGGCCCGATGGGTTCCACCCGTTACCGTTGTTGGAGCGAGACCGGGATGCTGTCAGCGCTGCTATTCTTCTCCCTGGTGGGCGCGGTTGCCGGCGTGATTGCCGGGCTATTCGGTATCGGCGGCGGCGTGGTGATCGTGCCGGCGATGATCGTGGCTCTCAACCAGCAGGGCGTCGACCCTGCCGTGGTGATTCACCTGGCCATCGGCACCTCGCTTGCCGTCATCACCGTGACCGGCGCCTCCTCGGCCCGGGGACACTGGCGCAAGGGGGCAGTGGTGGTCGATCTGCTCAAGCGCATGCTACCCGGCCTGGTGATCGGGGCGGTGCTGGGAGGGTGGGTTGCCGACCAGCTGCGCGCCGAGCTGCTGGAGCGCTATTTCGGCGTGTTCATGCTGATACTGGCACTGCGCATGCTGCTGGCGGGGCCACCCAAGGCCGGTCGACAGGTGGCGGGTATGCCGGCGATGTTCGCCGCGAGCACCCTGATCGGCACCTTCTCGGCGCTGTTCGGCGTCGGCGGTGGGGTGCTCAGCGTGCCCTGGCTGGCGCGCAGCGGTGCCAGTCTGGCGCGGGCCATCGGTACCTCGGCGGCCTGTGGCCTGCCGATTGCCGCGGTGGGGGCGGCAACCTTCATGGTGACCGGCCAGGGGCAGGTTAGCCTGCCGGCATACACGACGGGGTATCTCTACTGGCCAGCGTTCGCCGGTATCGCACTGTTCAGCGTGCCCTGCGCCAGGCTTGGCGTCAGGCTCGCGCACTACCTGCCGCCGCGGCTGCTCAGGCGCCTGTTCGCGCTCTTGATGCTGCTGGTTGGCCTGACACTGATCCTCTGAGCGGGCTATCTGGCCCATGCACCCAAGGAGAGACGCCTCGTGAACCAAGATATGACCATTGACGCCTATCGGCTCGCGCTCAGCGAGGGCCGCGCCAAGCCGCTCGACTGGTGGCATGCCTGCACCTTGCGCATCGACCAGCGCGAACCCGAGGTGCAGGCCTGGGAGGCGCTGGCCGAGGGGCCGCCGGCGTTGGATGAGCGGCTCGCCGAGCGGCCGCTGTACGGGGTCCCGGTGGGGCTCAAGGACATCATCGAGACCGCCGACCTGCCCACCCGCTGGGGCACCCGCGGCTATCTGCACTCCGACGGGGCACTGGTGGACGCCGCCCTGGTGACGCTGCTCAGGGAGCAGGGCGCGCTGATCATGGGCAAGACGGTCTCCACCGAGTTGGCCTACTTCACGCCCGGCAAGACCCACAACCCCCACGATCTCGCGCGTACTCCCGGGGGCTCTTCGAGCGGCTCGGCGGCGGCAGTGGCCGACGGCATGGTGCCACTGGCCTTCGGTACCCAGACCGCCGGCAGCATGATTCGCCCGGCAAGCTTCTGCGGGGTGTTCGGTTTCAAGCCCACCTTCGACACCGTGAGCGCCGCCGGGGTCAAATCCTTTGCGCCATCGCTGGATACCCTGGGCTGGTTCGCGCGGCATATCGAGGATATCTGCACCACCTTCTCGGCGCTGACCCGTGCCCCGCGGATCACGCCGCTGGAGAGCCTCGCCGGGGTGCGGGTCGGCGTGCGCAGCCTGCCGGGAGACGTCGCGCCGGATGACGACGTCGAACAGGCCTTGGCCCATGCCCAGGCGCGTCTCGAGCAGGCCGGCGCCACGCTGGTGCCGCTGGAGCTGGACGCGCGCTACGAGGCGTTGGTCGAGCACCAGAAGGTGGTCATGGCCTACGAGGCCGCCCAGACCCTGGCCAGCGAGTACGCGCGCTTCGCCGGGCAGATGGGCCCCAAGCTGGTCGAGCTGCTCGAGGAGGGGCGTGGCATCAGCCACGCCCGCTACCTCGATGCGCGGCGCGCCGCGGATGCCCTACAGCAGGCGCTGAGCGCTGTGTTCGCCAGCGAGGTCGACGTGATTCTCGCCGCCAGCGCCGCCGGGGTGGCGCCAGAAGGTATCGATGCCACCGGCGACCCGCTCTACTGCCGCGCCTGGACGCTGCTCGGCGTGCCGTGCCTAAACCTGCCGCTCAGTCACGGCACCGCCGGCATGCCGGTAGGGGTGCAATTGGTGGCCGATCGCTGGCAGGATCAGTGGCTGCTGCAGATCGCCAAAACCCTGATGGCCACGGAGGCATCCGCATGAGCCAAGCGCTGCCGATCAAGACCATTCACGGCCACCACTGCCACCACGGCTGGGACAACAGCATCGCCGCGGTAGAGCAGGTGGCACCGGGCACGACCCTCAGCGTCGTTTGCCACGATGCCGCAGGGGGCCACTTCAATCGCGACTCGGGCATCGAGGCGGTGGCGTCGATGCCCTTCGAGCGCATCAATCCGGTGACCGGGCCGATCCACGTCGACGGTGCGGCGCCTGGCGACGTGCTCAAGATCACCCTCAACGACTTCACCCCTTCGGGTTTCGGCTGGACCGCCAATATTCCCGGCTTCGGCCTGCTCGCCGACCAGTTCCCCGAGCCGGCGCTGACGCTATGGGATTACGACCGTGAGACCCTTAGCCCGGCGGCCTTTGGCCAGCACGCGCGGATACCGCTCAAGCCGTTTGCCGGCACCATCGGCCTGGCGCCGGCTGCCCCCGGCAACCACTCCATCGTGCCGCCGCGGCGGGTCGGCGGTAATCTGGATATCCGCGACCTGGGCGCCGGCAGCGTGCTCTATCTACCGGTGGAAGTGGACGGCGCGCTGTTCTCGATCGGCGATACCCATGCCGCCCAGGGCGACGGCGAGGTATGCGGCACCGCCATCGAGAGTGCCATGGACGTCAGCGTCACCCTCGAGCTGATCAAGGATACGCCGCTGGCCATGCCGCGCTTCTCGACGCCCGGACCGGTGACGCGCCATCTCGACGGCGCCGGCTACGAAGTCTTCACCGGGATCGGCCCGGACCTGATGAGCGGTGCGCGTCAGGCGCTGGAGGGCGCCATCGAGTGGCTGGTCAAGACGCGCAATCTGCCCGCCGAACAGGCCTACATGCTGTGCTCGGTGTGCGGCGACCTGCGTATCAGCGAGATCGTCGACGCCCCCAACTGGGTGGTGAGCTTCTATCTGCCGCGCATCGTCTTCGAATGAGGTGACTTACTCGCCGTCCTGGTTGTTGCCGCGCTCGCGGATCGCCTCGGCGATGCGTTCGATGCCCTGGCGGTAGGCCGCCTTGCGGTAGGAGATCGCCTCCTGGTCGGCGCGGTCGAGAACCAGTGCCGCCTCGTACTCGAGTACCGCGTCCAGACGCTGGTTGACGGTGTCCTCCGTCCAGCGGTCGCCGCTGCGGTTTTGCACCCATTCGTAGTAGCTGACGATTACCCCGCCGGTGTTGGCGAGCACGTCCGGCAGCACCGGGATGCCGCGCGCCTCGAGGGCCTCGTCGGCGGCTGAGGTCACCGGGCCGTTGGCGATTTCGAGGATCAGGCCGGCGTGCACGTCGTCGACGTTGTCCTCGTGGATCTGATTCTCCAGCGCTGCCAGGGCCAGCACGTCGACCTCGAGGGCCAATAGCGCCTCCTGCTCGATCTCCTCGACGCCGTCGGCGTGGCATACCGAGTCGTCGCAGTAGACCATGCCCTTGAGCTGCTGATTGCGGGTCTTCTCCTCCTTGATCGGGTCGGGCTCCAGCCCCTCCTTGGCATAGATGGCGCCGCCGGAGTCTGATACCGCGACGATCTTGTAGCCCTTGGCGTGGGCCAGGCTGGCGAAATGGTAGGCGGCGTTGCCGAAGCCCTGTATTGCCACCGTGGTGTCCTGCGGTTTGCGGCCCTCGCGCTCGGCCCAGATGTCCAGCACCTTGAGCGCCCCGCGGCCGGTGGCCGCCACCCGGCCATAGGAGCCGCCGAGGGTGATGGGCTTACCGGTAATGGCCGCTGGGGTCTGGCCGCGCACCAGATGAGCGTACTCATCCGACATCCAACCCATGACCGTGGCGTTGGTATTGACGTCCGGCGCCGGGATATCGCGGTTGGGGCCCATCACGTCGGCGATGCCGCGAATGTACCCGCGCGCCAGGCGCTCGAGCTCCAGCCGCGAGAGCTGCTTGGGATCGACCTGTACGCCGCCCTTGCCGCCGCCGAAGGGCAGATTGACCACCGCACACTTGACCGCCATCCAGAAACTCAGCGTGGTCACCTCGAGCTGGTCGACCGCAGGGTGGAAGCGTATACCGCCCTTGGCCGGGCCGAGGCTGGTGTCGTACTGCACTCGCCAGCCGGGGAATACCTTGAGGCTGCCGTCATCCATGCGCACTGGCACGCTTACCTGCAGCGACAGCGCCGGCTGCATCAGCCGCTCGCGGGCATCCTGTGAAATCTCCAGCGCCTCGAAGACCTCCTCGAGGCGCGAGCGGGCATCGTCGAACAGATGGGTGTGATCCTGCTGGGTGGCATCTTGGCTCATGACATCCTCCTTAATGGCGATGAGCAGGGGGGAAGCAGCAGCCTATCAGCCGCTACCCCGGCTTGGATATAACGCCAGTCTAGGCCACACTGGCTTGGCAAGCATGGATGCGAGCCAAGGAGGACCGATGAGACCCATCACTCGCCGTGGGCTGCTGTGGGGCAGCCTGTATGTGCTAATGGCGCTGCTGCCGTTGGGCATCGCGCTACTCTCTCCACCCCACGAAACCCGCGGCCTGCTGGGTGCCATCGGCGTGATGTTCGGGCTATTGGCGCTGGGCGTGTTCGGCATGCAGGTGATCATCTCCGGCCGGCACCGCTGGTTTGCCGAGAGCGTCGGCTTCGACAATATCCTGCAGTTTCACCGCCAGACCGGGCTAGTCGCCTTGTGGCTGGTGCTGCTGCATCCGCTGCTGATCTTCGCTGCTGACCCGAGCTATCTCGAGTTTCTCGACCCCCGCGACGACACCCTGCGTGCCCTGGCGCTGGTCGGCCTGCTGGGTGCCAGCGTGGTGCTGATCGTAAGCTCCCTGTGGCGAGTGCAACTGGGACTCTCCTACGAGTGGTGGCGGCTGCTGCACGGCGGCCTGGCGCTGTTCGTGGTGCTCGGCGGTCTCGGCCACGCGCTGATGGCCAGCCACTATACCGCCGGCTGGCTGACCGCCGGGCTGCTGGTCGCCGCGCTGCTGGTACCGGTGTATCTGCTCGCCGACTCACGCTTGCTGCGCGTCTGGCGGCTGCGCAAGCGGCCCTGGCAAGTGGTCGACAACCAGCCGGCGCTGGGCGATGCGACCACCATCACCCTGGAAGCGGTGGGCGAGCATCGCTTCGACTTCAATGCCGGGCAGTTCTTCTGGATCACCCTCGGCGACTCGCCGTTCTCGCTGCAGCAGCATCCGTTCTCGGTAGCGTCGAGCGCTTGCCGGCCGGGCCGGGTCGCCTTCACCGCCAAGAACCTCGGCGACTTTACCGCCACCCTGCCCGAGGTGACGCCGGGCACTCGCGCCTTTATCGAAGGGCCCTACGGTGCCTTCATCCCCGATGTGCGCAGTGCCTCCGGGGCGGTGTTGATGGCTGGCGGTATCGGCGTCACGCCGATCATGAGCATCCTGCGCACCTTCCGCGACCAGGGTGTGACCCTGCCGCTATGGCTGATCTACGCCAATCCCAGTTGGGACGAGGCGACCTTCCGCGATGAGCTGGCCGAGCTCGAGGCCGAGCTGCCGCTCAAGGTGATCCACGTGCTCAGCGACCCGCCCGAGGGCTGGCAGGGCGAGACCGGCTATATCGACAAGGCGCTGCTGGAGCGCTGCCTGCCGCAAGACGACGGCCTGCGCGAGTATTTCATCTGTGGCCCGGAGCCGATGATGAATGCCGCCGAGGGGGCGCTGATCGAGCTAGGGGTACCCGTCACACGGCTCACGTCCGACCGCTTCGCCATCGTTTGAGGGAGTAGACCATGCTGCATCAATACGTGCGCTACGCCGGCAACCTGGCCGGCATCATTCTGGTCGCGGTGGCGATTGCGGCTGCCGTGATGGTGACGCGCTGAGCGAGCCTTCAACAGCCGTAGAAGCGCGCAAAGCGCTCCCAAGGCTCACGCTCGGGCACGAAGCCGTTCTCCGGCGCCGCGGGGTCGGCATGGCCCAGGGCCAGCGCGCACAGCACCAGTTCACTATCGGCAAGCGTTAGCTGCTCGCGAATCACTCGGTGGTAGGGCGCGATGGCGGCCTGGGCGCAGCTGTGCAGGCCCTGGCCACGGGCGGCCAGCATCAGGCTCTGCAGGAACATGCCGCAGTCCATGAAGCTGCCGGTATCCAGGCGCCGGTCGAGGGTCAGGATCATCGCCACCGGGGCATCGAAGAAGGCGTAGTTGCGGCGTGCCTGGGCCAGGCGTTTGCCGCGCTCCTCGCGGTGAATGCCGAGTGTCTCGTATAGCCCGTAGCCGCAGCGCCGGCGCCGACCGATATACGGCTCGAACCATTCGCGGGGATAGTAGACGTACTCGGCCTGGTGCTGGTCCGGCTCACTATCGAAGGCCGCCTGCAGCGCATCGCTCAGCGCGGCAAGCGGCTCGCCGCTCACCACGTGCACCTGCCATGGCTGAATGTTGCTGCCGCTGGGCGCCTGGCCCGCCACCCGCAGCAGATGCTCGAGCGTCTCGCGCGGTACCGGGGTAGGCAGAAAGCGCCGTATCGAGCGTCGCGACAGAATGGCATCGTCTACATGCATGGAAAGCACCTCGCGCAAGAGTAGTGGCCTATCATGGTGACGTGTTAATAGCGCTTTGACGATAACGGGAGTTCCCCTCGATGGCTCGCGCCGACTACCCCGAGACGCCGGATGGCCGCTACTTCGTCGCCAAGGATAAACTCTGGCGCAAGACCGATCCTGCCCTCGACGACACCACCCGCCGCGCACGGGTCAAGGCGCTGATGCAGGCGCGCCGCGCGGTCAAGCACGCCAAGCAGGCCGATGACGACGACGCCCTGCGCGAGGCGCGCCAGGCGGTGGACGACGCCAAGATCGCCCTCGGCGAGCGCGGCCCGGTATGGTGGGATGACGACGCGCCGGACGAGACCGGCATGCATCCGCGTAACAGCTCCTACGCCGAGTGGTGGCGCGGTCAAGAGGCGAGTAAGTGAGCGCTGGCATACTCTGGCACCTGCGTGCAGCGGCCTGGATGCGATGCTGCAGTGACGTGCTGCAGGGGTATCCCAGGTTGTGTGAAGGACGCCGGATCTTCCACTGGGCTGAGCAGGCGTAGCGACTACCCTGCGCCCGGACGCTGACGATTTCAGTCAGGCCAACACCCTGATCAACGAGGTGATGGACGACGCCCAGCGCGAGCAACTGGTCAACAACGCCAACGTTCACCTCAAGGATGGCGTCTCCCCCGAGGTACTGGAATGCGCCATTCAATACTGGCGCAACATCCATCGAGAAGCGGGCGATGTCGCGACCTGCCGCTCGGTGCGCCGAACTGGCTGGTCGAGCAGATATGGCAAGACGGGCACGCAACGCTATCGGGCACGCAGTAGCCAGGAGGCGAGTGCCACACCCACCAGGCCGATAATGGCCCCGGGGAACGCTCCCAGGCCAAGGCTGGCTCCCAGGCCGATAAACAGCGCCGCGCCTCCGCTGACAATGGCCGGTGTACCGGTTGCGTGGGGCACGTCCTGTTTGCGGTATCGCTCGAAGAGGACCACCAGGATCATGATCGGGGCGACCATCAATATGCAGAGCCCAAGCCACTCCAGTCGGCCGATCCAGAAGCCCGGCTCGCCGGGCTGGCCGGCATCTATCGGCCAGTCCAGGCGCATTCCCAGCCAGGCGGCGGGTAGCTCAGCGAGTTTATGCCAGAGATAAAGCTGCAACCCCAGGGCGCCAAGCATCGCCGTCCAGCGCCCCATCTGCTGTCGCTTGAGAAAATGGTGTACCGGTGTCTCGAAGAGCAAGACCAGGCCTATCTGGAGCCACATGACACCGAGTAGCGCCAGGGTTGGCGGCAACAGATTGCTATCGCCGCCCAAGTTGCCATTGACCATGGAAACGGGATAGCCGGCCGCTACGGCTAACCCTAGCCAAGCCAGCCCGCACAGCATCAGGCCCAGGCCGGTACGGCGGCCGAAGAAGCGGCCGTGCCACCAGGCGATACCCAGCTGCTGAGGTAGCACCCATACCAGGACGAGATTGATCCATCCGACAGAGTCATGGGTCTCGGTGACCCGTGCGCCGAACTCGAGTAGGTCGGCGATACCAGTGGGTCGGGCACGTAGCAGATCGATCGCGGCAATCAGGAGAATCAGGCCGGCTACGGCCCTGAGGCCCCAGCGACGGTCGGCCCATAGACACAGCGGCAACAGCAGTTGCACCCCAAGCAGGATCAGCAAGAACCAGAGATGAACCGTCAGTGAATGATTGAGCGGCCCGAGAATGCCCTCTTGGGTCAATAAGGCGGTTAGCGCGAACCCCGTTAATACCACCAGATAAGTGACGGTGGGCCGTGCCAGTCCCAGAGCACGATCTGCCCACCAGTGCAGGTGCGGTCTGCCTCTATCCAGGCGTTGCCGGACCCCCTGTGAGCTGACCGCGGCAGAAACAAACACGAACAGCGGCACCACCTGCACCAGCCAGGTATAAAGCCCGGCCGGCGCCCAGACGTCGAGGATATGCTCGGTATCCCTCAGGATGCCATCCTCGACACGCGGCAGTGTCGCCGCCCAGTGGCCTAACACTACGATCAAAAGTGCCAGGGCGCGCAGCGCATCCGGGTAAGGGTCTCGTTCGTCGTTGGCCGCTTCCTTGGGCTGTGCATCGTGCCGTGCGTCGCTCACAGCGTGACTCGCGCTCCTTGGTGTGCTGGCTGGCTCTTCACTCCCTGCCTTCGCCAGCATCCTAGTTGAATGCAGCGCTGCTGGCTAAGTACCTGCGCCAAGGCGGGGTGGCAACCGGCGATTTCAGTATGGCCCCGTCAACCTCGGCAGAAGTCGCGCGGCGCGATAAAATGCGGCAGCAGGGGTAGTGCTACCCTTGCGTCCTTACCCGCTTGCCCCCAGGCTTGGTTTGAACCCTAACCATGTCAGGAGGCGAGATGACGTCCACGGTATTGATCACCGGCGCCAATCGCGGCGTCGGGCTGGCGCTGGCCCAGCACTACCATCGCGAGGGCTGGCAGGTCATCGGTGTATGCCGCTCGGCCTCCGCGGAGCTGGCTGACGTGGCCGAGCGGGTCATCGAGGGTATCGATGTGACCCGTGAGGCCGATGTGGCGGGCCTGGCAGAGGCGCTGGAGGGTACGCGGCTCGACCTGCTGATCAATAACGCCGGCCTGCTACGCGACGAGCAGCTCGGCGAGATCGACTTCGACACGATCCGCGAGCAGATGGAGATCAACGCCTATGCGCCGCTTCGCGTGGCCGAGGCGCTGCTGCCGTGCCTGGGCGAGGGCAGCAAGATCGCCAATATCACCAGCCGCATGGGTTCGATCGCCGACAACGATTCCGGCGGTCGCTACGGTTATCGCGCCTCCAAGGCGGCCCTCAACGCCTTCGGTAAGTCGCTGGCGATGGACCTCGCCCCCCGCGGCATCGCCGTGGCCCAGCTCCACCCCGGCTATGTGCAGACGCGCATGGTCAACTTCGGCGGCTTGATTTCACCGGATGAGGCGGCGGCCGGCATTGCCGCACGTATCGAGGCGCTGACACTCGCCACCAGCGGTGGCTTCTGGCATAGCAACGGTGAGCCGCTGCCTTGGTAGGTGCCGCGCCGGGTAGCGACGCCGAATGGGGCGAAGGCAAGACGGTACTGCTGGCGACCACCTGGGTACAGACGCTGTGCAGCGCGGCGATGCTGCTGGTGCCGACCCTGGCGCCGCAGATCGCCGCGGCCTTCGGCCTGCCCACCGGGCTGGTGGGACTTCAGGTCAGCCTGCTTTACGGTGTGGCCATGCTGGTGTCGCTGCAGGCGGGCGCCGTCGCGAGTCGCTTGGGCGCCTGCCGGGCCAGCCAGGTGGCGATGCTGGTGGTCGCTGCTGGCTGTGCGGTGGCGCTGTGGCAGACGCCGCTGTCGCTGCTGGTTACCACCCTGCTGCTGGGGGTGGCCTACGGCATGACCAACCCCGCGGCGTCGAAGCTGCTGACACGCTTTACGCCCGCGCAGCATCGCAACATGGTCTATTCGATCAAGCAGACCGGGGTGCCGCTGGGCGGCATTCTGGCAGGCATAGCAGCACCGCCGCTGGCACAGGTGTGGAGCTGGCATGTGACCTTCCTGCTGCTAGGCGCGATGAGCTTGCTCACTGCGTGCTGGCTGCAGACCCGCCAACCCAACTGGGATCGTGACGGTGACGCGGTCGCGCCGGGCAAGGGCATTGGCAGCCTGGCGCTGCTGTGTCGGCGCCGCTCGCTTCGCTGGATGGGGCTGGCAGGGTTCTGCCTGGCCGCGGCGCAGCTGTCGCTACTCAGTTTCGCGGTGGCCTTCATGGTCGAGGAGCTGACGATCACCCTGGTGATGGCTGGCATCGTGGTCTCGGTGATGCATGCCGCCGGCGTGGCCGGCCGCCTGGGCTGGGGCTTCCTGGCCGACCGGCTGGGGCGCAGCCTGCCGGTGCTGACCGGGCTTGCGATAGGTATTGCGGTGCTATTTGCGCTGCTGGCACTGACCGGCACGCATCTGCCGCAGTGGCTGGTGGTGGTGTTGCTGGTGCTGGCGGGGGCCACGGCGATCGGCTGGAACGGTGTCTACCTGGCCGAGGTGGCGCGCACCAGTGCTACCGCCGAGGTCAGCGAAGCCACCGCGGCGGTGCTGGTGTTGACCTACATGGGGGTACTGACCGGCCCGGCAGGCGTTACCCTGCTGGTATGGCTTACCGGCAGCTACGCCATCAGCCTGCTGCTGCCGGCGCTGGCCGCGCTGATGGCGGTGGTGTGCCTGGCGCGCTGCGTGCGTGCCCACCGCCAGGAGCAGGCGGCATAGCAGCGCGATAGTTGTGTCACGCCTGACTAGATGGTCTATTACGTAGTTGCCTAATAACGAAGCGGTGTCGCTGCTGCACCGCCGATAATCAACGACCAAGGCGCGCTGTCGCTGGATGCGCCACAACGGGAGATCGATATGCGCCACTTCTCACGCACCCTGCTGGCCTCCGCCGCGGCGGTCGCCATGACCACCCTGGCGTTCCAGGCCCAGGCCGAGACACGCGTCACCTACAAGTCGGCCTCTGCCGGCACCGCCTACTACCAGATGGGCGTCGAGCTGTCCGAGGCGATCCGCCGCGGTACCGACGATGAGATCGTGCTGACCCTCGAGGAGAGCCAGGGCTCGGTGCAGAACGTCATGGAGGTGATGGCGCGCCAGGGCAACTATGTGTTCACCACGCCGCCGGGTCTGGTGGAGCAGGCGCTGGCCGGCGAGGGACCCTTCGCCGAGCGCCAGAGCCCGCGCTTCCAAGAGATCCGCGGGCTGTTCCCGATTCCCGCCATCACCATGCACTTCGTGGCCGCAGGCGACGAAGGCGTGATCTCGATGCAGGACCTGGAGGGCAAGCACATCCTGATCGGTCGCGGCACCTTCGGCGCCCGCGAGGCGGAGCGCTACCTGGAGCTGTTCGACCTGCTCGACAAGGTCGATATCGCCGATGCCTCCATCGGCAGCGGGCCGGACGCGCTGCAGAACGGCCAGGTAGATGCCTTCGTCACCGCCAGCTCGTTTCCCACGCCCAACGTGATCGAGACCGCCGCGAGCATGTCGATCAGCCTGGTGTCGCTGAGCGACGAGGAGATCGAACAGACCGGCTCGACCCGTCAGACCATCCCCGCCGGCACCTACTCCGGGGTCGACGAGGATGTCGAGACCACCTCGCTGCCGGTGATCGCCTACACCACCAGCAACATGGACGACGAGACCGCCTACCAGCTGACCAAGACCTTCTGGGAGCGCCGCGAGGCGATGGCCGAAGAGTCGGCCTGGTGGGGCAGCATCGAGCCGGACATGGTGGGCAATATCGCCGGTACCCTGCACCCGGGGGCGCTGCGCTACTATGACGAGGCCGATATCGAGGTCCCCGACTCACTGCGCGAATAAATCTCTGACGCTGATTCCTCCCATCCATGCGCCGCGGCTACCCCGGGTGGCCGCGGCGGCCGCTACTTTCTGACTGAACTCTCCTGATGTCGCTACTACTCACTTCTGATGCCGATGACGGGCGACGCCTGCACCCCGCCTGGGTGGCGCTGGGCACGGCCACGGTGGTATTCCATCTCGGCCTGATCTTCTACGGCTTGACCCCGGCGCTGGTCAGCCGGCCGCTGCACATGGCGCTGGCGCTGCCCTGGGTGCTGATCTTCATGGCCAGCACCCCCTGGCAGCGTATCAGCGGCTGGTTGCTGACCGGCCTGGGAATTGCCGCCTGCGCCTATATCGCCCTCAACGAGCGGGCCTTGGCCAACCAGTACGGCTTTATCGACACCCAGCTGCAGATGCTCATCGGGGTGTTTCTGATCTTCCTGGCCCTGGAGGCGGCGCGCCGCGCCATCGGCTGGCCGCTGCCGCTGGTGGCGCTCGCCGCACTGGCCTACGGCGCCCTTGGGCAGTACCTGCCCGGGGTGTTCGGCCACCCGGGCATGCCCATGGCCAGCTACGTGGGCACCCTGACCATCGCCGAAAGCGGGCTGTGGGGCTCGCTGACCGGGGTCAGCGTCGGGGTGGTGGCGATCTTCGTGATCTTCGGCGCGGTGCTCAACGCCGGTGAGGCGGGGCAGGGCTTCATGAACCTGGCCAGTGCCTTCGCCGGCCGCCTGACCGGTGGCGCGGCCAAGGTCTCGGTGATCTCCTCGGCGCTGATGGGCTCGATCTCCGGCTCGGCCTCGGCCAACGTGGCCTCCACCGGGGCGATCACCATTCCCTCCATGGTGCGGCTGGGCTACCCGCGGGCGCTGGCCGGCTCGGTGGAGGCGGTGGCCTCCTCGGGCGGGCAGATCATGCCGCCGCTGATGGGCGCCGGCGCCTTTGTGATGGTCGAGCTGACCGGCACCCCCTACACCCAGATCATGGCCGCGGCGCTGCTGCCGGCGATTCTCTACTTCGTCACGGTGTGGGTGGGTATCAACGCCTACGCCACCCGCCACGATCTCAAGCCGATGGCGGAGAGCGAGCGGCCCAGCCCCAAGGAGGTGCTGATTACCTCGCTGTTCTTCGCGGTGCCGTTCGTGCTGCTGCTGGAGCGCATCTTCCTGGGCGGCTATACTCCGCAGTATGCGGCGAGCATTGCGATCTTTGCCGGTATGGCACTGCTGTTCTTCGACGTCACGCTGAGCTTCTCGCTGCGCGGTTTCTTGACCCGCCTGGCCGACGCGGCGGTGACCGCCGGGCGCCAGGTGGCGGTGATCGGCGCGATCATCATTTGTGCCTCGCTGGTGATCGGCGTGCTGTCGCTGACCGGGCTGGGGGTCAAGATCACCTCGGGGATCCTGTCGCTCTCCAATGACATGCTGTGGCCGGCGCTGCTGCTCACCGCGCTGGCCTGCCTGATCCTGGGCATGGAGGTGCCGACCACCGCGGCCTATGTGATCTGCGTCTCGGTGGCCGGACCGGCCTTGACGGCGCTGGGCCTGGAGCCGCTTCTGGCGCACCTGTTCGTGTTCTGGTTCGCGCTGCTCTCGACGATTACGCCGCCGGTGTGCGGCGGGGTATTCATCGCCGCCGGCATGGTCGGCGAAAACTGGCTCAAGGTGGCGCTCAAGGCCATGGCACTGGGCATCGGGCTGTATATCATCCCGCTGGCAATGATCAGCAACCCCGACATCATCCGCCTCGACAGCAACCCTGTCGGCGCGCTGGTCGATGCGCTGAAGATCGCCGTGGGCCTCACCGGCATCTCGTTCGGGGTGATCGCGCGCAAGGCGTGGTGGCTGCGGCTGGCGCTGATCGTGGCCGGGGCCGTGGTGATCTTCGCTATCTAGCCGGCACCGGGGCGCAGTGGACCAGGTCGCCGTCCAGTGGCCGGCGGCCGAACACCACCCAGGTATCCAGCGCCGGGCCAAGATCGGCCACCAGGCTCAGCCGTTCGGGGTGGCGCTCGAGGTACTCGAGGGCGCAGATGCCCGCCTCGAGCCGCCCCGCCAGCAGCCCCTCGGCGACGCTTACAGTGGTCGGCTCCTCGACCAGCTCGGCGTAGCCGGAGAGGTCGGCGTAGTAGCGGGTGGCCGGCTGCAGGCCGAGTTGCCGGGGGCGCTCAACGTCGCTACGGGCCAGAATCGCCAGCGGCTTGCTCGGTGCGATAAAGCTGTCCACCGGGAAGGCACGATGCATGCTGCGGCCTACCCACTCGGCGTGGCTGGGGTGGGCGGTGCACTGCAGCAGGAAGTCGACCCCACCGTCCAACAGCGCCGCAAAGGCGCTATCGAAGTCGTCATGCAGCTCCATTGCCGCATCCTGAATGGCGCGGCGCTCGAGGTAGCGCTCGAGCACCAGTTCGTGGTTGTTGCCGGTGGGGCCGAGAGTGGCGAATTTCATGGGGATCTGCTGCCGAGTTAGCTGTTGTTGACGATGCACGAGTCCGTGTGAAGAGTGACTACTTGCTCAGGTATGATTTCTCCTGCTTCGCCACCTCCGGCGCCTAGAGTAAATCAACAATATGCCTAAGCATACGAAGCAGCCCTATAAGACCCACCTGCCGTCGTCACGTCACAGCCCTCTTGCTCAAGATCAGGGCTACTGTTCGATTGGAATAGCCGGGGCGTGCTATTCGTCGCACCCGCGACGGCGCTGCTGGCGCCGCCGGGCGGCCTCGCGGTCACGGCGGCGCTGCCTGGACAGGGCGTTGCCGTTGGCCAGTTGCACCAGACTTTCGATCTCGTCGTCGCCGAGCGGAGGGCGTTCGCTATTGGCCATATAGGCCTCCTGGGTCGCGCTATGCTTCATCTCGAGCGTCCAGGCAAGGCTTTGTACGAAAACTGCCTGCGCTCGGCCATGCGGCGATAAAAATCGACTCAAAATACTCATTTACACCCCGTAAACTCCGTTTTTTCGCCGATTTTTGCCTTGCCTGACCTTCGCTCGTCGACTTTTCGTACATAGCCTAAGGCCACGGCATGACAGTGAGATGTCGGCTCTCTCAGAGGGTGAGTGCTAATATAGGCAGGGATGGGAGACAGCTCATCATGTCTGGGGAACCTGCCTCATCAACGAAAGGAGTCGTCACGATGCGAAATGGACAAGGGTGTCTGGTGGTAGGCCTTGCGGGCCTGCTGGTTGCGGGGCTGGTGAGTGCCGATCCTGCCGATGAGCGCTATACCCTTACGCTGTTCCATACCAATGATCTTCACGGCCGCACCGACGCCTATCCGCAGCTGGTCAGCACGCTCGCCAAGGCGCGCGAGCGCCACGGCGACGGTCTGCTGCTCGATGCCGGCGACATCTTCTCCGGTACGCTCTACTTCACCGAGTTCCAAGGCCAGGACGCCGTCGAGTTCATGAACCTGATGGGCTACGACGCCTTCGTGCCCGGTAACCATGAGTTCGATCTTGGCGACCCGGAGGAGGGGCATCTGGCGCTGGCGGCCTTCTTCGAGGCCGCCGAGTTCCCGATCGTCGCCGCCAACATGGACTTTTCCGCGTCACCCGAGTTTGAGGCGCTGCTCGGCGAGTCGCTGGCCGAGGCACCCGAGGGCGGCACGATCCATGACGGCATCGTGGTCGAGCATCAAGGTGAGCGCATCGGCATCTTCGGCCTAAATACCCAAGACACGCCGAATATCTCGAGCCCCGGTGACGTGAGCTTCAGCGACTACCGTGAGGCCGCCGAGGCGATGGTCGAGCGCTTCGAAGCCGAAGGCATCGACAAGATCATCGCCTTGACCCACCTCGGCTATGACAGTGATCCCAGCGTCGGCAATGACCTGCTGCTGGCCCAGCAGGTCGAAGGTATCGATATCATCATCGGCGGGCATAGCCATACCCGGCTCGACCCGCCGACCCTGGTCACCGAGAACCAGCGCGGCGAGACCATGGCACCAACGGTCATCGGCCAGGCCGGCGAGTACGGTGAATATCTCGGCGTGATGGAGGTGATCTTCGACGGTGACGGCATGGTGGTGGATGTCAGCGGCGAGCTGCTGGCGGTGGAGAACAGCGACCCCGACCCCCAAGCCGCGGAGATGCTGGCGCCCTACACGGCGGCCATCGAGTCTCTGCGCGACGAGACGGTAGGCGTGGCGCTGGCGGAGACCCTGGCCAACCCGCGCCACGGCGATGGCGATGAGCAGAGCGTGCGCGCCAACGAGACGGCGCTGGGCAACCTGATCGCCGATGGCCAGCTGGCCGCCGCCCGGCGGGTGGAAACCGACACGCTGATGGCGCTGCAGAACGGCGGCGGCATTCGCCAGCCGCTGCCGGCAGGCGACGTCACCGTTGGCGACCTCATCGCCGTGCAGCCGTTCGGCAACCGCCTGACGCTGGTCGAGCTAAGCGGCGCCGAGCTGATCGAAACCTTCGAGATCGCCCTGGCCGATGCACCAGGCGAGAATGGTGGCTTCCTGCATGTCTCCGACGGCACGCAGCTGGTATACGACAGCCACGAAGCGCCGGGCGAGCGGGTCGTGACCCTGGAGGTCGAGGTCGACGGCTCGCTGGATGCCATCGCACCGGACCAGCGCTATACCGTCGCCACCAACCACTTCACCGCCGCCGGGGGTGACAGCCATCACGTGCTGGGAGCGGCCTACGACGACGGCCGCGGCACCATCGTCGGCACCACCGACTGGGAAATGCTGCGCGACCATCTGCTTGAGCTAGACGAGGTGGCGTATGCTCCCCAGGGGCGTATCGTCGATCTGGCGACACAGGGTGGCGATGAGTAAGTGGTGGGTGGCGGTCGTGCTGACGATAGCCCCGCTGGCCTCGCTGGATGCCGCCACCACGCTGCTGTCGGTCTGTTCCGCGCCCCCCGAGGCGGCCGAGCAGGGCGGCCAGCGCTCGCTATATTCACGGCAGGGGGAGGAGATCTGGTTGAGCTGGTCAGAGCGCGGCGATCTGCCGCTGGGGTGCCACGGGCTGGCGCTGCCGGTGGCCGCCGAGGCGATACGCTGGGTAGGGCCGGCGGAACGTCCCGATGGCATCGAGCTGCCCCGGGAGGTGACCCTGCAGGGAGACGTGGCATCGAGTGATGTCAACGTCAGCGACGTAATCTGGCATCTCGCCGAACCGCCCGACGACAGCACACTGGCCGAGGATGAGCCGGCGCAGCGCACCCAGCTGCCCGACGGTGACGCCAGCGCGCCGCGCTCGGCGTGGGTCTGGGCGCCTGAGGCCTGGCAGCAGACGCCGGAAGCGCTGTGGGAGTTGGCCGACGCTGAACGACTCGATGCGCTCTACCTGACGCTGCCGGTAACGCCGGAGGGCGAGCTGCACGATCCGGACGAGGTCGAGGCGTTTGTCCGCGCGGCCTCCCGCCGTGGCATCGATATCTGGCCGGTGATCGGCGACCCCCGCGATGTGCTGGCAGAGAGCCTGCCGGCGCTGCTCAATCGCGTGGCCGCCTATCGTGACTACAATCGCTCGGTGCCACCGCAGGCACGGCTCGCTGGGCTGCAGCTCGATATCGAGCCCTACCTGCTGGCGGGGTTTTCGCTGGGGGGCGACCACTGGCGGGAGCGCTACATCGCAACTATCCGAGAAGCGCATGCCGCTCTCGACGCTGCGATGACGCTGGATCTGGTAGTGCCGGTATGGTGGGGCAATCACCCGGCCTGGGGCGAGCGCTGGCTCGATGCGCTGCCCCATGACCAACTGAGCATCACGGTGATGAACTACCGCACCGACCCCGAGGCGCTGCGCCGTGGCGCACGGCCCTTCCTGGCCTGGGGCAGCGAGCATGGGGTGCCGGTTCGCATGGCCCTCGAGAGCGGCCCGCTGCCCGATGAAACCCGGCTGACCTTCTCCTCGCAGGCCGCCAGCGCCGACGGCGAGAAGGGCCAGCTATGGCTATTCGAGCAGCTCTCGCCGCCGCTACTGGTGCTCCTTGATGAGCCGCATGCCGGCCTGCCTGGTACCCCCTTTGCGCAGATACGCGAGAGCACCTTCGCCGGGGCCAACCTGACCTTTGCCGGCGACCAGGCGCGGTTAAATGCCGTGGCCGCGAGCCTGGCCGCAGAATGGCGGCAGTGGCCAGCGTTCAGCGGCATCGCCGTACACGGGCTGGATGCGGTGTACTGGTAATCTGCCGGGGCGGCGCAGTATGCCAGTTGCCGCATTCAGCTGGCGGCTGAGGGCCCTGGGTGGCACACAGCCGTGCATAGAGCGCGGCCAGTTCGAGGGCCTTGGCATCCTCGTGCCAGCCTGTCGCATAGTGCTTGGCACGGCGGGCGAGCTCGCCGCGCAGCGTCTCGTCGCCGAGCAGCCGGCTCACCTTGGCGGCGAAGTCGTCGAGGTCCTCGTCGGCAATCAGGCAACCCTCGCCTTCTATCAGTATGTCGCGGGTACCCATCATGGCGGTGGAGACCACCGGCGTGCCTAGCGCCAGGGCCTCCAGCAGCACCAGCCCCTGGGTCTCGGTGCGTGACGCGAAGACGAAGACATCGGCGGCGCGATAGGCGGCTTGTAGCTGGCCATGGCGATCCAGGTAGCCGAGGAAGCGTACGGCGTAGGCCATGCCGATCTGCCGCGCGCGGCGGGTCAGCTCGGCGCGGGCCGGCCCCTCGCCGGTGATGATCAGGCGCGTATCAGGATGCTCGGCGAGTATCCGTGGCAGCAGGTCGATCAGGAAGGCGATGTTCTTCTCGAAGGCGAGGCGGCCGACGAACAGCAGCAGGCGGGCGTTGGCCGGGAGGTCGTAGCGGGCGCGAAAGTCCTCCTCATCGGCGGGCTGGCTGAACCGCTCCAGCGCCAGGCCGGTGGGGATGACCGCGACGTGGGTCTTGACGCCATAGCGCTCCAGCGTCTCGCGCATGGCGTGGGAGGGCGCCACCAGCGCCTTGAGGCGTCGACACTGCCGCACCGAGAGGCGCCGGGCGATAAAGCGCAGCCAGCCGCTGGGTACGCCGCGCACGTAGTGGGGCAGGTACTCCTCGAACAGGGTGTGATAGGTCGCCAGCGCCGGGAAACCCAGGTGCCGTGCCAGCGCCGTGCCGGCATAGTGGGCGACGAAGGGCGTGTGGATATGCACCAGATCGAAGCCCTCCACGGCGAGGCGCGGCAGCAGGGCCATCACCTCGCGGTAGCGCATCATCCGGTCCTCGGGAGAGTTTGCCACCCCGCGCGATGCAACGCGCAGCACGTTCGGCTCGTCTACCTGGCCCACCAGGTAGTCCGGGCAGATCAACGTGACTGAGTGGCCGAGCCGTTGCAGCGCATCGCGGAAGCTGGCGATGGAAGTGGCGACACCGTTGATGCGCGGGAAGTAGACGTCGGACAGCATCAGTATCTTCATGGAGAGGACTCGGCATGGCGGCTGATATGCGCCATCCTGCGCCTTCACGGTGACGCCATGGTGACAACCAAGAGAATGGCGAGGGCGCTACACTAAGCGAGCAACCGGACAAGGAGGCAAGATGAGCAATGGCCCCTACTACCAGGGTGGCTGTGAGTGCGGCGCGGTGACGCTGATCGCAACCGCCGAGCCGCTGGCGCAAGGTCGTGATCCACAAGGGCAGGGCTGGCTGGTGCTGGACGCCGATGCGGTGCAGGTCAGCGGCGGGCTCGAGGCGTTGGAGAACGAGACCCTCGACGCTGGTCATGTCTGCAAGCGTTGCCAGCACTGCCAGCAGCGGCTTTACAGCGAGCAGGAGGGGCTGATGCTGCTGCCCGAGACGCTGCTGCCGGCGACCGGGCCCGCGCCCAGCGACGCGCTGGCCCGGCGCCTGCCATGGCGGCTATATTGAAGGGCCCTCCACCCTTCGCAAGGACTGCCATGTACCGCCTGCATATCGCCAACAAGCACTACTCCTCCTGGTCGCTGCGCCCCTGGGTGCTGATGCGCGAGCTGGGCATCGCCTTCGACGAGCAGTTGAGTCCCTTCGATCCCGACTCCAGCTGGACGCGCTTTCGCGACTTCTCGCCGACCGGCCTGGTGCCATGCCTGGTGGATGACGAGCAGGTGGTGTGGGAGTCGCTGGCCATTGTCGAATATCTTGCCGAGCGCCATCCCGGCGTGTGGCCGGCCGATAGCGCGGCGCGGGCCTGGGCGCGCAGTGCCAGCGCCGAAATGCATGCCGGATTCTCGGCGCTGCGCAGTCAGTGCCCAATGAGCTGTGGCGTGCGGGTGCGCATGGCGCGCCTCGATGATGCCCTGCTGGGCAATCTGGCGCGTTTGGAGGAGCTGTGGCAGCAGGGCCTGGCGCGCTTCGGCGGGCCCTTCCTGGCCGGCGAGGCGTTCAGCGCCGTGGACGCCTTCTTTGCCCCGGTCGCCTTTCGGGTGCAGAGCTTCGGGCTGCCGCTGGGCGAGGCCTCTAGCGCCTATGTCGAGCGGCTGCTGGCGCTGCCTGCCATGCAGCAGTGGTATGCCGAGGCCCTGGCCGAGCCGTGGGTCGACCCACAGCATGAACAGGAGGTGGAGGCGTGCGGCAGCGTACTGGCCGACTATCGAACGCCTGAACGAGACTAGGCGTTGGCCAGGCGCTTGATCTCGACCTGGGCGAACCAGTCGATATCCTGCGCTCGTGCGTCGAGCTGCTGGATGACCTCCGGGCTGGAGAAGGGCGCCTGCTCATCGAGACATACCACCACGGTGACCGCGCCTTCCAGGTAGTGCAGTTCGATATCGCGTATCTCGGGCCAAACCGCGAGTGCCTGCCAGCGCTCGGCCAGGGTCGCTTCCACGTCGGGACGCAGCGGCAGGCCGGGGAAGCGGCTGGGGTCGCCCTCACCGGCGTCGTCCTCTGGGTCGACGTGGAAGGTGAGATCGGTCAATGCCGGGAAGGCATGGCGCAGGCGCCGGCTCACCTCGTTGCCGATCTCGTGGCCTTCGGAGACGCTGATGCGCGGTGATACCACCACGTGGAGGTCGAGCATGGTGCGCCCCGCCGAGAGCCGGGTGCGCAGGTCATGGATACCGGTGACGCCGGGCACGCTCATCGCCACATCGCGCATATCGTGCTGGGTACTCACTGGCAGGGCGGTGTCGATCAGTTCGCGGCCGGCGTCCCACAGCAGGCTCCAGCCGACCTTGCCCACCAGCAGCCCGACGATCACCGCGGCGAGGGTGTCGAGCCAGCCGTAGCCCCACTGGGTGCCGAGCATCGCCAGGATGACCACCGCGGTGGAGAACACGTCGGAGCGCGAGTGCCAGGCGTTGGCCTCGAGCAGGCGTGACTTGGTGCGCCGCGCCACGCGCATGGTGGCATGGTAGAGCGCCTCCTTGGCCAGTAGCGTTACCAAGGCGATGCCGATGGCCCAGTAGCCGGGCGGGGGGATCGCGGCATTCGACAGCAGGCGCTCGACGCTCGACCAGGCGATGGCCCCGGCCACGAAGATCAGCATGCTGCCCAGGAACAGCGTAGCCAGGGTCTCGATGCGGCCGTGACCGTAGGGATGGTCGTGGTCCGGCCCCTGTTGCCCATAGTGGGTGGCGGCCAGCACGAAGCCGTCGGTGATCAGGTCGGAGAAGGAGTGCACGCCGTCGGCGATCAGCGCCGCGGAACCTACGATGACCCCGACGATGACCTTGACGATACCCACCAGGCCATCGACCCAGATGGCCAGTATCGTAATACCTCGGGTAGCGCGTTGGTCGGCCGTCATGGTGTGCTGAGTCGCCTGCTCGGATCGTTCCAGGTTGCGTGCTCGACGCATTGTCATTCGCTAAATAGTACTGAATCGGTACTGTATGAGCAATATCATACGGTGCTCAACACAGCGACTGGCGCGCCTCGCGCAAAGAGGCCTCCGATCCCGACGGCAGCGGCGCTGAGGGCGCCTTCAACCAGGTGGCGATATCGGCCTCGCTACGCTGGCGCTGGGTATAGCGGGTCAGCATATGGTAGCCGTCCGGGTAGAGCGCCAGGCGCCAGTCCGCGGTGACCTCGGCCGGCAGCCGTTCGAGCAGGGCGCACATCGCCTCCGGGGGGATCACCTGATCGTTGTCGCCATAGAGCAGCAGGGTAGGGCCCGTGACCTGGGCGGCGCTCTCCAGCGCCAGATCCATGGCGCGGGTCAGGCCGTAGAGCGTATCGACCCGTGCTCGGCGCAGGATACGCGGATCCTCGGCCAGCTTGGCCATGATCTCCTCATCGTCGGTTGGCTCGATACCCAGCCGCTCGGCGGCGCGCGCCGAGAAGGCCACGTCGGGTATCAGCCGCACGCCCAGCCATAGCCCCACGCGCTGGTACCAGGGCATCGCCACCTGGCCCCACACCGCCGGGGCAATCAGTACGCTGCCATCCACCGGCGGCGGGGTCTCGCGACTCATGGTGAGCATTACCAGCGCGCCGCCCATGCTCTTGCCGACCAGGTACAGCGGCATCTCTGGGTGGCGCTCACGCAGCAGCCTGGCGAGCAGGTCGATGTCATCGACCATGCGCTGATGGCCCGGCCACAGCCGGCGCTGGCGAGTGACGCCGAAGCCGCGCTGGTCGAAGGCATAGACCTCGATGTTGTGCTCGGTCAGCGCCTCCGCCAGCACGTCGAAGCTGCCGCCGTGGTCGTTGAAGCCGTGCACCGCCAGTACTACCGCGTCGGGGGTCTCACCGGCTGTTGACCAGTGCCATAGCGGCAGGCGGTAGCCATCCTCGGCGGTCACGTAGCGTCCATCCAGCTGCGGCGCTTCGCCCCCCGGCCCAGGTGACTGTAGCGTGGCACCGCCACTGCACCCCGCCAACAGCATCAGCAGGGGCAGCAGCACGGCAAATGGGCAGCGGGATGGCGGATTGCCTGACATCAAAGGAAGAGATCGCCCTGTGCAGTGGGTGGTCTGAATCGGCTGCAATCGAGGCCCTCGTCGATGCGCTCGGCCATGCCCAGGCGGCGCCTGGCGTGCTGGAAGCGCTGGGCCAGCAGGTCGGCGAAGACGCCCTCGCCGCGGAAGCGATGCCCGAAGCGGCCGTCGTAGTCCTTGCCGCCGCGGCACTGGCGAATCAGGCTCATCACCTTGGCGGCGCGCTCGGGGTAGTGGGCCTCGAGCCAGGCCTCGAACAGCGGCGCCACCTCGTGGGGCAGGCGCAGCAGCATCCATCCGGCGGTGCGCGCACCGGCGCGGCAGGCGGCCTCGAGCAATGATTCTAACTCATGGTCATTGAGGCCGGGAATCATCGGTGAGAGCAGCGCCCCCACCGGCACGCCCACGGTGTTGAGCTCGCGAATCACCCGTAGCCGCGCCTGGGGCGAGGCGGTGCGCGGCTCCAGGCTGCGCTTGAGGTTGGCATCCAGGCTGGTGAGGCTGACGAAGACCCGCACCAGGCGCTGCTCGGCCATCTCGGCCAGCAGTTCGCTGTCGCGCAGGATCAGCGCGCTCTTGGTCACCAGGGTGACCGGATGGCGGCAGGCCAGCAGCAGTTCCAGCACCCGGCGAGTGGTCTGCCACTCGGCCTCGATGGGCTGGTAGCAGTCGGTATTGCCGGAGAGATTGATCGGTCGGCATACATAGCCCGGCTTGCACAGCTCCTCCTCGAGGCGCTCCACCAGGCCGCTCTTGGCGATCAGCTTGGTCTCGAAGTCGAGCCCCGGCGAGAGGTCCCAGTAGGCGTGGCTGGGCCGCGCGTAGCAGTAGACGCAGCCGTGCTCGCAGCCGCGGTAGGGGTTGATCGAGCGGTCGAAGCCGAGATCCGGCGAGCGATTCCACGACAGCGCCGTCTTGGGATGCTCCTCGCGCACCTCGGTGGCCAGCGTTGCCGGCGCCTCGTCCTGCCACCAGCCGTCGTCCACCGCGTCGCTGTGGGTGGGGGCGAAGCGATTGTGAGGATCATAGGTGGCGCCACGGCCCTTGAGCGGGGCCCGGTAGTCGGCTGAGTGTGAGGCGGGCATCGGTGGCACCTCGCATGATGTGTGTATGAATATACAGTATAGAGGTGTGGCCCGACCCTGCAAGGTCACTGCCGCGGCGACTCTGCTACCATTGGCCCCTTCCCAGGACCTGCGGCCAGGAGCGGCACGTGAGCCACGCCTTTTCTTCCCTTCCCGATGTCGATGCCGCCTGTGCTGCGCAGGCGGCGGCACATCTCGATACCCTGACCAAGCCACCCGGCAGCCTGGGGCGGCTGGAGCCGCTGGCGGTACAGCTGGCCGGCATCCGCGGGGAATCCTTCCCGCTGGTCAGCCCGCCCGGGGTGCTGGTGTTCGCCGCCGATCACGGCGTGGCCGCCGAGGGCGTCTCGGCCTTTCCCCAATCGGTCACGGCACAGATGGTCGCCAACTTCGTCGCCGGCGGGGCGGCGATCAACGTCTTTGCGCGGCAGATCGGCGCGCGGCTCGAGGTGATCGATGTCGGGGTTGCCAGCGTCGTGTCGGGGGCGGGCGTGGTCGACGAGAAGGTTCGTGCCGGCACCGCCAACTTCGCCGTCGAGGATGCCATGACCCGCGGCGAGGCCATGCAGGCTATCGGCGTGGGGCAGCGCGCCGCCGTGCGCGCCGTGGAGGCCGGCTGCCGCTGCCTGATCGTCGGCGAGATGGGCATCGCCAACACCACCGCCAGCAGTGCCCTGCTGGCGGTGCTAACCGGGCGCCCGGTCGCCGAACTGGTGGGGCGCGGCACCGGCATCGATGACGCCGGCCTGGCGCGCAAACGGGCCGTGATCGAGGCGGCCATCGCCGCGCGGGCGCCGGATGCCGACGACCCCCTCGGCGTGCTGGCAAGTCTCGGTGGCCTGGAGATCGCCGCCATGGCCGGCGCCTTTTTGGAGGGCGCGGCGCGGCGAGTACCGCTGCTGGTGGATGGCTTTATCGCCACCGTGGCGGCGCTGCTGGCGTGTCGGCTGGCGCCTGAGCTGCGCGACTACCTGATATTTGCCCACCGCTCGCATGAAGCGGGGCACGGTGCGGCGCTGGCGGCCCTGGAGGCCAGCCCGCTGCTCGACCTCGAGCTGCGCCTCGGCGAGGGCAGCGGCGCGGCGCTGGCCTTTGTGCTGCTGGAGTCGGCCTGCCGCATGCTCAGCGAGATGGCCACCTTCGAGACCGCCGGCATCAGCGCCGGCCCAGCGTAAGAGGCTCGCGCATGTCGCAATGGCTGCTGCCCGGCGCGCTCGCCGTGCCCTTGACCCTCGCCGGCCTGGGCCTGCTGGTGGCGGCGATCATTCTCGACCTGCTCGCGGGGGACCCGCGGCGCCTGCCGCATCCGGTGGTGGGCATCGGGCGTGCCATCACCTGGCTGGAGGCGCGCTGGAACCACGGCCCGGCCGCATCGCGCCGCCGCTGCGGGGCGTTGATGACCGCGCTGGTGGTCGTGGGCGCCTATGCCGTCGGTTGGGCGCTGCTCACCCTGCTGGGGTGGCTGCACCCCTGGCTTGGCTGGGCCGCCGAGCTATGGCTGCTGTGGAGCTGCCTGGCGATCAAGGGCCTGGCCGACGCCGGGCGTGCGGTGGCAGCACCGCTTGCCGAGGGGGACCTGCCGGCGGCGCGCCGGGCGCTGGGCATGATCGTCGGTCGCGATACCCAACAGCTCAACGAGAGCGACATCGCCCGCGGCGCCGTCGAGACCGTCGCCGAGAACAGCGTCGATGGCATCACCGCGCCGCTGTTCTGGGCGCTGATCGGCGGTGCGCCGCTGGCGCTGGCCTACAAGGCGGTGAACACCCTCGACTCCATGGTCGGCTACCGCAACGCCCGCTATCGCGACTTTGGCTGGGCCTCGGCGCGGCTCGACGACCTGGCCAACTGGCCGGCGGCGCGGCTCACCGCCTTAGCGATCTGGCTGTCGAGCGGGTGGCTGCCCGGTGAGTGGCAACGGCGCGGGGCGCTGGCGGCCACGTGGCGCGAGGCACCGCGCCACCCCAGCCCCAACGCCGGCTGGCCGGAGGCGATGGTGGCCAACCTGCTCGGCGTGCAGCTGGGTGGCGTCAATTACTACGCCGGCGAGGTGTCGCATCGCGCGACCCTGGGCAGCCCGCATCGGCCGCTGTGCGCGGCGGATATCGGCGCTGCGATACGCTTGATGCACGGTGGTTGGGTGGTGAGCCTGCTGCTTATGCTAACGTCGCTGCTGCTGCTGGGAGAGATATGGAGATGACCGATGCGACGGGCGCCGCGGGCTGGCCGCGCCACGGCGGCCAGCCCGATGCCTTTATCGAGCTGGCGTGTCGCCATGGGCTCGACCCGGGGCGGCCGCTCTGCGACCTCAGCGCCAATATCAACCCGCTGGGCCCGCCGGCCTGGCTGGAGGCGCAGCTGCGCACGACCCTGCCGGCCCTGGCGCGCTACCCGGACCCCGACTACCGCCAGGCCCGCGAGGCCATCGCCGCACGTGACGGGCTGGCCCCGGCCCAGGTGCTGCTGACCAACGGCGGCGCTGAAGCGATCTTTCTCGCCGCCGCGCTGCACGCCGGCCAGCGCGGGGTGATCGTCGAGCCGACCTTCGGCGAGTATGCCCGGGCGTGCCGCCACTACGGTGTCGGCATCCATCGCCTGGCCTTGACGGCGCAGGACTTCTCCCTCGATCAGGTCGCCGCCGAGGCGGCCATGGCCGAGGCCGACGTGATGTGGCTGTGCCGGCCCAACAATCCGAGCGGCACCCTGGTGCCGCGCACCCAGATCGAGGCGCTGCTGCGCGCCGGATTGACCCACGGCTGCCGGCTGGTCGTCGACGAAGCCTTCGTCGATTTTACGGCACAGGACGAGTGCCTGACGCCGCTGCTGGCCGAGTATCCCAACCTGCTGCTGCTGCGCTCGTTGACCAAGTACTACGCCCTGCCCGGGCTACGCCTGGGCTATCTGCTCGGCAGTGCCGACAGCGTGGCGCGCGCCGCCGAGTGTCAGCTGCCGTGGAGCGTCAATGCCCTGGCCGCCGACCTGGTGGCACCGCTACTGGACGACCATGACTACCAGCGCCAGACGCGGGCCTGGCTCGACGCCGAACGTCCCTATTTGCAAAGCGGCGTGGCGCGACTCGGCTTCGTGGCGCCGCTGACTGAGGCCAATTTCCTGCTGCTGCGCGATCCCCGCGCCGCGGCCGGCTCCGGCAGCGCCGACCCGCTGTTTGCCCACCTGCTCGCTCACGGCCTGCTGGCCCGGCACACGCATAACTTTGCCGGCCTCGACGGCGGCTGGCTGCGGGTGGCGCTGGGTGAGCGCGACGCCAATTGCCAACTGCTGGAGGCGCTCGCCGCCTGGAGGCAAGCATGATTGCCTTCGTCAGCGGCGGCGCCCGTTCAGGCAAGAGCGCCTACGGCGAAGCGCTGGTGCGCCGCTGGCAGCAGCAGCGCGGCGGGGCGCGCTACTACCTGGCCACCGCCAGCGCGGACGATGGCGAGATGGCGGCGCGCATCGCCCGGCATCGCGCCGAGCGCGGCAGCGGCTGGATCACGCAAGAGGCGCCGCTGGCGCTGGACACCGCCCTGGCCGAGGTCGAGGCCGGCAGCGTGGTGCTGCTCGACTGCCTGACGCTGTGGGCCAGCCGGGTGCTGTTCGACAGCTCCCTTGACCAAGCCGCAGCCACGGCGCTGCTGGAGGGCACCCTGGCACGAGCCCGGGCGCGGGACATCGACCTGGTCGTGGTCTCCAACGACCTCAATGAGGGCATGCCGCCGGACGATGAGCTCAGCTGGCGCTATCTGGCGCTGCTGCAGGCCGCGCACTGCCAGCTGGCGGCAGAGGCCGACGTGGTGATCCAGCTGATCGCCGGCCTGCCTCAGGCGTGGAAGGGGAGCCTGCCATGACGTCAGCGTTCTACGGGCTGCTGCTGGCACTGCAGTTCCTGACCCGGGTGCCGATCCCGGTCGCCTGCCCCTGGACGCCCGCCACCAGCCGCTGGGCGGTGCGCTGCTACCCGCTGGTGGGCATGCTGCTGGGCGCCTTGATGGCGGCGGCGGGGCAGCTCTTCGCGGGGCTGCCGACGCCGCTGCTGGCGCTGCTGCTGCTCAGCCTGTGGGTGGCGCTGTCCGGGGGGCTGCACCTGGACGGGCTGATGGACGTGGCCGATGCCCTGGGTAGCAATACGCCGCTGGAGAAGCGCTGGGCGATCATGAAGGACCCCCATGTCGGCAGCTTCGCGATCATTGCGCTGCTGTTCCAGCTGGCGTGGAAGGGCGCGCTGCTGTGGGCCTGGCTGGAGGCCGGCATCAGCCTGCTATGGCTGGTGGCGGTGCTGGGGCTGGGACGGCTGGCGGCGGTGGCGCTGCTGGTGCAGGTGCCGGCGGCCCGAAAAGAGGGGCTGGCGTGGTCCTGGCAGCAGCATCTTGGCCATCGCGACCTGCTGCTGTCGATGCTGCCGCTGGCGCTGCTGTGGTCGCTGACGCCGGGCTGGCTGCTGTCGCTGGGGGCGCTGCTGGTCTTTCTACTGTCATACGGCGCGCTGATCATACGCGCTTTCAAGGGCATCAACGGCGATATCGTCGGTGCCGCCATCGAGGGAGGAGAACTATGGCTGCTGCTGGTCGTTTGGCTATCACTGTCGTCCGTCACGGGCTGACGGCCTGGAACATCGAGCGTCGCTACCAGGGCCAGCGCGACATTCCGCTGCTGCTGCCGGATGCCGTGCCGGGCCTCGACCGCCTGCGCGATGACCTGCGCCGCTATCAGGCCGAGCAGCCGTTCGATGCGATCTACTCCAGCGACCTGGTTCGCTGCCGCCAGACCCTGGCCCATGTGCTGGAGGGGCGCGAGGGCGATACTGCGCTCCACGTCGAGCCGCGGCTGCGCGAGATGGACTTCGGCGCCTACGAGGGCAAGTGCTACGAGGAGCTCAAGGACCTGCCGGCCTATCGTGCCTGGATCGACAGCCAGGGCGAGCAGGCGCCGCCCGAGGGGGAGTCGGCTGCCGCGCTGCGGGCGCGGCTCGATGCCTGGTTCGATGACCTGCTCGAGGCCGCCGAGGCGCACGCCTGGCAGCGTCTGCTGGTGGTGACTCACGGCGGGGTGATCCGCGAGCTGCGGCGCCGCTTCGAGGCCATCGACTTCTGGGATGGCAGCGTCGCCCAGGCCGAAGGGCGGCGCTTCATGTTCGACAAGTCGGGAGGGACGTGGCAATGCAGCTGGTCATCGGCGGTGCCTGTGCCGGCAAGCGCGAGCTAGTCCGAGGCTGGTACCCGCAGGCGCGCTGGCATCTGCTGGGTGCCGCGGACGCCATGCTGCCGCTTAAGGGAGAGCAATTGGTAGTGAGCGGCTGGGCGGCCTGGATCGAGGCGGCGCTCGAGCGTGGGGCGGAAGGCGATGACGCCCTGCGTCTGGCGCTGGCCGAGCGCCTCGACGCCCTGCTGGCCGCCGAAGCCGAGCGGGCCGCCCAGGTGGTACTGATCGTCGAGGAGATGGGCCGCGGCATCGTCCCGATGGGCGCCGAGCGGCGCCGCCTGCGCGATCTCAACGGTTGGCTGGCCCAGGACGCCGCGGTGCGCTGCGAACGGATCTGGTATGTGCGCCACGGGCTCTATCGAAGGTTGAGGTAGCCCAAGGCAACGACACTACCCCCTCAGCGAGGACGCCGGGGGCAGGGCGAAGAGGAGGTTTGCGCCATGGATGGCGCAAGGTAGCGCCCAGGGATGGGTTCACAGCGCCTCCTCGTAGGCCTGCCGACGGATCAGTTCCGAGCGGTGTGGCTATCTGCATTATTGAGGCGGATTCCCACGAATTGACCTTTACCAAGCGCATTGCTAGCTTACCGCCACTCTCAGGTGCTGGCGGTGAGCTCACGGCCAGTTAAACGGGAAGTCGGTGCGCGAGTCCTATCCATCGTTTTCGCCACTCCGACGCTGCCCCCGCAACGGTGATCGAGTCAACGTCCGTCGATATGCCACTTTGCCCGCTTGGGCATGGGAAGGCGACGGTCGAGGAGGTGCCAGAAGCCTTCGCTCGTCAGCCCGGAGACCGGCCCGAGAGCCTCGTGCAAGCCCAAAGAACATCACGCCGTGCGGGTGAGCACGGCGAGCAAGGGACTCTCCATGAACGCTTTACTCTCTTCCCGTGGCCTGGGGGCTTTCGCCTTGGCCGCGTTACCGCTGGCCGTCCAGGCCCAGGGTTCGCCAGCATCACAGGCTGATGATGCCAGCGGCCCGCAGCAGCTCAACCCGATGGTGGTCACCGCCGCGCTGGCGCCGCGTACCGCGGACGAGAGCCTGGCCTCGGTGACGGTGCTCGACGAGGCCACGCTACGCCGCCAGGATCCCACCAGCGTGACCGATCTGCTGCGCGGCCAGCCCGGCGTCGACGTCACCTCCAACGGCAGTTTCGGCAAGAACAGCAGCGTCTATCTGCGCGGCACCGGTAACGACCAGAACGTGCTGCTGATCGACGGTATTCGCTTGCGCTCGGCCACTAGCGGCGGTGCCGCCTGGCACTACCTCGAACCGCGCATGTTCGATCGCGCCGAGATCGTGCGCGGCCCGCGCGGCAGCCTCTATGGTGCCGACGCCGTGGGCGGGGTAATACAGCTGTTCACGCCAGAGGCCGAGGAGGGCGGCCCGCATCCGCGCATTTCGGCGGGTGGCGGCTCCTTCAACACCCAGCGCTACAGTGCCGGCTTCTCCGGCAGTGATGGCGGCACCCGCTACAGCTTTGCCGGCAGCCATTTCAGTACCGACGGCACGCCGGTGCGCCGCGGTGGAGAGGACAAGGGCTACGACAACACCTCGGCGCTGGCGCGAATGGCACATACCTTCGAGAGTGGCGCCGAGGTTGGCTTCCTGACGCTGCGCGCCCGCGGCAGCAACGAGTTCGACGGTGGCGAGACAGACTTCGTCCAGCAGGTGGCCGGGGTCTATGGCGAGCTGCCGATCAGCGAGCAGTGGACCAGCCGCCTGACGCTGAGCGAGGCGCGGGATGAGGGCGATACCCTCGATAGCCGTGGTGCCTCCACCTTCGATACCCAGGCCCGCACGCTGCGCTGGGAAAACACCCTGGACGTTGGACGCCATGAGCTGGTGGCTGGCGCCGAGTATGTCGAGGACCGTGTAGATAGCTCTACCGACTACGCCGAGACACGCCGCGACAATATCGCGATGTTCACCCAGGGCCTGCTCGACTTCTCGCCGCTGGCGCTCCAGGCCAGCCTGCGCTTCGACGATAACCAGGCCTACGGCGAGGAAGTCACCGGCAGCCTGGCGCTGGGATACGATCTCGATCGCCAGCACACCCTGCGCGCCAGTGTCGGCACGGCCTTCAAGGCACCGACCTTCAACGATCTCTACTTCCCGGGCTTTGGCAATCCTGACCTGGAAGCGGAGACCTCCGAAACGCTGGAACTTGGGGTGCGTGGCCAGTATGCGGATTGGTTCTGGGATGCGGCGCTCTATCAGACCGACATCGACAATCTCATCTCCGCCCAGCGCGGTGGCTTGACGACTAATATTCCCACCACCCGTATCCGCGGCATCGAGCTGTCCGGCGGTGCCGAGATCGACGACTGGAGTCTGGCGGCAGCGCTGACCTACAGCGATCCGGAGAACCGTGCCACCGGCAAGCGTATCGCGCGTCGCGCCTCGCAGAGTCTGCGCCTCGACGCCGACCGCGAACTCGGCGAGTGGTCGCTGGGCGGTTCCTGGGTCGTGCAGAATCACCGCTACAATGATGCCGACAATGAAGAACGGATCGGCGGCTACGGGTTGGTCAATCTGCGTGCGGGCTGGCAGTTTGCGCCGCTCTGGTCGGCACGGCTGAGCGTGGAGAATGCGCTTGATAAGGACTACGTCACCACTCGCTTCTTCGATGGCGATGACTACCTCAGCGCCGGCCGTGCAGCCTACGTCAGCGTCCACTTTGGCCACTGACCGGACGCGCCGCGGCAGCGCCTGGCGCTGGCTGCTGGTCGCGCTGGGGCTGGCCGTCCTTCCGGGGCCCACGGCGATGGCGGATGGCGGGGAGCGCTGCGTGGTCGACGACCGCGACCGCGAGGTGTGCCTGGCGGCGCCGGCACGCCGTATCGCCACGCTCTCACCCGGCGCTACAGAGCTGACCTGGGCCGCCGGCGGCGGTGACCGGGTAGTGGCAGTGGTCTCCTACAGCGACTACCCGCCGGCGGCGCGGGAGGTCGCCTCGGTGGGCAGCCATACCCGGGTCGATCTCGAGGCCCTGGTGTCGCTGCAGCCAGACCTGGTGATCGGCTGGATCACCGGCAACCCCGCCGAACAGCTCGAGACCATCGAGCAGCTCGGCGTGCCGGTGTTCTATATCGAGCCGCGCAGCATCAATAGCGTGGCGACGGCCATCGAGCGCCTGGCGCGGCTGGCGGGCAGCGAAGCGGAGGGTAATGCCGCCGCCGCGGAGTTTCGCGCCGGGATGGAGGCGCTGGCCGACGAGTACGCCGCTGCCGAGCCGGTGGCGACCTTCTATCAGGTCTGGGACGAGCCGCTGATGAGCGTCAACGATGAGCACCTGATCGGCGAGGTGGTACGGCTATGCGGCGGGGTCAATGTTTTCGGCGAGCTCTCGCGGCTGGTGCCGCGCATCGACGACGAAGCGGTGCTGGCCGCCGACCCGGAGGCGATCGTTGCCGGCGGCATGGGGGAGGAGAACCGCCACTGGCTGACCCACTGGCAGCAGTATCCCGGCCTGACGGCGGTGGCGCGTGACAACCTGTTCTTCGTGCCGCCGTCGCTGATTCAGCGCCCCACGCCGCGCCTGCTGGAGGGCAGCCGTATCCTCTGCGAAAAGCTCGAGGTGGCGCGTGGCCGCCGCTGAGCTGGGCGCACGGCCGCTGCTGGCGGGCCGCGGCATATGGCTGCCGCTGGCGGTGCTGGCGCTGGCTGGCTGCGCCGCGCTGGGGCTGTCGCTTGCCGTGGGCAGCGCCAGCGTATCGACGGAGGCGCTGTGGGCGGTGCTGCTCGGCGAGGGCGACGCCCTGTCGCGCACGCTGGTTCTCGAGCTGCGCCTGCCGCGTTCGCTCTCTGCCTTTGCGGTGGGCGGGCTGCTCGCCGTGGCCGGCGCCCTGATGCAGGTGCTGCTGCGCAACCCGCTGGCCGACCCCTACGTGCTGGGGCTCTCCGGCGGCGCCTCGGTGGGGGCGCTGGCGGCGATGCTGGCGGGGCTTGGCGGGGCGGTGATCACCGGCTCGGCGTTTGCCGGGGCCTTTCTCTCCACGCTGCTGGTCTTCGGCCTGGCCCACGGCACCGGCAGTTGGACGCCGTCGCGGCTGCTGCTGACCGGGGTGGTGGTCGCCGCCGGCTGGGGCGCGGTGATCACCCTGATGCTGGCGCTGAGCCCGGCGGAGCGGCTGCCGGGCATGCTCTACTGGCTGATGGGCGATCTCTCTTACTCGCGCACGCCCTGGCCGCCGCTGGCGCTGCTGCTGGTCATCTGCCTGCTACTGATGCCGCTGGGCCGCAGCCTCAACGTGATGGCGCGGGGGCCGCTGCAGGCGGCGGCCTTGGGGGTCAATGTGCGCCCGCTGGAGTGGGGCATCTATCTGGCGGCCAGTGCCCTGACCGCCATGGCGGTGACCACCGCCGGCAGCATCGGCTTCGTCGGCCTGGTGGTGCCGCATATGCTCCGCCTGCTGCTGGGCAACGACCAGCGCCTGATCCTGCCGGCCTGCGCCCTGGCCGGCGGCACCTTGCTGGTGCTCGCCGACACCCTGGCGCGCACCATGATCGCCCCGGAGCAGCTGCCGGTGGGCGTGATCACCGCGCTGCTCGGCGTGCCGACCTTCCTCTACCTGCTCTACCGGAGCCGCTGATGAACCGCCTGGCGCTGCGTGATCTGGTCATCGACGTGCCCGGCCGCGACGACGGTCGCGCGCTGTCGCTCGGCGTCGAGCCAGGCCAGGTGTGGGGCGTGCTGGGGCCCAACGGCGCCGGCAAGACGACCCTGCTGCACACCCTGGCCGGGCTGCGCGCGCCGCGTACCGGCCAGGTACTGCTCGATGGCCAACCACTCGCCACGCTGGGTCGACGCCAGGTGGCGCGGGCCCTGGGGCTGGTGTTTCAGGATCGCCAGGACGGCTTTCCCGCCACGGTGCGCGAAACCGCGCTGATCGGCCGCCACCCGTGGCTGTCGGCGTGGCAGATGGAGGGCGGCGAGGATCTGCGCCTGGCCGAGGCGGCGCTGGCGCGATTGGACGTCGACCACCTCGCCGAGCGCCTGGTGAGTACGCTCTCCGGCGGCGAGCGGCAGCGCCTGGCGATTGCCACGGTGCTGACCCAGGCGCCGCAGATCTGGCTCGCCGACGAACCCACCAACCATCTCGACCTCCACCACCAGACCGCGGTGATGGCGCTGCTCGCCGAGCAGGCCGCTGCCGGCCATGCCGTGATGATGTGCCTCCACGACCTCAACCTGGCGGCGCGCTGGTGCGACCACCTGCTGCTGCTCTATCCCGATGGTGAGGCGTGCTGGGGCCCGCGGGAGGCGATGCTGGAGACCAGCGCCCTGGAGCGACTCTACGGCCAGCGCCTGGCCACCGCCGAGGTAGACGGTGCGCCGGTTTTCGTCCCTGTGAGGTAGCCCCGAGCGGGCGTGTCGGTGCAGCGCTACAGGGCGTTGCGAAAGCGCATGATCCGACGCTGGTCGTGGGGATCTTCGAGGAAATCGACGTGCACGCCGAAGGTGTGGTGCAGCCTCTCGGCCGTGAGTACTTGGTGGGGTGGGCCGACATCGACAAGGCGACCGCCATCCATCACGCCGATGCGGTCGCACTCCATGGCCTGGTTGAGGTCGTGCAGGGCAATCACCACGGTGACCGACAGCTGCCGAACCAATGACAGGATCGACAGCTGGTGCCTAATATCGAGGTGGTTGGTGGGCTCGTCGAGCAGCAGGATCCTCGGCTGCTGAGCCAGGGCGCGGGCGATATGCACGCGCTGGCGTTCGCCGCCGGACAGCGTATGCCAGAGCCTATCCGCCAGATGCGCCATGCCGACGTTGTCCAGGGCCTGGTCGACGATGGCATCGTCCTGCTCCGACCACGGCTGCAGCGCCGAGAGGAAGGGCGTTCGGCCCAGCGCTACCGCCTCGCGAACCACGATGCGGTCGAGGGTCTCGGCCTGCTGCTCGACGAAGGCGATGGTGCGCGCGACGTCGCGCTGGCGCATCGCGTACATCGAGGCGTCGTTGACCAGTACGCGCCCAGTCCTGGGCTTGCGCAGCCCGGCCAATACCCGCAGCAGGGTGGTCTTGCCCGAGCCGTTGGGGCCAACCAGGCCAAAGGTCTCGCCGGGCGCTACCGCGAGGCTGACGTCCTCCAACAGCCGGTGGCCGTGGACGCGCCAGTCGATGCGTTCGGCGGCCAGCTTCATTTGGTCCGCGACCCGCGCACCAGGATCACCGCGAAGGCCGGGGCGCCGATCAGCGCCGTGACCACCCCGATCGGCAGCACCTGCCCCGGTACGATGATGCGCGAGAGGATGTCCGCGGCGATCAGGAACACCGCGCCGGCCAGCGCCGAGGCGGGCACCAGCCGGGTGTGGCGGCTGCCGACGATAAAGCGCATGGCGTGGGGAATCACCAGCCCCACGAAGCCAATGGCGCCGACCATCGAGACCATCATGGCGGTGACCAGGGCCATGCTGGCAATCAGGATGCCGCGCACGCGGCGCACCGAGATGCCCAGCGAGGCGGCGCTGTCGGCACCGAACGTAAAGGCATCCAGCGCCCGCCGGTACCACAGGCAGACCAGCAGGCCGGCCACCGCGGCGGGCAGCCCCAGGCCAACATCCTCCCAGCGTACCCCGGAGAGGTTGCCCATCAGCCAGAACATGATGCCCCGCGCCTGCTCGGCGCTCGCCGACTTGGTGATGATAAAGGCGGTGAGGGCGTTGAACAGCTGCGAACCGGCGATGCCGGCGAGGATGATGGCGCCAGCGGCCTGGGTACTGCGCCCGCCGCCGGTGCCGCTGCCGGCGGCGTGAGCGAGCATCACCACCAGGCCGAACGCCAGCCCCGCCCCGGCAAAGGCGCCGAGGGAGAGCGACAGCGCGCCGGCGCCGAGCCCGGCGATGGTCACCGCCACGGCGCCGGTGGAGGCGCCGGCGGAGATCCCCATCAGGAAGGGGTCGGCCAGCGGGTTGCGCAGCAGCGCCTGCAGGACCACGCCGGCAAGCGCCAGGCCGGCCCCGCAGCAGGCGGCAAGAATTGCGCGACTCAGGCGGTAGTTCCAGATGATGCCGGCATCGATCCGGTCCACGGCATAGCCCGCGCCCCACAGCTGATTGGCCAGCACCTTGAGAATGGTGTCCAGCGCAATCGGCGTCTCGCCGATGGCGGTGCCGGCCATTATCGCCATGAACAGGACCAGCGGCGTCAGCCAGGTCCAGTGCCAGCGAATGCGTATCGCCGGGTGCAGTGCCAGGGTCGAAATCATTGCTCGAAGAATCACTGGTCGAAGGGCATCGTCGACAGGGCGTCGACCAGCGCTTCGAGGCCGAATATCGTGCGCATGGTGGCGCTCATGGCATGGGCATCCATCTCAACGATACGTCCATTTCTTACCGCCGACATCTCCCGAGTCACTGGGTCGCTGTGCAGAAATTCGAGCTTGTTCTCTATATCGTCGGCCGGAAATCGGCGACGATCCATGCTGGCGACCACGATGATATCCGGGTCGGCCCGGGCGATTGTTTCCCAGCCAACGACAGGCCACTCTTCATCGGATTCCACCACATTGCGAATGCCGAGAACGTTCATCATGTAGCCCGGCGCGCCGAGCCGGCCGGCGGCATAAGGATCCGCTGACTCGTCGGGGGAGGAGAACCAGAACATCGCCGACAGGTCTTCCGGCAGCGCCAGGCGCTGGGCGGTCTCGACGGCCTCGGCCTCGCGTGCCTGCAGGTCGGCGACCAGGGCATCGCCGTCCTCGGCAACGTCGAAGATGCTGGCCAGCTCATGAATGCCCTTGTAGACATGCTCAGGGGAAAAGGCCGCAATGCGCGTGCCGTCGCCACCGGTACTATTGTCCTTGGTGTCGCAATCCGCCGGCATCACATAGGTGTTGATACCCAATTCATGAAACTGCTCTCGGCTGGCCACGCTGCCGGTAGGGCCGATATGCCACTCATACTGGGCGGCGACGAGCTCGGGTCTGCGGTTGACGACGGACTCGAAACTGGGGTCGTTGTCGGCCAGGCGCTCGATATCGGCATTGACCTCGCTGAACTCAGGCAGCACCGGATTGAACCACACGGACGTCGCGGATACTCGCTCGGAAAGCCCCAGTGCATAGAGAATTTCAGTCGCCGACTGCCCGACGGTAACCGTGCTCTGAGGAGCGGATTGGAAGCTGATTTCCATGCCGCAATTCGTCAGCGTCAAGGGATAGTCCGTGCCGTCCGCGATGACCAATGGTGCAGGAAAAAGAGCGAGGATTGCCAGTAATCGTCGGGCGTAATTCATCACGTCATGTCCAAGTGGCGGGGAGGTGGTGGCCTATCTGCTACCGGTGGGCGGCGATCATAGCACTGCATTTTGCATGTGGGAGCCGCGATTGCCACCTGCCGGGCTCAGAATTTAAAGAAATGTTATAACATATCTTTTTATGGAAGCAACGCCGCTTGGACAGATCCGTCGACAGGCCTACGAGGAGGCGCTGTAACCCCGCCCCTGGCGCCAGGCGGGCAAATTGCGCCGATTGCGGCAATTGGATTAGGATGGCAGCCATGAAGACGGGTGCCCCTGCTGCCAGGGGATAATCGGGAAGTATGGTATGGCGCTTGCGCCTATCCCATCGCTGCCCCCGCAACGGTAATGAGTGAGTCGCCTGCAACAACCACTGGCTTAGGCTGGGAAGGTGCAGGCAACGGCGTGATCTCCTTGATTGCGTCCTCCTCGAGCCCGGAGACCGGCCCGTTATTTCGTTTCATCCAGTGACGGTGCGGTGGGCACCGGGGATAGCGCGTGTTTGTGATCTTCCAGTTTTCCACCGACGCTTCCGGCGTCGGTGCCCGCGGCGTGCCACGGCCCCAGCGTACCCTGACCGGTTCGAGGCGAGGCCGTGATGACCACCGTGAGTGAGTTTCCCTTCGTCGCCGTGGTTGGCCAGCAGGCCCTCAAGACCGCGCTGCTGCTCAACGCCATCGACCCCCGTATCGGGGGCGTGCTGATCAGCGGCCCGCGCGGGACTGCGAAGTCCACCCTGGCTCGGGCGCTGGCGGCTATCCTGCCCGATGACCCCGAAGGGCGCCGTCCGCCGTTCGTCACCCTGCCGCTAGGCGCCAGCGAAGAGCGCCTGACCGGTAGCCTGGACCTGCAGCGGGTGCTGTCCGAGCGCGAGGCGAGCTTTCAACCGGGCCTGCTGGCCAAGGCCCACGGCGGCGTGCTCTACGTCGACGAGGTCAACCTGCTGCCGGATCCCCTGGTGGACCTGCTGCTCGATGTGGCCGCGAGCGGCACCAACATCGTCGAGCGCGACGGCATCAGCCATACCCATCCCGCCCGCTTCAGCCTGATCGGCACCATGAACCCCGACGAAGGGGAACTGCGCCCCCAGCTGCTCGATCGCTTCGGCCTATGTCTCGAACAGGGCGCGGCGATGAGCGTCCGCGAGCGGGTGGCCATCTTGCAGCAGCGCGAGGCCTTCGACCGCGACCCCGAGGGCTACGTGGCCCGCCAGGCCGAGGCCCAGGCCGCGCTGACCCGGCGGCTGGGGCAGGCGCAGCGCCTGCTGGCCGAGATCACCAGCGAGCCCTGGGTCTACGAGCATATCGCGCTGCGCTGCGAGTCCGCCGCCGTCGAGGGCCTGCGGGCCGACGTGACCTGGCACCGGGCCGCCCAGGCCCATGCCGCCTGGCGCGGCGCGACCACGGTGGACCGGGAGGACCTGGATAGCGTCGAGCCCTGGGTCCTGGCGCATCGCCGGCACTCGGATCATCCCACAGACCCGCCTCCAGGCCACGGCCCGGACCAGACCCCGCCGCCTCCCGATAGCGGCAACGCCGCTGACGACAGCCAGGCGCCGGGTGCTAGCGAGAGCGCTCCAGCCTCGCAAGCGCTGGGGCAGTGGGGCGCCATGCCGCCGGTCACCCAGAAAAGCGTCACTGTGCCGGCGGCGGATCTGCCGGGAATCTCCCTGGAAACACCCGCGAAACCGACCACCTCGGCGCCTTCGGCATCCGTGCGCCGCGGACAGCAGCCCGGCCAGCGTCGGGCACATCGCCAAGCATCCCGACCTGACTGGTTCGCCACCCTGGTCGCCAACCGCGGCCGCTGGCCCTGGCGGGAGCTGCGCTTTCGCCAGGCCCGCTGCGGCCAGCCGGTGCTGCACCTGGTGCTGCTGGATACCTCCGCCTCGACCCTGGGCCGGCAGCTGCTGGGCCGAGCCAAGGGCCTGGTCGAGCGGCTGGCGCAGCAGGCCTATGACGCCCGGGAGCAGATGGCGGTGCTGGGCTTCGGCAATGGCGGCGTCACGCCTGTGCTGCTACGCCGCCGCGCGCCCAAGGCGCTGCGTGAGCGGCTCGATGCCGCCGACGGCGGCGGCGGCACGCCGCTGCGCGACGCCGTGCTGCGGGCGGCGCGCCTGATTCGCCAGTGGCGGCGACAGGATCCTGGCCTGCATGTGCGGACCTACCTCATCACCGACGGGCGTACCCGCCAATCCCTGGATGGCCTGCCGCCGCTGGGTGACTGCATCGTCGTGGATACCGAGCAGGCCGCGGTCAAGCGGGGCAGGGGAACGCAGATCGCCCGGCAGCTGGGGGCGCTGTACCGGCCCCTGTCGCATCTGGAACGCCGCCTGGAGACCACATGACCGAGCATGATCCCAACCGTGCGGCGCCGACGAGTGCCGCCTGCCCTGCGGTGTTTATCGCCGCACCCGCCTCGGGCCAGGGCAAGACCACGGTAACCGCTGCGCTGGCGCGGATGCTGCGCAACCGGGGCAAGGTGGTGCGGGTCTTCAAGACCGGCCCGGACTACCTGGATCCCCTGGTGCTGGCCCAGGCCTCCGGCCAGCCGGTGGACCAGCTCGACCTGTGGATGGCCGGCGAGGCCTACTGCCGGCAGCGCCTGTTCGAGGCCGCGCTCGAGGCGGACCTGATCCTGGTCGAAGGCGCCATGGGCCTGTTCGATGGCGAACCCTCCAGCGCCGATCTCGCCGCCCTGTTCGACCTGCCGCTGGTCATCGTCATGGACGTCAAGGGCATGGCCCAGACGGCGGCGGCGCTGGTGGCCGGCCTGGCGGGCTTCCGCGACGACATCCGCATCGCCGGAATGATCGCCAACGCCTGCGGTTCGCAGCGCCACCGCGAGCTGATCGAAGCGGCGCTGCCTGACGCCATTCCGCTGCTGGCCGCGGTACCGCGGGACCCCGCCCTGGCCCTGCCCGAGCGCCACCTGGGGCTGGTGCAGGCCGATGAGATCCGCGATGAGCTAGAGGCCCGCTTCGAGGCCGGCGCCGCGGCGCTCGAGGCCGAGGGGCTGGCGGAGGCCGTGTTGCGACTGCCGCCGGTCATGTTTTCGGCGCCAGGCGTGGAAGCACTGCACGCCTTGTCGTCGCTTACTCAATACCTTGCCGGCCAGACCATCGGCGTGGCCCGGGATGCGGCCTTCAGCTTTATCTACCAGGCCAACCTGGACCTGCTGGAGGGGATGGGCGCGACCCTGCGCTTCTTCTCACCGCTCAACGATGCCCAGCTGCCGACCTGCGACGCGCTCTGGTTCCCCGGCGGCTACCCGGAGCTCCACACCGCGCGGCTGGCGGAAAACGGCGCCATGCGCGATGACGTTCGCCGCTTCTTTGACGCGGACAAGCCGATTCTCGCCGAGTGCGGCGGCCTGCTCTACTGCCTCGAAACCCTGACGGACTATGCCGACAGCACCCACGCCATGCTGGGGCTGCTGCCCGGCCACGGCGCCATGCGCGGACGGCGCGGCTGCCAGGGGATGCAGACCGCCGAGCTACCGGAGGGGCCGGTGCGCGGCCATGCCCATCACCGCTCGCTGGCAGAGGGCACCCCCGAAGCCATCGCCTTTGGCCGGCGCCAGCGCCACCCCGCGCCGGGCGAGGCGATCTATCGCCAGCGCCGCCTGACGGCGACCTATCTGCACCTGTTCTTCCCCGACAACCCCGCCGCCGTGGCCCGCCTGTTCATGCCGGGCCAGGCCAGCGAGACTCACTCCATCACCACACAGGAAACTCACGGATGAACCTGAACAAGATCCCCGCCACGGTGGTGACCGGCTTCCTGGGCAGCGGCAAGACCACGCTGCTGGCCAGCCTGCTGCGCCAGGTCACCGGCGAGCGCATCGCCGTCATCGTCAACGAGTTCGGCGAGCAGGACATCGACTCCAGCCTGCTGCGCGGCTGCGCCTTGAGCTGTGAAGAAGACGCCACCGCCGTGGAAACCGAGAGCGGCATCTTCGAACTGGCCAACGGCTGCATCTGCTGCACCGTGGAGGAGGAATTCCTGCCGGTGATGAAGAAGCTGATGGCGCGCCGCGACGACATCGACCATATCCTCATCGAGACCAGTGGCCTGGCGCTGCCCAAGCCGCTGGTGCAGGCCTTCAACTGGCCGGAGGTGCGCCAGCACTGCACCGTGGATGCCATCATCACCCTGATCGACGGGCCAGCGGTGGCCGCCGGCCGCTACGCCAGCGACGTCGGCAAGGTGGAGGCCCAGCGCCTGGCCGACGACTCCCTGGACCACGACCCCAGCCTGCGCGAACTGCTCGACGACCAGCTGAGCGCCGCCGACCTGGTGCTGGTCAGCAAGACCGACCTGCTCGAGCCGGCCGACCGCAAGCGGGTGGAGGAACTGGTGGCCCAGCGGGTGCCGGCATCCGTCAAGACGCTGTTCATCGACCAGAGCCTGGCCGCGGACAGCGCCCAGCTGGAAGCCCTGATGGGCATCGGCGCGGCGAGCGAGGAGGGCATCGACCGCATCGACAACCACCACGATCGTCATCACGCCGAGGGGGCGCACCACGACCACGCCCACGACCATTTCGACTCCTGCGTGATCCGCCTGGGCGAGGTCGACGGCGACCTCCTGGCGGAGAGCCTCCAGCAGCTGCTGAAAGCCCACGAGATCTATCGCGCCAAGGGCTTCGCGGCGGTTCCCGGCAAGCCCATGCGCCGGGTGATCCAGGCCGTCGGTGAGCGCCTGGACGGCTACTTCGACCGGCTCTGGAGGCAGGACGAACCGCGCTGCACCCAGCTGGTGATCATCGGTCGGGCGCTGGACAAGCAGGCCCTGCACGCGGCCCTGGCGAGCGCCGAGATCGAAGCGACCGCCTGATGCATCTCTTCGCCGCCAAACCCGGGGGCTTCGTCGAGGATGAGGGCATCGTCGACCTGCAGCAGAGCCCCGCCGAGATCGTCATCCTGTCCGCCGCCGACAGCAGCCTGTCGGCGCTGGCCCAGGCGGTCGAGCGGCTGAGCGTGACGCTCGGCGACGACTACCCGACGGTGCGGTTGGCGAACTGGATGAACCTGGTCAAGCCCGCCGCCTACGACCTCTACGAGGACCGCGTGCTGGAGAAGGCGCGGGTGGTGATCGTCTCGCTGCTGGGTGGCAGCGGCTACTGGCGCTACGGCCACGAGCGGTTGCTGGCCTGGGCCGCCGCTGGACGCGGGCGGCAGCTGATCCTGGTGCCGGGCTGCGACGCCCCGGACGACGCCCTGCTGGAGGACTCCAGCGTGCCTTTCGCCTCGGCCCACCGGGTGTGGCGCTACCTGCGCGAAGGCGGCGTGGACAACGCCGAGCAGCTGCTGCGCTTTGTCGGCAGCGAGTGCTTTGGCCATGGGTTGGACTGGCAGGAGCCCAGGGCGATTCCCGCGGCGCTGCTCTATATGCCGCATGCCGCCACGCAGCGGGAAGCGACACTCAGTGAGTGGCGAGAGTATCGTCACCCCGACCGCCCGGTCTGCCTGCTGCTCTTCTACCGCAGCCACCTGCAGGGCGCCAACACTGCCATGCTGGATGGCCTGATCGAGGCGCTGCGGGAGCAGGGGCTCGAGCCGCTGGCGGTGGCCGTGGCGTCGCTCAAGGAGGAGGCCTGTGTGGCCTTCGTCAATCACCTGATCGAGCAGACCGGGGCCATGCTGGTGGTCAATACCACCAGTTTTTCCGTCAATCGCAGTGACGACGACAAGGAGGCCCTGGGAGGGGACCCGTTCGAGGGGCGCTTCGCCGGGCAGTTCGTCGGCCGGCCGGTGGTGCTGCAGGCCATATTGGCGAGCAGCACCGAGGAGGACTGGCAGGCCAATGCCGGCGGCCTGCACAGTCGCGACGTGGCCATGCAGGTGGTGCTGCCGGAGATGGACGGCCGCGTCATCACCCGGGCGGTGGGCTTCAAGAGCGAGGCACACTACAGCGAGCGCTGCCAGCTGTCGGTGATCCGTCATGTGCTGCACCCCGAGCGTGCCGCCTTCGTGTCCACGCTGGCGCGCCGCGTATGTGGGTTACGCCAGACACCCAATGCCGACAAGCGCCTGGCGCTGGTGCTGGCCAACTACCCCAACCGCGATGGGCGCATCGGCAACGGCGTCGGCCTGGATACCCCGGCCTCGACGCTGCAGCTCCTGCGGGCGCTGGCCGCGGCGGGCTATCCGGTGAGCGATGTCCCGGATGACAGCGACGGCCTGATTCGGCTGCTGCAGGGCGGCGTCACCAATGACCGCGATGTGCTGGACCAGCGCGCCTGCTGGCAGAGCATCGGGCTCGACGACTACCTGGCGTGGTTCCGGACCCTGCCGGAGACGCTGCAGGAAGCGGTATGCACACGCTGGGGGGCGCCGTCGGAGGACCCCAAGTGCCGCCAGGGCCGGCTGATGATCGCCGGGGTTCGCCTCGGCGAGACCTTCGTCGGCATACAGCCGGAGCGTGCTTTCACTCAAGGCCCCTGGCGCATCGACGACCCGGTCAAGAGCTACCACGACACCGAGCTGGTGCCGCCCCACAGCTACCTGGCGTTCTATCTCTGGCTACGCGAGCACTACCAGGTGGATGCGGTGGTGCACGTGGGCAAGCACGGCAACCTGGAGTGGCTGCCGGGCAAGAGCACGGCGCTTTCCGCCGAGTGCTGGCCGGATATCGCCCTGGGACCGCTGCCGCACTTCTATCCGTTTATCGTCAACGACCCGGGCGAAGGCGCCCAGGCCAAGCGCCGCAGCCAGGCGGTGATCATCGACCACCTGATGCCGCCGCTGGCCCGCGCCGAACTCTATGGCGCCATGGCGGAACTGGAAGCCCTGACCGACGAGTATTATCAGGCCCTGGGCATGGATCCGCGGCGCGAGACGCTGCTGCGCGAGCGGATCATCGAGCATCTGCGCCGCACTGGTATCGACCAGGAGCTGGCCCAGAGCGGGAATAATAGCGCCGAGGGTACGGATGACGAGCGCCTGCTCAACGAGCTGGACACCTACCTGTGCGATATCAAGGAGGCCCAGATCCGCCATGGCCTGCACGTGTTGGGCACCTTGCCGCCGCGGGACAAGCAGGCGGGAACCCTGGCCGCCATCCTGCGCTTGCCGCGGGGCGAGACGCCGGCCCAGCGCGGCCTGCTGCACAACCTGGCAAACGACCTGGGGCTGGCCGCAGACTTCGATCCGCTGATGGCCGGGGCCGAGCCCTGGAGCGGCCCGCGGCCGCCGGCCCTGGCCGAGCAGGACAGCTCCGCCTGGCGCACCGCCGCCGATACCCGCGAGCGCTTGGAGCTGCTCGCCCACCAGCTGATCGACGCCTACGTGCTGGAACCGGGCTGCCTGGCCACCCTGGCTCGGGACTACCCGGCCACCGTCGAGCAGTGCCGCTATGCCCGCGAGCGGCTGTGGGCCTCAATGCAGCGCGGCGCCGAGATGGAGATTCAGTCGCTGCTGGATGGCCTCGACGGCCTGTTCGTTCCACCCGGGCCGAGTGGCGCCCCCAGCCGCGGGCGGCTGGACGTGCTGCCCACCGGGCGCAATTTCTACAGCGTCGATAACCGGGCGATACCCTCACCCGCGGCCTGGTCGCTGGGCGAGAAGTCGGCCCAGGCCTTCGTCGAGCGCTACCTGCAGGATCACGGCGACTACCCGCGTCAGCTGGGGCTGTCGATCTGGGGTACCGCCACCATGCGCACCGGCGGCGACGACATCGCCCAGGCCTTTGCGCTGATGGGGGTGCGGCCGATCTGGTCGCTGGGCTCCCAGCGGGTGATCGATGTTGAGGTGATTCCCGCCATGCTGCTGCAGCGCCCCCGGGTGGACGTCACCCTGCGGGTCTCCGGCTTCTTTCGCGACGCCTTTGCCAACGTCATCCGCCTGTTCGACCGCGCGGTGCGGGCGGTGGCCGAATATGCCGAGCCTGGCGATGCCAACACCATTCGCACGGCGGTGCTGGCGCGCTGCCGGGAGCTCGAGGGCCAGGGGCTCGACCCGGATGCCGCCGCCCAGGAGGCCGCGTATCGTATCTTCGGCAGCAAGCCCGGTGAGTATGGCGCCGGCCTGAACCGCATGATCGACAGTCGCGCCTGGGACAGTGCCGACGACCTGGCCGAGGCCTATCTCGATGCCGGGGCCTACGCCTACGGCCAGTTCCCGGCGTCGGGGACCGCTGCGCGGCGGGCCTTCGAGGAGCGGATCAAGGGCCTGGACGCGGTAATGCACAACCAGGACAACCGTGAGCACGACATCCTCGATTCCAACGGCTACTACGAATTCCAGGGCGGCATGGCCAACGCCAGCCGCGCTCTCGGCGGGCAGGCGCCGACCATCTACCACGCCGATCACGCCAACCCGGCGCAGCCGCGCATGCGCACCCTCAAGGAGGAGCTGGCGCGGGTGATCCGCTCCCGGGTGCTCAATCCCAAGTGGATCGACGCCATGCGCGAGCACGGCTACAAGGGCGCCTCCGAGATGGCCGCCACCGTCGACTACCTGTTCGCCTACGACGCCACCACCGATCTGGTCGCCGACTACCAGTACGCCCAGGTCAGCGAGGCGCTGGTGCTGGATCCGCGCAACCAGCAGTTCCTGCGCGAACACAACCCGGCGGCGCTGGAGGAGATGGCGGAGCGGCTGCTGGAGGCCGTTCAGCGGGGCCTGTGGCAAGAGCCCGGCGAGCAGGGTCCGGCTCTGCAGGACCTGCTGCTCGAGATCGACGAGACCCGGGAGCTGGCGGCCCATGGTGGATAAGAGGGATAAGTCGGCCAATCCTTCCGAGCCGCGTCTTAGAGGGTGTTTACAAATGTCACGAGCGACGGCCAGGCAAGGCGAAATCAGCCGAAAAAGCGGAGTTTACTGGGTGTTAAATGAGCATTTTGAGGCTGATTTCAACGCCGCATGGCCTAGCGCAGTAGTTTGTAAACGCCCTCTTATCAAGGGTTGGTGCCCCGGTGCCTGGCGACCCATGGCCAGCGGCGACGGCCTGCTGGTACGCGTGCGCCCTCCGCTGGGGCGACTCAGCCGCCAGCAGATGCTGGCGCTGTGCGAGGCGGCCGAGACCTTCGGCAGCGGCCTGATCGAGCTCACCAGCCGCGCCAACCTGCAGCTACGCGGCGTATCCGAGGCCAGTTGGCCCGGCCTGATGGAGTTCCTCGTCGAGCATGGGCTGGTCGACCCGGACCCCCACAGCGAGCGCCGGCCCCAGCGGCTGCTGGCACCGGACTGGCAGGCGGGCGACGCCACCTTTGAGGCGGCCCGCCTGCTGGAGGCCCGCCTCGACGAATTACCGGCACTGCCGGCCAAGTGGGGCCTGGCCATCGATGCCGGTGCGGCGCCGCTGCTGGGTGAGGTGTCCGCGGACCTGCGTATCGAGCGCGCGGAGGAAGGGGGCTTACCGGCGCAGGCTTCGGGCGCCTTATTAGTCCGTGCCGATGGGCGGGCGCTGGGCACCCCGGTGGACTCGCCCGCCGCCGGCGTCGCGCTGCTGATTCGGCTGGCGCACTGGTTCGTCGACAGCGGCGGGCGCGATGCCGGGCGAATGCGCCGTCACACGGCACCGCTGCCGGCCTGGGCGCCGGCAGTCATGGCCCCCGCCGAGGCTGGCCCCCGGCTGCCCTTGGGCGCCTATCTCGAAGGAGAGGGCGCACGGGGCAGGGTGGTTGGCCTGCCGTTTGGGCGGGCTCCGGCCGCGGCGCTGCGTGCCGCTGTCGATTCGGTGTCGGTCAGCGCCGTGCGGGTCACGCCCTGGCGGCGCCTGCTGCTTGAGGGCGAGGCGCCAGCATCCGTCCCCGGGCTGCTGGATGATGAACGGGACCCGCGCTTAGGCGTGGATGTATGCCCGGGCGCTCCCCACTGTGAGCAGGCGAGCGTCGAGACCTTGGCGCTGGCTGAGCGGTTGAGTGGCCGGGTCGAGGGCAGCGTGCATGTGTCCGGCTGTGCCAAGGGCTGTGCCCGCCAGGCGCCGGCCGATCTCTGCCTGAGCGGGCGGGGCGGGCGCTTCGATCTGATCGTCGGCGGCCGTGCCGATGGCACGCCGGTTGCCACCGGTCTCGATGAGTCCGAGGCGCTGGAAATGGTTTCAAAGCGGTGGGCTAGATGAGCGCCGGGAACAAGGCGGAGCGAGGGTCTTTTGCCATGGGTGAGGAGGATTCCTCCGAACGGGCTGGCCATGGATGGCCAGCACCGGTCCTGCAAGCGGAGCAGGATGCGAGAGCGCAGCAGGGCAAAAGTAGCGCCCAGGGATGGGTTTACAGCGCCCTCGCGATGGTCCGACACATCGGGGCTTGTTGCCGGCCAAGCTCCCGGTTGAGAAAAACGCTGATGGTGTATCTGGAGAGAACGAATGCCTCACGTCTATGAAACGGATGGTCCGGCCATCTACCGGGAGTCCTTTTCCATCATCCGGCGCGAGGCCGAGTTGGCGCGCTTCGCGCCGGAAGAAGAGCCGGTGGCCGTGCGCATGATTCATGCCGCGGGCTTGGTGGAGCTTGCCTCATACATTCACTTTCGCGACGACGCGGTGAACCGGGCCCGGGCGGCGCTAGAGAGCGGCGCGCCGATCCTGTGCGACGCGCGCATGGTCTCCGAGGGCATCACCCGCAAGCGCCTGCCGAGTGACAACCCGGTGATCTGCACCCTGCACGACGAGCGGGTGCACGACCTGGCCCGGGAGCTGGGCAATACCCGCTCGGCGGCGGCGCTGGAGCTGTGGCGACCTCACCTGGAGGGCGCGGTGGTGGCGATCGGCAATGCACCCACCGCGTTGTTCCACCTGCTGAACATGCTGGAAGACCCGGACTGCCCCCGCCCGGCGGCCATCATCGGCTGCCCGGTGGGCTTCGTGGGCGCCGCCGAATCCAAGCAGGCGCTGTGGGAGAGCGCTGCGGCGCCCTGCGTTGTCGTCCAGGGGCGACTCGGCGGCAGTGCGGTGACAGTAGCCGCCATCAATGCCATGGCGGATCGCAGCGAATGACCCTTGATAGCATGAAACCCGGCACCATCCACGGGGTCGGCCTCGGGCCCGGCTGCCAGGACCTGATGAGCGTGCGCGCCGACCGGCTTATCCGCGGGGCGTCGCATGTCGCCTATTTCCGCAAGAAGGGCCGCACCGGCCACGCCCGCAGCATCGTCGAAGGCATGCTCACGGCTGAGACCATCGAGCTGCCGATGGAGTACCCGGTCACCACCGAGATTGCCTTCGACGATCCCCGCTACAACGAGCTGCTGGCGGCCTTCTACGAACGCCACGTCGGCCAGCTGACCGAGATCGCCGACGCCGGCCAGGATGTGGTGGTGCTGTGCGAAGGCGACCCGTTCTTCTACGGCTCCTTCATGCACCTTTATACACGCCTGCAGGGACGGGTGCCGGTGGCGGTGGTGCCGGGCATCACCGGCATGTCCGCCGCCTGGACCGCCACCGGGCAGCCGGTGACCTGGGGCGACGACATTCTCACCGTGCTGATGGGCACCCTGCCGGAGGCGGTACTGAGCGAACGCATCGCCCAGACCGATGCCCTGGTGGTGATGAAGATTGGTCGCAACCTGGACAAGGTCAAGCGAGCCCTGGCCCAGACCGGCCGGGAAGACGAAGCCTGGCTGATCGAATACGCCGCCATGTCACAGCAGCGGATCCTGCCACTGCGCGACGTGGGCGACAGCGTGCCGTACTTCTCCATCCTGCTGATTCATGGCAATGGGAGGCGGCCATGATAGAGGCGTCCATGAGGGGTTGGTTAAAGGTGGTCGGACTCGGCCCAGGCGATGATGCGCTGATCACCCCCGAGGTCTCTGCCGCACTGGCGGAGGCCACCGATGTGGTGGGCTATGTGCCCTATGTGGAGCGGGTGGCACCGCGGCCGGGATTGACGCGCCACGGCTCGGACAACCGCGAGGAGATCCGCCGGGCCGAGCAGGCGCTGCAGCTGGCCGCCAATGGCCGTCGGGTGTTGGTGGTCTCGTCGGGGGATCCCGGGGTATTCGCCATGGCTGCGGCCCTCTTCGAGGCGCTGGAGGCGGGGGAGCCTGCGTGGCGTGCGCTGGACATCCAGGTGCTGCCGGGTATCTCCGCCATGCTGGCTGCCAGCGCGCGGGTGGGGGCGCCGCTGGGGCACGATTTCTGCTGTATCAACCTCTCCGACAACCTCAAGCCCTGGGCGTTGATCGAGAAGCGCCTGCGGCTGTCCGCCGAGGCCGACTTCGCGATGGCCTTCTACAACCCCCGCTCCCGGGCACGGCCGGAAGGTTTTGAACGCGCCCTTGAGGTATTGCGCGAGGCATGCGGGCCGGAGCGTTTGATCGTGTTCGCCCGGGCCGTCTCCACGCCTGAGGAGTCCCTGCGGGTCACGACCCTCGGCGAGGCCACGCCGGAGATGGCCGATATGCGCACCCTGGTAATAGTGGGCTCCAGCCAGACGCGTCTTATCCAGCGCCATGCCAAAAGTGACGAGAGCGCCGAGCGTCAGAGCACGCCCTGGGTTTATACGCCGCGCTCGGTGTCAGGGGCGGATGCATGACAAAGCCAAGAGAGAACCGTCTCGACGGAGTGGACTTCCTGACGCGAGGGCAGCGCCGGCCGCTCGATCATCACCACCGGCAGCCCCAGTTGGCGGGCCGCGGTGAGTTTGGCCACCGCGCCCTCGCCGCCGGAATTCTTGCACACCAGGCGCTGGATGCCGTGCTCCCGCAGCAGGGCCAGGTCGCCTTCCAGGGTAAAGGGGCCGCGGTCGAGGATCACTCGGTGACGGGGCAGCGGCGGCGAAACTTCCGGCGTATCGACCAGGCGCAGCAGATAGTGGTGCTGGGGCTGGGCGGCGAAGGCGGCGAGGTGCTGGCGCCCGATGGCCAGCAGGATTCGCTCGGCCGGCCCGGAAAGCGCCGCCACCGCGGTCTCGAGGCCGGCCACGCGCTGCCAGCGGTCACCGGTCTGGGGCGCCCAGGGCGGCCGGGTCAAGGCCAGGCAGGTGATGCCGCTCTGTTTCGCCGCTGCGATGGCGTTGCGGCTCATTTGCTCGGCGAAGGGGTGGGTGGCATCGACCAGGTGAGTGATGCGGTTGTCTGCCAGAAAGGCGGCCAGGCCCTCCACGCCACCGAAACCGCCGACGCGGGTCGGCAGCGGCTGCGCCTTGGGTATCGCCACCCGGCCGGCATAGCTGAACAGGGCGGGAATCCTACGCTCGGCCAGGGCAGTGGCCAGGGCACTGGCTTCGGAGGTACCACCCAGAATCAGGACGTTCGTTGGGGTTTGCATAATGGATGACGTTGACGCTCCCTGGCTGACGCTGCTCGGCTGGGGCGAGAGTGGCACAGCGGGCTTGACGGCGGCAAGCCAGCAGGCGCTGGACGCCGCCGAGGTGGTGTTCGGCGCCCGACGCCACCTGCGCCTGCTGCCGCCCCTGGCCGCCGAGGTGCGCGAATGGCCGGTGCCCTTCGCCGACGGCATTCCCCCACTATTGGGTGAGCGCGGCCGCCGGGTGGTGATGCTGGTCTCCGGCGACCCGTTCTGGTTCGGCGCGGGGAGCAGCCTGGCGCGCCAACTGGACGACCGTGAGTGGCGGGCGATACCCACGCCCTCGACGTTCAGCCTGGCGGCCTCCCGCCTGGGCTGGCCGCTGCAGGATTGCACCTGCCTGGGCCTGCATGCCAAGCCCCTGACTCGCATCCGGCCCTACCTGCACCGCGGCAGGCGCCTACTGGTGCTAGTGAGGGACGGGGACGCAGTGATCGAGCTGGCCGGCTGGCTCGAGCGTTTCGGTTTTGATGCCTCCCGGCTGCATCTGCTGGAAGCGCTGGGCGGCGACCGCGAGCGCGTCCGCAGCGTGCAAGCTGGCGATGCCATGCCAGGCGATATCGCTCACCCGGTCGCCGTAGGATTGGAGGTCGCCGGAGACGGGCCGGCCCTGCCGCTGACGCCTGGCCTGCCGGATGCGCTGTTCGAGCACGATGGCCAGATCACCAAGCAGACTGTGCGCGCCATGACCCTGGCGGCCCTAGCCCCGAGGGCGGGGGAGCGGCTGTGGGATATCGGCACGGGGTCGGGCTCGGTGGCCATCGAGTGGCTGCTGGCCCACCCGGATAACCAAGCCGTGGCCTTCGAGCGTGACGCTGAGCGTGCGGCGCGGGCACGTCGCAATGCCGATAACCTCGGCGTCGACTGGCTAGAAGTAGTGGAAGGCAGCGCCCCCGACACACTGGATGATCAAGCGCTGAGCGAACAGCCCCCCGATGCCGTCTTTATCGGCGGCGGGCTATCGCAACCCTTGCTGGAGGCGCTGTGGCAGCGGCTGCCGGCCGGCGCTCGCCTGGTGGCCAACGCGGTGACCCTGGAGTCCGAGGCCCTGCTGGCCCAATGGCAGCAGCAGGCCGGCGGCGAGCTACTGCGCCTCGAACTGTCCACCGCCGCGCCCATCGGCACCCGGCGGGGCTGGAAAGCCAGCTACCCCATCGTGCAGTGGCGGGTAACTCGGCAATAAGCGCGCGCCATCAATATGCATTGAAGGCACCACGAGCGTGTCGCTGGCTTATGATGGTGTTGCGCAGACACTTTTCGTTAGAAGCCTAGCAAGGAGATGGCGTGATGGCGTTGCTAAGGGGCATATTGTTCGATCACGACGGCACCCTCGTGGATTCCGAAATGACCCACTTCGAGATGTGGGAAACCATCCTCGGGGAGTATGGCGTTCAGCTGACCCTGGCTTGCTACCAGCTTCACTATGCCGGCATTCCTACCTCGGCCAACGCCTCGGACATGGTATCCCGCTTTGCGATGCCGGTGTCAGCCGGCCAGCTCGTCGCAGCGAAGGAAGCGTTGAACCGAGACTTCCTCGCGCAGCGGGCGTTTCCGTTAAGAGCTGGGGCCTATGACGCTGTCACTGGGAGTCGCGCTGCGGGATTGCAAACCGCCATCGTGACCGGGGCAGGCCGGGCCGGGGTGGATATGACGCTGAGATCGTACGCCCTAAGTGATCATATCGACGACGTGGTAAGTGGCGACGATGTCTTGCATAGCAAGCCCGCGCCGGACTGCTACCAACTTGCGCTACAACGCCTGGGGCTGCCGGCGGAGCAGTGCGTCGCGGTGGAGGATACAGAGCACGGTGTGGCTGCCGCTACTGCTGCCGGTATCACCTGTCTCGCCGTCCCCACGGCGATGTCGAAGCATCATGACTTCTCTCGTGCTGCAGGCATATTCGAGACCCTCGATGCCGCTATCGAGTGGGTAATGACCGAGTACCGCCTATGCCGGCCCTGACGAATGCCATCTTCATTATCGTGATGGCGTGGCTGATGGCAGGCTGCGCCAGTAGCGAGCCACGGCCGGTATCGAATGGGGCCGAACCGCCTACCGAGCAGGCCGCGGCAGTTGCCTACTACATCGCAAGACTGCCAGATCGCGACTATGTAGAGACCTACGGCGACGCCGATAATCCCCGGCCCTGGTACACCGCTGCCGAAGCGCTTGGCGAAATAGGCAAGCCCGCCATCCCGGGGCTGGTTGAGCGGCTTGATAGTGACGACGACTACGAGCTAATGCTGGCACTCTACGCCATGATGCTGGCCTCCCAGGACCCCACCTTGCAGGCCGAGACAGGTGGTGACTTCCTGCGCCTGGGCACGGTGCTGAGTGAAGAGACCAACCCCGCCAATCGCCGGCTGGCACTGACGTGGTGGCAGCGCTATCGGCATCTATGGCAGTAACCGTCGCAACACCTATCGCGCTATGTCATACGAAAGGGTGAGGTGCGTTTACAGCAGGTTTATCACCCATGTAGGCGATGTCGCGAATGAGCGACTACAGTGTAAGGTAGTGCAAATATACAGCTGCCGCCGGGAGGGTAGGGAATATGCCAAGCACTGCCGTTAATCAGCAACCCTGTCCTTGGCATCCTGCTCGCGCCGCTGGTCAATACCGCTCCGCCCGTGGGGCCACCCGAGCCAATGTCGGAACGACGTTATCCACGATAAGGTGGGGTCATGACCGTAGCCAGAAACTATCTCAGCAAAGCAGCCAGCACGTTTCCCTAGTCATCGAACGCTTCGCCCAATACCTGTTGGATACATAGGAAGTAAATTTTGAACGAAACGTTTTTAGCCCTTCAAAAAGAAGCCCTCTTTACAAAAGAGGTTTTGGGTGCAGGTGCAACACAGATTCGCAAGGCTAACTACGCGAATAAAGGAATTTACTTTCAAGCTTTTACAAGTCTGGCAACTGGATTGGAAAGGATCGGGAAACTTTGCTTGATGCTTGACTACTATGCTAGTAATGGTGGAAGTTTTCCCGATTTTAAGTATCTCAAAAACGAAATCGGCCACGATATAGAGCTGTTGTATGAGCGGTCGCTGGAGGTTGCTGCGAGGCGGGGCGTTAAATTTTATTTTTTAAAGAACCTTGAAGGTGAGATTCACAAAGAAATCCTCAAGGTACTTTCAGCGTTTGCCAAGGGTGATCGTTATTCAAATATAAACCTCCTTGTAAATAGTAAGCAGCAGGGAGATCCAGTGGCATCGTGGGTTGAATCAGTCGATCTCCCGCTATTCCAGAAAAGGGTCTCAGAGCGGAAAAAGGAAACGATAGCACACAATGCAAGAGCGATGGCTGAGCTAACCGGTGGACTTATTCATGTGCAACACACTTCAGAAACTGGGCAGGAAATAACAGATGTTGAGCAAGGCAGTCTGTTAACTGGAATTCAACAGGCTGTAGCTCCATACCGACAGCTTTACGTTATTCACATCATACGATTTTGGTCTGAGCTACTAAGGTCTATTCAATACACTGCAATGGAGCTAGGTAAGCCTGATATTCCTTTTTTCAGTGAGATCATTGCACCATTTGTTAATAATGACTCATACATCCGGACTCGAAAGACATGGGATACACTGTAGCGGTGGTGATCAAGGCCCAAAATTTGCAAGTCGCTGTTTCTGGAAAGCTTTTCCACTGCTTCGCGGCTTTGAAACTGCCGCAGAGCTTCGCGTTAAAGCCCGTTGGGCGTTCGTAATCCTAACTGTGTAGTTGTAGAGAAGAAATAAGGAATAAAGAGGAATATGAAATTAGCACGGATTGAAATTTCGAACTTCAGGTTGCTAAAGAGTTTTTTCTTGGATTTGGAAGATGAGCTATCTCTAGTTATAGGAAAAAATAACACTGGTAAAACATCTGTGTTAGCCTGTTTAGATAAGCTAGTTGTTCAATCAGAAAAAAATGCAATCACCTACGAAGACTTTAATATTGACCTAAGAGCTACACTAGAGAGAATTCTTCTAGGTGAACTTGAAATAGGTGCTAAGGATCAGTACGTTGCTCTTGGTATACAGCTAAAGCTTTTCATTAAATATAATGAGTTGGATGATCTTTCTAAAATCAGCTCCTTGATAATGAGCTTAGATCCTGATGATGATAATGTAATTCTTTCTTTTGAATACAAACTTTCATTCGAAAAGCTAAGCGAGCTAAAAGTTAAGTATAATTCTGAGGCTGAGAAGTTTGATAACAAGCCTCGTCTATTCCTGAAGGAGAATTTATATGATTACTTCGGTCCAGTTGTTAAAAAAAGCCTTTTATATAATGACGAAAACCATTTTTTGGATTTGCACAAGGAAAGGATAAACCTTAAAGATATTCTGGCAATTCAGTTTATTAATGCGAAACGAAGCGTCACTAACAAGCAAAACGATAAAACTCTTTCCAACCAAACGTCAAGCTTGTATAAGCAGGTTGATGAATCGGATGAACAAGAAGAAGCTTCTGACGAATTTAAAAAAGAACTGCGTAGAACCGATGATAAGCTTAGTGGCATTTATCAGAACATGTTTAATGGTATAATCGGTAAGGTGAACAAATTCGGCGGTATCAGTCCAACTGATACAGATATCAAAATCACCTCTACATTGCAGCATAGAGAGTTGCTAGAAGGCAATACTACTGTAATGTATACCCATCAAACTCATGATTTACCTGAACATTATAATGGTTTGGGGTATATGAATTTGATTAGCATGATTTTTGAAATTGAAATGCTAATGAGTCGGCTAAGGCGGTCAATTAAGGAAAAGCCAGCAGCTATTAACCTGCTATTTGTTGAAGAGCCTGAAGCCCACACTCATCCCCAAATGCAATATGTGTTCATAAAAAACATTAAAGAATTATTAAGGCAAAGCCGTCTAAGAGAAGATGGAGTGGCCATCCACCTCCAGTCTATTATTACCACGCATTCTTCGCATATAGTTTCAGAAAGCAGTTTTGATGATATTAAGTATCTTAAGAAATCCGCCAAAACCCATCAAGTACAGGCGAAAAATCTAAAGGATTTAGAACAATCATACTCTTCTAGTAAAGATCCCGATAAAGACGTAGAGCTTAAGAAAGCGTACCGTTTCTTAAAGCAATACTTAACCCTTAATCGAGCAGAATTGTTTTTTGCCGATAAGGCGATATTTATAGAAGGTGATACGGAGCGGATTATTTTGCCTTCAATGATGAAAAAAGTTGATCAAGATTCTCCGAAGACTGATGAACAGCCATTGCTCTCTCAGAATATTTCAATTGTAGAGGTGGGAGCGCATTCTCAAACCTTTGAAAAATTCATTGATTTTGTTGGTCTTAAATCACTAATTATTACTGATATTGATAGCTATTACGAAAGCATCCTATACGAGGAGGATGGTGTAACGCCTCAAAAGTATCAAAATGGTAATGATAAAACCAAAGAGGTGCAATGTTCTCCTTTAGATCCTAAAGGGGCAAAGTCATCTAATTCATCTCTAAATTTCTTTTTTAAACGAGAAGAGTTGGGTTTCTACAAAGGATTGGGTTTTGAATTTAAGAGTTTAAGTAAGTCATTCGGGAATGACGCTTGGCAACAAGATCCAGCTGGATTTCTTAAGATTGTTTATCAGGTAGAAGAATATGAATATTATGCTAGAAGCTTTGAAGACGCATTTTTCAGTTTAAATAAAGAACTGCTCTATGCTGGGCATAGTGGATTTCCGTCTTTAACAAAAAAATATTTGGATTTGTATCTATCTAACGATATTGATGCTTTCGAATTTTCAGAAAAAGCAGTTAATAGCAAACCATCCCTCGCTATTGAAATTCTGCTTAATAGTGAGACGACTGAAGAAGGAATTGAGTTTTCAAACTGGCAGATTCCCCTCTATATCAAGGAAGGATTGTTATGGCTTCGAAAAGACTAGATTTAAAAAGCCTTTCTGAGGAATCAAGGCAAGTCGTTAACTTGATTCAAGATAAGAAGCACTTCCTACTTAGTGGTGGAGCTGGGAGCGGTAAGACATATTCTTTAGTGGAGGTTTTAAAAGCTGTTATTGGCGATAGCCCTTCGTTAAATATTGGATGCATCACATACACCAACGCTGCTGTAAATGAAATTGAAGATCGAATTTCTCACGACAATTTATACGTTTCGACTATACATGATTTTTTATGGGAAAATATTAAAGGCTTTCAATCAGAAGCTAAAGAAACATTGATTGAGCTTATAAACTCCCCTGAAGAAGCCAAGATTAATTATTCCGATAATGAGGTTGTTCTTCAGGGTTTTTTTGATGATTGCGACCTAATTCAATACAAAGAGTATTTGAAGCTGTCGGAAGGTATAATATCACACGATGAGGTCATTATTCTGGCCTCTAAGATGTTTGAAAAGTACGAAAAGCTATGCTCAATAACAAAGGATAAGTATCCATTTATATTTGTAGACGAATATCAGGATACCGATCCTTTGGTTGTAGAGATACTGCTTGAGCACCTCGAAAAGTCAACCAAAGAGAATGTTATTGGTTTTTTCGGTGATGCAATGCAATCGATATATGATGGCAGTGTTGGAAATTTAGATAAGTATATTAATACTGAATCACCGAAAATAATTGAGGTGTTAAAGAAACAGAATCGTCGTAACCCCTATAAAGTGATCAGCTTGGCAAATAAGTTAAGAGTTGATGGGCTTATCCAGGAGCCTTCGAAAGATAAGTCCGCGCCGAATATGGATGAGAAAGGCGAGGTCAAGCAAGGAGTTGTCGAGTTTTTATACTCAACTAGCGATAGCCTGGAATTAGTAAGACGATATCTTGGTTGGGATTTTGACAATATTGATTTAGTTAAAGAGCTTAATCTTACTCATAGCCTTATTGCAAATAAGGCTAATTTTCCCGAACTGATGCGTATTTATGATAAGGATAAAATTCGGGATTACATTAGAAACAAAATAAGGAAACCTCTCGAAAGAGATGAGCCTGAGTACGAGACGGCTGGAAAAACGCTTGAGCAAATTATTGAGCATATGGGAAGTCCAAGCCCAACACCTGCACAGAGTAGTTATATCGAAAACTATCCGAACTATTTTAAATTAGCTAAAGAACAGCTTTACGACAAAATATCAAAACTTTACATAGACAAAGAGCAGCTGCTTGATGATAAGAAAAATCATATCGGTGATGTAAGTAAGCCTTCTTCTAATAGAGATGATTTGATAAGACATTTGTTTAAAATAGAAAATTGCATACGACTTTATCAGTCTAAGAGGTTTAATCAATTCATTAAGTCGACTGATTACTCCGTTACTTCTGTCGATGATAAAGTTCGGCTGAATGAAGCTATTCAATCTTTTGAAATACATGAGGGTATTACGATAGGTGAAGCTATCGACCTTGCTCATGAACTGGGCTTGGTCATCAAGGATGATAAGCTGACCAGATGTTTTGAAGAAAAATATTATCTATACAAGCAGGTGTGCGAGGTTCATTATCAAGAGTTCCGAAATGTATATGAATATCTTGAAGGGTACTTGCCATTCTCAACTCAGCATAAAACTAAAGGCGCTGAATTTCCTAATGTTTTGGTAGTCTTGGATAATGGAAAGTGGAACCAATACAATTTTAATTATCTTTTTGAACGGAACGGTACTGACAGTGTTAGGCAGAGATCTGAGAAAATATTCTATGTGTGTTGTACCCGTGCAAAAGAAAGATTAGCTGTGTTCTTTCCAAATCCAGATGCTCCAGTCATTCAAACAGCAGTTAGCTGGTTTGGTGAGGATAATGTTGTAGACTTGGATGCGAGATAGTGCTAACTAAATTTGGGTTTAATAATAGCTGCACTAGGACGCCAACATTGCGCTGTGCTCCGTGTTTGCGACTTTTAACCCAAGCGTCAGCCTGTAGAAAATCCCGCTGCTCCCGGCGTGGTGCACTCCTAATTGGGATCTATGATATTTTTCGCTCCTGAAATCAAGACGCTAAGGGTTACGTGGGGCTTAGGGGGAAAGAACCGCAGTGGACGATTCGATGACAGTGGCGGGTTTCGGCTTTCGCCGCGGGGCACAGCTGGCGTCGTTGATTGATGCGCTGGAGCGGATCGAGGCAGAGTATGGCGCCGTCGAGCGGCTGGCCGCGGCGCAGTCTATGCTGCCGCTGGTTCAGGCGTTGGGGCGTGCGCGGGGCATTGCGGTGGCCGCCGTGGAAGATGCCGCCCTGCCAGCCGCCGTTACCCTGACTCGTTCCGAACAGAGCTTGCAGGCCCGGGGGACGGGTAGCGTCGCCGAGGCGGTGGCCCTGCTGGCGGCGGGGTCGGGTGCGGCACTGCTTGGGCCGCGGTTGATTTCGACGGACCGAATGGCCACCGTAGCGGTCGCCCGACGCTTTATAGAGGCGCCCTGATAGGATACTCAGCATGACCATACACTTTATTGGCGCCGGCCCCGGTGCCCCGGACCTGCTGACGCTGCGGGGCCGGGACCTTATCGCGTCGTCTCCCGTATGCCTCTATGCGGGGTCGCTGGTGCCCGAGCAGCTGCTCGAGCACTGCCCGGCAGGTGCCCGGATCATCAACACCGCGCCACTATCCCTGGATGAGATCATCGCCGAGATGCGCAGCGCCCATGCCGCGGGCCTGGACGTGGCCCGGCTACATTCCGGGGATCTGTCGGTGTGGTCCGCCATGGGCGAGCAGCTGCGCCGGCTGCGCGAGCTGGAGATTCCCTACGCCATTACCCCGGGCGTGCCGTCCTTCGCTGCGGCGGCCGCTACCCTGGGCCAGGAGTTGACGCTGCCGGGGGTGGCGCAATCCGTGGTGCTTACCCGCACGCCGGGGCGGGCCAGCGCCATGCCGGACGGCGAGACCCTGGCCAACTTCGCCAGGACCGGCGCCACCCTGGCGATCCATCTCTCCATCCACCATCTGGCCCAGGTGGTGGAAGCGCTGGTGCCGTTCTACGGCGCCGACTGCCCGGTGGCCATCGTCTGGCGAGCCAGTTGGCCCGATGAGCGGGTGGTACGGGGGCGCCTTTCGACGGTGGCCTCCCAGGTAGACGACGCCATGCAGCGCACGGCGCTGATCCTGGTAGGGCCGGTGCTGGACAGCGAGGACTTCCAGGAGAGTAGCCTCTACGCAGTGGGCTACGACCGCCGCTTTAGGCCCCAGTCGGCGGACTCGCCCTTCGCCGGCACCGCACCCGGCGACGAGAGGGCCGATAAGAGGAATGAGCGATGATCCACCTCTCGCTGATCGGCATCGGCACCGGCAATCCCGAGCATGTCACCCTGGCTGCCGTGCGGGCGCTGAATGAAGCGGACCTGATCCTGCTGCCGCGCAAGGGGGAGGGCAAGTCTGACCTGGTCGACCTGCGCCGGCTGCTGTGCCGCAATCTGCTGGATGATTCGTCAGGGGCCCGAGTGGTGGAGTTCGACCTGCCGCGCCGCGATGGCCGCGCCGATTACCTGGGCGCGGTGGACGGCTGGCACGCAGAAATCGCCGAAGTCTGGGCAGCGCTGATGGCGACCCATCTCCCCCAGGGCGGTCGAGTCGGCATGCTGATCTGGGGCGACCCGTCGCTGTATGACAGCAGCTTGCGCATCGCCGAGCGCCTGAGCGCCAAGGGGCAAGAGGTCGAGATACGTGTGGTGCCGGGCATCACCAGCCTGCAGGTCCTCACTGCCGAGCACCGCATCCCCCTCAATGCGCTGGCCGAACCGGTGCAGATCACCACCGGGCGGCGGCTGCGCGAGCGCGGCTGGCCCAGCGATGCCGCAAGTGTCGCGGTGATGCTCGACAGCGGCGGAGCCTTCGAGTCGCTGCCGCCGGAGGGCCTGTATATCTGGTGGGGCGCCTACCTGGGCATGCAGAAACAGTGCCTGATCCACGGCTGGCTGGTGGACGTGGCCGCGTCGATCCTCGCGCAGCGCGCCGCCCTGCGCGAGCAGCACGGCTGGATCATGGACGTCTATCTATTACGGAGAATGAAATGAAGCACGTCGACCCCCAGCGCCACGCCGAGCGCATGGCCCACAAGCAGAAGATCATGAACGAGCGCATCGCCCAGGCCAACAAGGAGCAGGGCGTGCTGCTGGTGCTCACCGGCCCCGGCAAGGGAAAGAGCAGCTCCGGCTTCGGCATGCTGGCCCGGGCCCTGGGGCACGGTATGAAGGTGGGCGTGGTGCAGTTCATCAAGGGCAAGTTCCAGACCGGCGAGGAGGCGTTCTTTCGCCAGGTGCCGGGCGTGGCGTATCACGTGATGGGCGAGGGCTATACCTGGGACACCCAGGATCGCGACAGGGACGTGCAAGCCGCCGAGGCGGCCTGGGAGGTGGCCCGCGGCATGCTCCAGGATCCGAGTGTCGATCTGGTGCTGCTCGACGAGCTCAATATCGCCCTGCGTCATGAGTACCTGAGCCTCGACCGGGTGCTGGACGATCTCCAGGCGCGGCCGGCCATGCAACACGCCGTGGTCACCGGTCGCCATGCCCCGGAGGCGCTGATCGAGCTGGCCGACACCGTCACCGAGATGCGCGTGGTCAAGCACGCCTTCAAGGAGCAGGGCATCAAGGCCCAGAAGGGCATCGAACTGTGATCCCCGATCACGCCTTCCCCCAGGCGCAGCGGGACGGCCTTTATCGCGCCATCCATGAGCGTCGGGACGTACGCGCCCAGTTCCTGCCGGACCCGATTCCCCCGGAGGTGCTGGCCCGCCTGCTGGAGGCTGCCCATCATGCGCCGTCGGTGGGTTTCATGCAGCCCTGGGACTTCCTGGTGATCGACAGCCTGGCGCTCCGCGAGCGAGTGCACGGCATCTTCCAGCGCGAGAATGCCAAGGCCGCCGAGCACTATGCCGGCGATCGCGGAGAGACCTATCGCCGCCTCAAGCTGGAGGGGATTCTGGAGAGCCCCATCAACCTGTGCATCACCTGCGACCGAGCGCGTGGCGGCGAGCATGTGCTGGGGCGCAACAGCATCGTCGAGACGGATCTGTTCAGCACCTGCCTGGCGGTGCAGAACCTGTGGTTGGCGGCCCGTACCGAGGGCATCGGCGTGGGCTGGGTGAGTATCCTCGATCAGCACGAATTGGCCGAGGTACTGGGCCTGCCCGAGCAGGTCTACCCCCTCGCTTACCTGTGCCTGGGCTATGTCAGCGAGTTCCTGGAGCAGCCCGAGCTGGCCCGCAGCGGCTGGCGCCAGCGCCTGCCCCTGGCGGAGCTGGTGCACGGCAATGGCTGGGGCGAGCCGCTGGCGGATGAGGTGCTACATGAGGCGCTGGACGAGGTGGCGAGATCGTGACGACCTTGATGATTCAGGGCACCACCTCGGATGCCGGCAAGAGCACGGTGGTGGCGGGGCTGTGCCGAGCCCTGGCGCGGCGCGGCGTGTCGGTGGCGCCGTTCAAGCCGCAGAACATGGCGCTCAACAGCGCGGTGACGGTGGACGGCGGCGAGATTGGCCGCTCCACGGCGCTGCAGGCGTTGGCCGCAGGCGTCGAGCCGCATAGCGATATGAACCCGGTGCTGCTCAAGCCGGAGAGCGACCGCGGCGCCCAGGTGATCCTGCGCGGGCGGGTGCACGGCCATATGGACGCGCTGGACTACCACGCCTACAAGCGCACCGCGCAGGAGAGCGTACTGGCAGCGTGGCAGGCGCTGTCTTCCCGATATGACGTGATCATTGCCGAGGGCGCCGGCAGCCCAGCGGAGATCAACCTGCGCGCCAACGATATCGCCAACATGGGCTTCGCCGAGATGGTGGATTGCCCGGTGGTTCTGGTCGGCGATATCGACCGCGGCGGGGTCTTTGCCCAGCTAGTGGGAACGTTAGAGCTGCTCAGCGATAGCGAGCGCTCACGCACCCGCGGCTTTATTATCAACCGCTTTCGCGGCGATATCGGACTGCTCGAGCCGGGCCTGGCGTGGTTGACTGAACGCACCGGCAAGCCGGTGTATGGGACGCTGCCCTATCTGCAGGGATTGTTGCTGGACGCCGAGGATAGCGTGGGGCTGAGTGGCGTGACGTCCGACGCCGCGGCGCTTCGCGTCGTGGTGCCGGCGCTGCCGCGGATCAGTAATCACAACGACTTCGATCCCTTGCGCCTGCATCCGCAGGTCGAGCTCAGCTTTGTCGGGCCGAACCAGATGGGGCCAGGCCAGGCGATCCCGCCTGCGGACCTGATAATCCTGCCCGGTAGCAAGAGCACCCGCAGCGACCTGGCCTGGCTGCGTGAGCAGGGCTGGGAGGCGGCGATCCAGCGCCACCTGCGCTACGGCGGCAAGCTGCTCGGCATCTGCGGCGGCTTGCAGATGCTGGGCCAGGCGATACATGACCCAGATGGCCTGGAGGGCCCGGCCGGTTCGACGCCGGGGCTCAAGCTGCTCGACCTCGAGACGCGCATGGTGGCGGGCAAGCAGCTGCGTAACGTGAGTGGCCGCTTGTTGCCCGACGGCGCGGCGATCAGCGGCTACGAGATCCACAACGGTGTCAGCGAAGGGCCGGCGCTGGCGCGCCCGCTATGCGAGCTTGACGGCCGACCCGACGGTGCCGTCAGCGACGACGGCCAGGTCATGGGCACCTACTTGCATGGCCTGTTCGACCGGCCAGAGGCGTGCGCGGCGCTGTTGGCGCGCTGCGGGCTGCACGCTGGCGGGGCGGTGGACTACGCCGCCCATCGCCAGCGTGAACTCGAGCGCCTGGCCGATACCCTGGAGCAGCACCTGGATATGGACGCGATCCTGGCAATGCTGGGGTGACTCAGCGCCGCGGCCCCTCGTGGAGCACCAGCTCGACGCGCCGATTGGCGGCGCGACCTTCGGCGCTTTCGTTGCTCTCCAGCGGCTGGGTGTCGGCGTAGCCGATGGCGCGCAGCCGCGACTCGGGGATGTCTTGCCCCTGCAGGTAGCGCACCACGGCGATGGCGCGGGCGCCGGAGAGCTCCCAGTTGGAGGGGAAGCGCGGCGTGGCGATCGGCACGTCGTCGGTGTGGCCCTCTACCGAGATGCGCCCATCGAAGGCCAGCAGCGTACCGAGCAAGCTCTCCAGCACCTGGCGGCCGTCACCGGTGAGGTCGGCCTGGCCGCTGGCGAACAGCAGGTTGTCGTCGATGCGCAGGGTCACCCCTTCGTTGCCACGGGTCACCGAGACGCCCTCGGGCATCAGCCCCTCCAACTGCGGCAGCAGGCCGCTATGGCGCGGCTGCAGCCCGGCGCCGCGCGAGCCGGCGGCATGAACCGCCGCGGCAATGGCCGATTCGCTGAGCGTGGGCGACTCGCCGGCGTACTGCTGGCCGCGATCACCGAGGCCGTTGCCGGCCAGGGATAGCAGCAGCACGAATAGCGTGATCAGCAGCGTCAGCACGTCGAGGTAGCTGATCAGCCAGCTCTCGCCTTCATCCTCACTGCCGCCGGGCAGCAGGTCCTGATGGCTGTTGCGCAGTTCAGACATGCTGACCGGCCTCGTCGTCGCCGCGGCGCGGCACGTTGGGGTCGTTGATCTCGTCGTGGAAATTGGCCATGAAGGAGTTGAGCGTCTCCTCGATGAACGACGGCAGGCGCCGCTTGGTGATCAGCGAAATGCCCTCGAGCACCATGTTCATGGCGATCAGCCGCTCCTCGGTGCGTCGCTCGAGCTTCACGGCGATGGGCTTGAACACCAGGTTGGCGAGCAGGATGCCGTAGAAGGTGGTGAGCAGCGCCACCGCCATGCGCGGGCCGATCACGCCGACGTCGCCGGCCTCCATGACTTCCAGCATGTTCACCAGCCCGACCAGGGTGCCGATCATGCCGAAGGCCGGCGCGTAGGTGGCCATGGTGCGGAAGATCTGCGCCTCGGCGTGCTCGCGGGCCTTGAGCCGGGCGATGCGCCAGCGCAGCAGGTCGATGATCTCCTGCTCCTTGGTATTGGCAATCACCAACTGGATCCCGGTGCGCAGAAAGGGGTTGCGGGTATTCTCCAGCGCCCGCTCCACGGCCTGCACGTCGCCCTGGAACCACAGCCGCGACATGTCCACCAGCTCCTTGATGTCGTCGCGGGCGTAGGTGTTCTCACGGCGAAAGACGATGCCGACCAGGCGTGTGACGCGGACCACTTCGCGCAGCGGGTAGCTGATGAAGGTAGCGGCCAGGGTGCCGGTAATGACGATGGCAAGCCCCGGCAGGTTGAGGAAGCTGGCCGGGGACTCGGCGGTGAACAGCAGTACGCTGGCCAGCAGCAGGATGCTGGCGAGGATGCCGATTAGCGTAGAAGGGTTCATGCAGGATTCCTTGCCGAGAGTGCGCGACGGGGTTACTCGCACTATCGGCAGGGCAGCCGCGGGCCTTGAACGCTAGCGGCCCCGGCCTTGATCTGGATCAAGTCTCTGTCAGGCGCTCGGGAAGGGAGGCGGACTCGGGGAGGTGGTGCTTGAACAGCGCCGGATCGTCGCTGATCACGCCGTCGACGCCCCAGTCCCACTGCGGGGCGAAGGCGACTGGATCGTTGGGGGTATAGCAGAACAGCGCGTAGCCGGCGTCCTTGATCTCGCGAGCGCGCTTCTCTTTCAGCTTGCGCCAGTCGACGTGCAGGCTGAAGGCATTAAGCGCCTCGGCGTCGCGCCGCCACTCGCGTGGTGTCTTCTCGAAGAGCAGCCCCAGGCGCAGCTTGTCGGGATCGCGCTGGACGTCACGCGCGGCATCCAGCGCTGTGCGGTTGAACGACGAGACGATCAACCGCTCGGCGGGCAGCGCCGCCAGCGCCAGGGGGATCACGGTGTGGGTCAGGGCCAGCGGGTCGCGGCCGCGGTTGACCTTGAGCTCGAGGTTGACGCCCATCTCCAGCTCGTTGAGCAGCGCCAGCATCTCGTCGAGGGTGGCCATGCGTTCGCCGGCGAAGTGGCCGCTGAACCAGCCGCCCACGTCCAGCGCGCGGGCGCGTTCCAGGTCGAGCTTGGCCAGCTTGCCGCGGCTGTCGGAGCAGCGCCGCACGCCGTTGTCGTGCCAGATCACCGGGGTGCCGTCGCCGAGCAGCTGTACGTCGATCTCTACCCAGTCGCAGCCGATCTGCTTGGCCGCGCGCACCGCGCTCAGGGTATTCTCCGGCAGGTGCGCCGACAGCCCGCGGTGGGCAATGGTGCGGGGAAGCCCATCGGCGGTATAGGCGTATGACATTCGCTAGGCCCTCCTGAGTGTTTGGCCGAGATTATCTCAGCATGATGACAACCACATTACTTACCTCCCTGGCCCCAGGGCGCCACTCCCCAGGATATGCTAGGCTGCGCGGTTTTGGGCGCGCCGGCAAGCGCGCCGTACGTGGAATCGAGGTAGTCGAATGAAGGTCATGCATGTCACCGATGTCGCCCAGCGCGACGCCTGCCTGGCGCGGCTGTGCGCCGAGCACTACGGCCAGTCGGCGGGGTTGACGCCGCTGGTGGTGTTTGCCGGCACCCGGCGGGTGCTGTTCGCCGAGGAAGCGGCGCGGCTGCTGGCGCTTGTCGACGCCCAGGGCGCGCCCCAGGCGCTGGCGCTGCTGGTGCTCGACGAGGCCGGCGAAGGAATGACGCTGCGCCTGGCGTGCCGTCTCGGCGATGACGATGAGCCCAAGCGGCGCCTGATCGCCGAGCTGGCGCTCAAGGCACCGCTGCGGGTCGATGCTATCGATGCCGAGCAGGAGGCCTTCTACCAGTCGTGCGGCATCAACCGCTGGTTTGGCGGCGAGCAGGGCGCCCGCATCGGCCTGGCGACATCGCATCCCGCCACCCAGCTGGCGGCGCTGGCAGCCACGATCAAGATCGATGAGCAGCAGGTGCTGCGCCGTTTCAAGCACGATGCCAAGGCTTTCGAGGCGGAAAAGCGCGACTTCGTTGAAGGGCTCGAGTCGTTCCCTGCCACACTGACTTGACCGTGGCACGAAACAGCGTTTGGATAGCGTGACATCCCGTTAGCAATCTAAGGAAGCATCCATGGCCAAGCGTATTCAGTTTGCCAAGACCGGTGGCCCCGAGGTCCTCGAGCTAGTCGACGTCGAGCCCAAGGCGCCCGGCGCCGGTGAGGTCCAGGTCCGCAATCAGGCGGTGGGCCTCAACTTCATCGATATCTACTTCCGCACCGGGCTGTATCCGGCGCCGTCGATGCCCTCGGGCCTCGGCACCGAAGGTGCCGGCGTGGTCGAGGCGGTCGGCGAGGGCGTCACCCATCTCAAGGTCGGCGACCGCGTCGCCTACGCCCAGGGCCCGCTGGGTTCCTATGCCGAGGTGCACACCCTGCCGGCTGCCAAGGTGGTGGTGCTGCCCGACGGCATCGACTGCGATACCGCCGCGGCCAGCATGCTCAAGGGCCTGACCGTGCAGTACCTGATGCGTCAGACCTATGAACTGAAGGGCGGCGAAACCATCCTGTGGCATGCCGCGGCCGGCGGCGTCGGCTCGATCGCCTGCCAGTGGGCGCGTGAGTTGGGGGTCAAGCTGATCGGCACCGTCAGCTCCCCGGAGAAGGCCGCCCTGGCCAAGCAGAACGGCGCCTGGGAGACCATTGACTACACCAAGGAAGACGTCGTCGAGCGGGTCAAGGAACTGACCGGCGGCGCGATGTGCGACGTGGTCTACGATTCGGTGGGCAAGGACACCTGGGAGACCTCGCTGAACTGCCTCAAGCCGCGTTCGCTGATGGTCAGCTTCGGCAACGCCTCGGGGGCCGTGGAAGGGGTCAATATCGGTATCCTCAACCAGAAGGGCTCGCTGTTCGTGACCCGCCCCAGCCTCAACGGCTACGCCGACACCCGCGAGCGCTTCGAGGCCATGTGCCAGGATCTGTTCGCGATGCTCGAGAGCGGCAAGATCAAGATCGACATCGCCCAGCGCTTCGCCCTGGAAGAGGCCGGCAAGGCCCAGCAGGCGCTGGCCAGCCGCAAGACCACCGGCTCGACCATTCTGCTGCCCTGAGCAGCTCGCTGTAGACCTTCGCGGCGCCCGCCTTTTTAGGCGGGCGCCGTCGTTTTGCTACTCCAGATCGATATAGGCGCCGAGCTCGCGCATCCGCGACTCGAAGCGGGTGACGTTGTCGACCAGCGCTTCCGGTCCGTAGGCGACGCACTCGGCGAGGATCGCCTCGATCAGGGTGATCGCCGAGAGGATCGACGGAAAGAAGTGCGGCGTGGCAGTGGCGATATTGAAGGTCAGCGCAGCGCCGGGTACCAGCGGTGAGCGCAGGGTGTCGGTGACCACGATGGCCTCGACGCCGTTGGCGCGGGTCACCTCGAGGGCTCGCACGGTCTCGGCGCAGTAGGGGTCGAAGCCGAAGGCTACCACCACGTCGCCCTCGCCGAAGGTGGCAAGCTCGGTGAGCAATCCGCCTTCCTGGCCACGAATCAGCTGTACGTTGGGCATCGCGATGCGCCCCACGTAGGCGAAGTGGTAGGCACAGGCGAAGGCGTCACGAAATCCCACCACGGCGACCTTGCCTGCCGCCAGCAGGCGCTCGGCGGCATCGCGGACCTTGGGCTGCATGTCGGCGGTGAACAGCCGGCCGATGTTGTCGAACGCGGTATCCCCCACGTCGACGAATACCTGATCGTCGCTCCCGGCCAGCGCCTTGAGGCTCGAGGCGCGCCCCGAGAGTTCGATGGGGCCGGCCTGGACCGCCGACTGGAAGATCTCGCGGAACTGCTCGTAGCTATCGAAGCCCAGCCGCTTGGCCAGCCGCATCAGCGTCGATGAGGTCACCCCGGCGGCGGCGGCCGACTTGCGGATCGACTGAAAAGCGATCTCCATCGGGTTGTCGAGCACGTAGCGTGCGGCCAGCTTGAGCTGTGGGCTGAGTTCCGAATAGCTCTCGGCGAGGGCCTGATTGACGGCATCGAGGGTGGTGATGGGAGCGGTGGCGTGATCCTGCGTCATCGTGACCTCGTTGTTATGCGGCTGCTCGATGTGGGCGGCATTGTAACGTATTGCCACGGCCATGAGTGTCACAAATGATACATGGTGATAAATATCATGATACATGCGTATTGACAGCCGTCGGCGCTCGACTTTAGCATCGCAACCAACACATATGTGTCATGGCAATGTATTTAGTGGCACTTATGTTCTGTCAACCATGTATCCAGGCCCCTGCCGAGGAGAACCGATGCGTCGCCCTACCTACGAGACCCTGATCGTCGAGCCCCGCGAGGCGATCATGGTCATTCGCTTCAATCGTCCCCATCGCCTCAATGCCGTCGTCGAAGAGCTCTACCGTGAACTGCTGCAGGCGTTTGGCGAAGCGGAGCGTGACCCCAAGGTGCGCACGGTGATCCTCACCGGCGAGGGGCGCGCCTTCTGCGTCGGGGCTGATATGAAGGAGCACGGCGGTGCCGCGCGCACCCTCTATCAGCGCCGCCAGTACCTGCAGCTGGGCAACGACGTGTGCGAGGCGATCCTGCGCCTAAACAAGCCGGTGATTGCCGCGGTCAACGGCTATGCGCTGGGCGCCGGGGCCGAGATGGCGGTGGCCTGCGATTTCATCGTGATGGCGGACGAGGCCCAGCTCGGCTTCCCCGAGACCGGCATCGGCACCTGCGTGGGCGGCGGCGTCTCCAAGCTGCTGCCTCAGCTGGTGGGCCTGGGCATGGCGCGCGAGCTGCTCTATACCGGCAAGCGGATCGACGGCGAGCAGGCCACCCGCATCGGCCTGGCCAGCGACCACTGGCCGGTCGCATCGCTGCTGCATGAAGCCGAGCGGCTGGCCCAGACGTTGGCCAAGCAGGCGCCGGTCTCCATGGCGATGCTCAAGCGGCTGGTCAACCAGGCCAGCGAAACCGGGCTGGAAAGCCAACTGCAGCAGGAGCTGGATGCGGTCTTCACCTGTTCGACCACCGATGACTGGCAGGAGGGCGTCGACGCCTTCGCCGAGAAGCGCGCTCCGCGCTTCAAGGGGCAGTGAGCATGAATCCTATCGAAGGACATCTGCCGAGCCGCAGCCCGCTGCACGATATCCTGGCGCCCACCGGCATTGCCGTGATCGGTGCCTCGTCCGATCCCACCAAGCGTGGCTACAAGGCCATGGTCGGCCTGATCAAGGACGGCTACCGCGGTGACATCTATCCGGTCAATCCCAAGGCCGACATGATCCTGGGGGTCAAGGCCTGGCCGTCGGTGACGGCGATTCCCGGTAATCCCGAGCTGGCGCTGATCTGTACCCCGGCGGCCAGCGTGCCCGAGCTGATCGCCGAGTGCGGGCGGCGCGGCATCAAGGGGGCGGTGATACTGGCCAGCGGCTTCGCCGAGATCGGCGGCCAGGGGGCGGCGCTGGAGCAGGCGATGATGGACAAGGCGCGCGCCCACGGCGTGCGCATCATCGGCCCCAATACCTCGGGTATCTTCAATCTTCACCAGCGGATCAACCTGCTGGCGCTGGATAACGTGCGCCCTGGCGATGTGGGGATCATCTCGCAGTCGGGCAACATGCTGCTGGCGCTGGCGCTGGAGGCCCAGCACAACGGCCAGGTGGGCTTCTCGACCTATGTTGGCCCTGGCAACCAGAGCGACATCGGCTTCAACGACTACCTGCGCTACCTGGGCGAGGACGAGCAGACCCGGGTGGCGACGCTCTACGTAGAAGGCTTCCGCGACGGCCGCAAGTTCCTCGACGTGGCCCGCGAGGTCACCGCCATGAAGCCGGTGGTGGTCTACAAGTCCGGCTCCACTGAGCAGGGCCAGAAGGCCGCCAGCTCGCACACCGGGGCGCTGGCCGGCAGCTACACCATGACCGTGGACCTGCTCAAGCAGGCCGGGGTCAGTGTGGTGCAGTACTCCGACGAGATCCTGCCGGTGGCCGAGGGGCTAGGGCTGCTGCAGAAGGCCCGCGGCAAGCGCGTGGCGGTGATTTCCGACGGCGGCGGCCAGGCCACCATCGCCTCTGACCGGCTGGCCGAGGCGGGCCTGGAACTCGCCGAGCTCAGCGAGGCGACCCGCGACCGGCTGCGCGCGATCCTTTTTCCCCAGGCGTCTACCGTCAACCCGGTGGACGTGGCCGGCTCCACCGACGCCAACCCCTCGCTGCTGGCGACCTGCATGGAGATCGTCGCCGCCGACGACAACGTCGACAGCGTGTTTCTGGTCGGCATGTTCGGCGGCTACAGCATCCGCTTCGCCGAGTCGCTGCTGGGCGATGAGATGCGCGGCGCCGAGGCGATGGTCGATCTGGCCAAGGCGACCACCAAGCCGCTGGTGATCTATAGCCTCTATACCCCGGTCAAGCCGCCGGCGCTGCGCCGATTGCACGAGGCAGGGTTACCCATCTATGCCTCCATCGAGCATGCCGTGCGGCTGCTGGCGGCCCTCGGCGAGCGCGGCCAGTACCTGGCCGAAACCCATCGTCATGCCCGTGAAAAGACGGTCGAGCCGCGCGCCGAGCTGAGCGCCATGTTCCAGCAGGCCCGGGCCGAGGGGCGCGATCTCTTCGAGTATGAGGCCAAGCGGCTGCTGCGCGACCACGGCGTCGCGGTGCCACAGGAGCGGGTGGTCAGAAACGCGGCCGACCTGGCCGAGGCGGCGGCCCTGTTTCGCGACGAGCGTGGCGATATCCCGCTGGCCATGAAAGTGGTCTCGAAAGACATCCTGCACAAGTCCGACGCCGGCGGTGTACGCCTCAACGTAGTCGGCGAGGCCGCCATGCACGAGGCCCGCCAGGCGATCCTCGATGCCTGCCACACCTACGACGCCGGCGCGGAGATCGAGGGCGTGCTGATCGCCCCCATGGCCAAGAAGGGCGTGGAGGTGATCGTCGGGGTGATCCGTGATCCGATCTTCGGCCCGGTGCTGATGTTCGGCCTCGGCGGTATCTTCGTCGAGATCCTCGAGGACGTGGCCTTCCGTTCGATCCCGCTCTCCCGCCACGACGCCGAATCGATGGTCGAGCAGATCAAGGCCAAGAAGATCCTCGGCGGCGTGCGCGGCGAGAAGGCCGTGGACAAGACGGCGCTGGTCGACCTGCTGCTTACCGTGTCACGCCTGGTCGAGGCATACCCCGCGCTTTCCGAACTCGACCTCAATCCGGTGATCGTCAACGCCGACGGCTATGCCGTGGTCGACGCCCGGGTTATCGTCGCGCGAGACGCCCAGATCACCGACGCCTACCAGACCGACGAAAGGGACGCCGACGCATGAGCCAGATCGCTACTCAAGACAGCGTGCCGCAGCTGTCCGATGCCCAGTTGACCCTCGAGGAGAGGGTGGCCACCCTGACCCTGGATCGTCACGACGTGCGCAACGCCCTGACCGGTACCGGGCTGGTCGACGATATCGTCGCCGTGGCCGAGTGGGTCAACCGCTGCGACGCGGTCTCGGTGCTGATGATCACCGGCGCCGGTTCGGCGTTCAGCGCCGGCGGCAACGTCAAGGATATGGCCCAGCGCGGCGGCGACTTCGCTGGCGACGTGGCCGAGGTCGCCGAGCGCTACCGGCGCGGTATCCAGCGTATCCCGCTGGCGCTGCAGGGCGTCGAGGTGCCGATCATCGCCGCGGTCAACGGCCCGGCCATCGGCGCGGGCTTCGATCTGGCCAATATGGCCGATATTCGCATCGCCTCGGACAGGGCCAAGTTCGGCGAGACCTTCCTCAACCTGGGGATCATTCCCGGCGACGGCGGCGCCTGGTTTCTGCAGCGGCTGATCGGCTATCAGCGCGCCTTCGAGCTGACCCTCTCCGGCCGGGTGATCGGCGCCGAGGAGGCCCGCGAGTACGGCATCGTGCTAGAGGTGGTCGAGCATGAGGCACTGATGCGCCGGGCAGGCGAGCTGGCGGCACAGTTTGCCGCCCAGCCGCCCAAGGCGACGCGACTCACCAAGCGCCTGATGAAGCAGGGCAGTCGCCTGGAGCTCAAGGACTTTCTCGACCTGTGCGCGACCTTCCAGGGGATGTGTCATAACGAGCCGGAGCATCTCGAGGCGGTCCAGCGCATGCTGGAGAAGATGGCCCGGTAGCCACTCGCAAGCGGTATCCAGGGAGGGTGCCAAGGCCCCGCCTCGGCGGGGCTTTTCTTACCTCACGCGAAAAGAGGGTTTTTACAAAACAGGCGAACGAAGGCAAGACGAGGCAAAAATTGACGAAACAGCGCAGTTTACGGGGTGTAAATGAGCATGTTGAGTCAGTTTTTAACGACGCATTGTCGAGTGCAGCCCTTTTGTAGAGCCCCTCTAAAAAAATGCTGGCGTTAATAAGGCTCTCCTGTTGTGCTGGTGACGGTGCTGCTCAACAGGGAGGTGGGAAAGCCGTGGCCGACAGTACGCTGGTGTTCATCGTTCTGGGACTGACCCTGGCGGCCTTCGTCTGGGGTCGCTTTCGCTACGATCTGGTGGCGCTCTCCGCGCTGCTGACGTCGGTGATGCTGGGGCTGGTGGAGGCCGACCGAGCGTTCATGGGCTTTGGCCACCCGGCGGTGATCACCGTGGCCGCTGTGCTGGTGCTGAGCAAGGGCTTCGAGCGCTCGGGGTTGGTCGACGTGATCGCCGAGCAGACGCTCAAGGTCGGCGAGCGGCTGGTGCTGCAGCTGCTGGTGTTGACCGGCACCGTGACGGTGCTCTCGGCGGTAATGAACAACGTCGGGGCGCTGGCATTGCTGCTGCCGGTGGCGATGCGCATGGCCCGCGAACACAACAGCTCCCCTTCGCTGCTGCTGATGCCGCTGGCCTTCGGCTCGCTGCTGGGCGGCCTGATGACGCTGATCGGTACCCCGCCGAATATCATTATTGCTACCTACCGCGGCGCCCAGACCGGCGACAACTTTGGCATGTTCTCGTTCTTCCCCGTCGGTGTGGTGGTGGCCGCGGTGGGCCTCGCGTTTATCGTGCTGGTGGGTTGGCGTCTGACCCCGCGTCGCGAGGGCCAGTCGTCCGCCGAAGAGCTGTTCGATACCGACAACTATCTGGTCGAGCTCAAGGTGGGGGAGGAGTCCAAGGCCATCGGCTGGACCCTGCGCGAGATGCACGAGGCGCTGGAGGAGACCATTCCGGTGGTGGCGGTGGTGCGTGATGACGAGCGACGCGCCGGCCACGCCTTTCACGGCAGCCTGCGGGAGGGCGATATCCTGCTGGTGGAGGGCGGCCCCGAGGAGATGAAGCTGCTCGAGGACAAGGCGGGACTGTCGCTGGGGGCGGAGCCCGAGGACGAAGAGGAAGGTGCCGATACCGCCAAGGAGACGGAGGAAGCGCAGCAAAACAAGGACAAGCAGGGCAAGAAGAAGCGCAACGGCGTCGATACCGAGGGCCTGCAGCTGGTCGAAGCAGTGGTGCGTAACGACTCGATGATGGTCAACCGCACCGTGGTTCAGCTGCGTCTGCAGAACCAGCACGGCCTGCACCTGGTGGCGGTGGCTCGCGACGGGGCGCGACTCAAGCAGCGGCTGCGCGAGATTCGCTTCAAGGCTGGCGACGTGCTGCTGCTGCAGGGCGATGAGAGCGGACTGGCCGAGAGCCTGGCGACGCTGGGCTGCCTGCCGCTGGCCAACCGAAACCTGACCATCGGCCAGCCGCGCATGCTGCTGCTGTCGATCGCTATCTTCGCACTGGCGATCATCGCCATGCTTACCGACCTGCTGCCGGCCGCGGTGGCGCTCGCCACGGCGGCGCTGGTATCGCTGCTGGTCGGGGTATTGCCGCTGCGCGACGGCTATCAGGCCATCGACGGGCCGGTGATCGTGCTGCTGGCGGCGATGCTGCCGGTGGGCGAGGCGCTGGATACCAGCGGTGGCGCGGCGCTGATCGCCGAGGCGATGCTGGCGCTAGGCAGCGGCTGGCCGCCGGTGGCCACCCTGGTGGCGCTGTTCGTGATCTCGACGCTGCTCTCCAACGTGATCAACAATGCCGCCGCCGCGCTTTTGATGGCGCCGATTGCCGCCAGCCTGGCAAGCGGCTTCGGCCTGTCGCTGGATCCGTTCCTTATGGTGGTGGCGGTCAGCGCCTCCTGCGCCTTCCTGACGCCCATCGGCCACCAGTCCAACACCTTGGTCATGGGGCCTGGGGGCTATCGCTTCAGCGACTACTGGACGCTCGGTCTGCCGCTGACGCTGTTGGTGCTAGTGGTATCGATTCCGATGATCATGCTGGTATGGCCGCTGTGAGCGCATGAAAAAGGGGATGGCCGCCTGGCCATCCCCTTTTATTGCGACGCTGCGAATGGGCTCGCAGCGCTACGTGGCGGATTTATTCAGCGGCGGAGAGCCACTCCTCGACCAGGTCCTGGTTGTCGGCGACCCACTGCTGAGCGCTCTCGTAGGGGTCGGCGCCATCTTCCTGGTTCATCAGCATGACTTCGCCCATCTGCTCCGGCGTCCACTCGAAGGCATCGAGGATGGCATGCACTTCGGGCATGTCATCGGCGAGACCCTGGCGTACCACGGTGTGGATCTGCTCGGCGCCACCGTAGATCTCCTGTGGATCCTCGAGGTACTTGAGGTCCCAGCGGGCGAACATCCAGTGGGGTGTCCAGCTGGTGACGACGATGTCTTCCTCGTTGTTGATGGCGCTGCTCAGCGCGGCGACCATGGTGGCGTCGCTGCCGCTGCGCAGGCGCAGGTCGAGGCCATACTCGTCGACCACCTCCTCGGTCAGGCCCATCAGGCCGGCGCCGGGATCGATGCCGATGATCTCGCCATCGAACAGATCGGCGTTGTCGTTGAGGTCCTCGATGGAGTCGACGTCGGTGTACTCGGGGACCACCAGGCCGAGCTTGGTGCCGTCCAGGTTGACGCCCAGGTCCTCGACGTCATCGCCGACACGCTCGAGGTAGTCGGCATGGGTGGTGGGTAGCCAGGCGGCGACGATGGCATCGGCATCGCCGGTGGAGAGTGCCTGCCACATGGCGGCGGCGGACAGCGAGGTCATGTCGACCTCGTAGCCGGCCTGCTCGAGCACCGCACGCACCACGTTGGTGGAGGCGACTTCCGAAGCCCACTCGACGTAGGCCAGGTTGACCGTGTCCTGGGCCTGGGCGGCGCCGGCGGCGGTGAGGCCGACGCCCGCGGCCAGTGCCAGGCTGGTAGTGCGGATGTGGCGATTCAGCGCTTGCTTCTTCATGTTTTTCCCCTCTTTGCGGTTCACTAATACACCATGGTGGCCCGGGTGAATGGATTCAAGGGACCACCCTGGCCTTACGACTTGCGTTCCTTGCTCAGCGACTGGGTCAGGCGGTCGAGCAGCATGGCCAGAATGACCACCGCGATACCCGCCTCGAAGCCGTCGCCGGGGCGCAGCCGCTGGATGGCGCGCCACACTTCGCTGCCCAGGCCGTCGGCGCCGATCATGGCGGCGATCACCACCATCGACAGCGCCAGCATGATGGTCTGGTTGATGCCGGCCATGACCGTCGGCAACGACAGCGGCAGCTGTACCTTGACCAGCTTCTGGCCGCGGGTGGCGCCATAGGCGTCGGCGGCCTCGATCAGCTCCTTGGGTACCTGGCGGATGCCCAGGGTGGTGAAGCGGATCGCCGGTGGCATGGAGAAGATCACCGTGGCGAAGATCGCCGAGACCGAGCCGATGCCGAAGAACGGAATCGCCGGAATCAGGTAGACGAAGGCCGGCATGGTCTGCATGAAGTCGAGCACCGGCATGATGGTGCGATAGAGCCGTTCGGAGAGCGCCGCGGTGATACCCACCGGGATGGCGATGACCACGGCCACCAGGGTGGCGATCACCACCAGGGTCAGCGTCTCGATCATCGGGTTCCACAGGCCCAGGTTCCAGATCAGCGCCAGGCCGGCGGCACCGCCGATGGCGAGCCGGGCGTTGGCCACTTTCCAGCAGATCGCCACGATGATCAGCAGCAGCGCCCAGGGCGGCAGCCACATCAGCGCATCGTTGAGGCCGTTGATACCGGTCTGGGTGGCACGGGAAATGGCGCGGGTCACCATCGAGTATTCGCTGGTCAGCCAGTCCAGGCCACCCTCGATCCAGTTACCCAGGGGGATGCGGGGAATATCGATAGCCATTATGCCTCTCCTGCCGTGGTGGGGCGCTCTGCGATGAGTGTGGGCTCAGCGGCCTGGGCCAGCTGGTCGAGTACGGCGCCTTTGACGACCACGCCGAGCAGGCGCTGCTGGTCGTCGACCACGGCAATCGGGAAGCTGTGCTCACTGAACATGGCAAACAGGTGGTGCATCGGCTCCTCGAGTGTGACCCGCCGGAAATCCTGGGTCATGACATCGGTGACGCGCTCCTTGCCCTGCTCCAGCGCCTGGCTGGCCGCCTCGGCCTCGATCAGGCCGATCAGGTGCTGGTCGCGGTCGATGATGTAGATCGAGTCGAGGCTATGCTCATGCATCTTGCGCAGCGCGGTGCGCGGGCCGTCGCTGTCGCGCACCGTGGAGCGAACCCGGCGCATGGCGCTCTCGGCGGTGAGGATGCGCGCCTTGTCGACGCCTTCGATGAAGCGCCGCACATAGTCGTCGGCGGGCTTGGTGAGGATCTCCTCGGGGGTGCCGATCTGCACGATCTCGCCATCCTTGAGCAGCACGATACGATCGCCGATGGTCAGCGCCTCATCCAGGTCGTGGGTGATGAACACCGTGGTCTTCTGCATCCGACTCTGCAGCTGCAGCAGTTCCTGCTGCATGTCGCCACGGATCAGCGGGTCGAGGGCCGAGAAGGCCTCGTCCATCAGCAGCACGCTGGCGTCGTTGGCCAGCGCCCGGGCCAGGCCGACGCGCTGCTGCATGCCCCCGGAGAGCTGGTTGGGGTAGGCATCCTCCCAGCCATCCAGGCCGACCTGCTTGAGCGCGGTGCGGGCGATCTCGCGGCGTTCGGCGGGATCGATGCCGCGAATTTCGAGACCAAACTCGGCGTTCTTCTGCACGGTGCGATGCGGGAACAGCGCGAAGTTCTGGAACACCATCGAGAAGTGGCGGCGCCGGCATTCGAGTAGTGCTTTTTCGCCCAGGGTGGGGATGTTCTCGCCGTCGATCACGATCTCGCCCTCGGAGGGTTCGATCAAGCGATTCAGGCAGCGGATCAGGGTCGATTTGCCGGAGCCCGAAAGCCCCATGATGACCAGCAGTTCCCCCTCGTGGACATCGAAGTCGATATTGGACAGGCCCAGTGTCTGGCCCGTCTTTTCAAGGATCTCCGGGCGTTTGAGCCCCTGGTCACGCAGTGCCAGGGCCTTCTTGGGCTGAGAGCCGAAGACCTTGCTCAGGTTGCGTACGCGAATCTTGACGTTGCGTTCTTCATTCATTGGATTGCCTGTTGTCGTCCCCAGTTCGTGGCGCGGGCCTGACGCGGCAGCGTCGAGGCGTTCGTACACCGACCGAATCGCAGTGGCGGGCGGGGAGTGCGTCACTCTGACGGTTGCGAATGGTGCCTGGCAGCGTAGCGAAATGGCTGCGTGCGGCATGTGGGCGGATCACCGCGGCGATCCTGAAAGCAGGCGGTTTTTATAGTCCCTACGGTTACGATGGTGTCATGCACCTGCTCCGCTGTTGGCTACAAATAGTAATACTGCGGAATCAACATGATACCGGAACGGAGGGGGGGAGTGCCAAGGGCGCGAGGCGACTGGCCCAAAACGCGACACCCCGGCCGGCGCCGGGGTGTCGCGGTGGGGAAGGGATCAGGCGGCGTTGTGCCAGACTACCTTCTCTTGCTGCTGGGCGAAGGCGTCGAAGGCGAAGTCGTCGACGGTCAGCATGGCCAGGACTTCCGTTTCATACTCGGCCATGAAGCGGGCATCCTCCTCGCTGATCAGCTCGGCTTCGCGGGCGGCAGCGAAGCGCTGCTCCGGATGCAGGGCTTCTACCGGCAGTTCGCCCTTGGCGTAGGCCTTGTTGACGGTGCGATATAGCGCCTCGGCGCGGTCGTAGTCGACCAGCAGGGCGTTGTAGCGTGCCAGCGGGTTGTCCTGCTGGCCCTCCTCCTGCTGGTCCCAGGTATTGCCGAGCAGCTTGCTGCGCAGCGCACTGTGGCGCGACACTTTCTGGGCGATCTCGCGGGTCAGGTCGTCGTGGGGCGTCGTCCAGCGGCGACCCATCGGCATGACCAGCCACGACAGCAGCTTGCCCAGGCCCCTGTTGGGCAGGTTGTCGAACAGCTCGATCAGCGCCTGCTCGGCGCGATGCAGCAGCAGGGTGCAGCTGTAGTGCATCAGCGCGGCCTCGCTTTCCACCTTGTCCGAGGCGTGCCACTGCTTGAGCACCATGGAGGTCAGGTAGAGGTTGGAGAGCACGTCGCCGAGGCGCGCCGACACCATCTCGCGGGATTTCAGCGCCGAACCGAGGCTAGCCATGGCGGCATCGGCGCACAGCCCGAAGGCGGCGGAAAGGCGCGCCACTTCCTGGGCATAGGGGGCGGCGACCTCGTCGAAGGGCGTGCTGGCCTTGCCTAGCCCCAGGCCCTGGGTGAAGGCGCGGGCGGTGTTGCCGAAGATCAGCCCGGCGTGGCCGAAGAAGGCCTTGTCGAAGGCCTTGAGGTCGTCGGCGTCCTTGGCCGCCAGCTCCTCGAGCACGTAGGGGTGGCAGCGGATCGCCCCCTGACCGAAGATCATCAGGTTGCGGGTCATGATATTGGCGCCTTCCACGGTGATGGCCACCGGGTTGGCGCTGTAGCCGATGCCGATATAGTTGCGCGGCCCCAGGGTCACGGCCTTGCCGCCGTGGATGTCCATGGCGTGGCTGAGCAGGTCGCGCTGGTACTCGGTGAGCTGGCTCTTGAGGATCGCCGACGGCACCGCGGGCTTATCGCCCTTGTCGATAATGTTGGCGGTTTCCATCACCGCGGCCTGGGAGATGTAGGAGAGCGCCGCGATACGCGCCAGCGGCTCCTGAATGCCTTCCATCTCGGCCACCGGCAGGTTGAACTGACGACGGATGCGGGCGAAGCCGCCGCTCCAGCCCAGCGCGTAGCGCGAGGTGCCGGTCGCACCGGAGGGCAGGGTGATGCAGCGGCCCACCGACAGGCACTCGACCAGCATGCGCCAGCCCTGGCCGGCCATTTCCGGGCCGCCGATAATGGTATCCAGCCGTACGAACACGTCCTTGCCCACGATCGGGCCGTTCATGAACGGGCTGCCGATGGGGTGGTGGCGACGCCCTATCTCCATGCCGTCGGTGTCGCGGGGAATCAGCGCACAGGTGATGCCCAGGTCGTTCTCGCCGCCGAGCAGGCCGTCGGGGTCGAACATGCGGAAAGCCAGGCCTACCACGGTGGCGATCGGCGCCAGGGTGATCCAGCGCTTCTCGAAGTTGAGGCGCAGGCCGAGCACTTCCTCACCGTCGACCATCTGCTTGCAGACCACGCCGGTGTCGGGGATCGACGTGGCGTCTGAGCCGGCGCGCGGGCCGGTGAGGCCGAAGCAGGGGATCTCGCGGCCATCGGCCAGGCGCGGCAAGTAGTGATCCTTCTGCTGCTGGGTGCCGTACTTGAGCAGCAGTTCGCCCGGGCCCAGCGAGTTGGGCACGCCGACGGTGACCATCAGCGTCTCGTTGACGGCGAGCTTCTGCAGCACCGCCGACTGCGCCTTGGCGGAGAAGCCCAGGCCGCCGTACTGCTTGGGGATGATCATGCCGAAGAAGCCTTCCTTCTTCAGGTACGCCCACAGCTCGGGGGGCAGGTCGGCGCGCTCGCGGGTGATCTCCCAGGCGTTGGTCATGCCCGATGCCACGTTGCACTGATGATCGACGAAGGCGCGCTCCTCATCGGTAAGGCCGTCGTCGCCGTAGGCCATCAGCGCCTCCCAGTTCGGCTTGCCGCTGAACAGCTCGCCGTCCCAGCCCACGCTGCCGGCTTCCAGGGCGGTACGCTCGGTGTCGGAGACCTTGGGCGCGACCTTCTTGAAGGTGGCGAAGATGCGCGGCGTCAGCCATTTGCTGCGCAGCGCCGGCAGGCCACACGCGGCCACCGCCGCAGCGCCGATCAGCAGCAGGATACCGAGCAGCGGAGCGCCGAACAGCACCCCGACGATGCCGGTGGCGGCGAGCACGGCAAGCGCCGGCAGGGCGCCGGCTTCGCGGCGCATCACCATCAGCAGGCCAACCACGGCCACGATGATCAACAGCAGTTGCAACATGCGGGATCTCCTCCAGTGCCAGTCATCAACGAGATGACCAAATTCTAACAAGCGTTTGAATGCTTGTAGACTAGTGCATTGGTCGCGCCCTGGCCAGTCTTGCTTACCACGCAAACGACCCCGCTGAGAGTCTCAGCGGGGTCGTTTTGTTCACTCGGGTGGGGAGGGGAGAAATCAGCTGCGCGCAGGGGTGCTGCGGGCTGGCGTATCGCCAGCGATGTAGTAGGGCGCGTCGCTCTTGGGCAGCGGCTCGCGGTCGCGGATGCGGTCGGCGATCTTCTCGGCGAGCATGATGGTCGGCGCATTTAGGTTGCCGGTGGGAATGACCGGGAACAGCGAGGCATCGACCACGCGCAGGCCATGCACGCCGTGGACCCGGCCCTGGCCGTCGGTCACCGCCAGTGCGTCATCGCCCATGCGGCAGCTGCCGCAGGGGTGGTAGGCGGTCTCGGCGTGGGCCTTGACGAAGGCGTCCAGCTCGGCGTCGCTCTGTACTTCCGGCCCTGGCGAGATCTCGCGGCCGCGATACTCGTCCATGGCCGGCTGCTGGATGATCTCGCGGGTCAGGCGGATGGCGTCACGAAACTCCTGCCAGTCCTTCTCCTTGCTCATGTAGTTGAACAGGATGCTCGGTGCCTGGCGCGGGTCGCGGGAGGTCAGTCGGATGCGACCGCGGCTCTCGGAGCGCATCGAGCCGACGTGGGCCTGGAAACCGTGGGCCTGAACCGCACTCTTGCCGTTGTAGCTGATGGCAATCGGCAGGAAATGGTACTGCAGGTTGGGCCACTCCTCCTGGTCGCGGCTGCGGATGAAGCCGGCCGCCTCGAACTGGTTGCTGGCGCCGATACCGGTGCCCTTGAACAGCCACTCGGCGCCGATCTTGGGCTGGTTGTACCACTTCAGTGCTGGGTACAGCGAAATCGGCTGCTTGCACTCGTACTGGATATACATCTCCAGGTGATCCTGCAGGTTCTCGCCGACCCCCTTGAGGTCGTGGACCAGCGGGATGCCCAGTTCGGCGAGGTGCTCGGGGTTACCGATGCCTGAGCGCTGCAGGATCTGCGGCGAGGCGATGGCACCGCCGCAAAGCAGTACTTCGCGGCGGGCGAGGGCTTCGATCGGCTGCTTCTTGTGCAGGTAGCAGACGCCTGTTGCACGCTTGTCCTCGAACAGGATGCGGTCGGTGGTGGCGTGGGTGACGATGGTCAGGTTGCTGCGCTGCTTGGCGATGTCCAGATAGCCGCGCGCCGTGGAGGCCCGTCGCCCGTTGGGTGTGACGAAGCGATCCATGGGGCCAAAGCCTTCCTGCTGGTAGCCGTTGACGTCCTCGGTCTTGGGGTAGCCCGCCTCTTGCCCCGCCTCGATAAAGGCGTGATAGAGCGGGTTGTTGCCCGCCTTGGGCGTGGTCACGCTGACCGGGCCGTCGCCGCCGTGATAGGCGTTGGGACCGATATCGCGGGTCTCGGACTTCTTGAAGTAGGGCAGGCAGTCGGCGTAGGTCCAGTCCTCGAGGCCGGGCTGCTTGGCCCAGTTGTCGTAGTCCAGGGCGTTGCCGCGGATGTAGCACATGCCGTTGATCAGCGAGGAGCCGCCCAGCCCCTTGCCGCGGCCGCACTCCATGCGCCGGCCGTTCATGTGCGGCTCGGGATCGGTCTCGAAGGCCCAGTTGTAGCGCTTGCCCTGCAGCGGGAAAGCCAGCGCCGCGGGCATCTGGGTGCGGAAGTCGAAGCGGTAGTCGGGGCCGCCGGCCTCGAGCAGCAGCACCCTGACGTCGGGATCTTCGGTGAGGCGCGTGGCCAGGACATTGCCCGCCGAGCCGGCGCCGATGATGATGTAGTCGAATTCCTGAGTCTGGGGCATGCGACCTCCTTAAAACACCGACTCGAACGGTCCCATCTCGATCTGGATCGATTTGGTCTGGGTGTAGTGCGCCAGGGTCTCGACGCCGTTCTCGCGCCCCACGCCGGACTGCTTGTAGCCGCCCACCGGCATCTCCGAGGGTGACTCGCCCCAGGTGTTGATCCAGCAGATGCCGGCTTCCAGCTGGTGGATGGTCTGGTGGGCGCGGTTGAGTCGCTCGGTGAAGATACCGGCGGCCAGGCCGTAGTGGGTGTCGTTGGCGCGGCGGATGACCTCGTCGTCCTCGTCGAAAGCGAGGATCGACATCACCGGGCCAAAGATCTCCTCACGCACGATGCGCATCTCGTCGCTGCAGTCGGTGAACACCGTAGGCGCGGCCCAGGCGCCGCTTTTCCAGTCGATGCCGGCACGGTCGCCCTGGTTCCAGTCGTCGCCGCCGGCCAGTAGGCTGGCACCTTCCTGCTTGCCTAGGGCGATATAGGAGAGGACTTTTTCCTGATGCTCGAAGCTCACCAGCGGGCCGAAGTTGATCGCCGGGTCGAGCGGGTCGCCGGCCTTGATGCGCGCCACGCGCTCCTTGATCTTGGCCTCGAAGGCCTCCTTGACGCTGCGCTGAACGAACACTCGGGTGCCGTTGGTGCAGATCTGCCCACTGGAGTAGAAGTTGGCCATCATCGCCGCATCCGCGGCGCGATCCAGGTCGGCGTCGTCGAATACGATCAGCGGCGACTTGCCGCCGAGTTCCATGGTCACGTCCTTGAGGGTCGAGCCGGCGGCGGCCGACATCACCTTCTTGCCGGTACCCACTTCGCCGGTGAAGGAGATCTTGTCGACACCGGCATGGCCGGTGAGCAGTTGGCCGACGCGGCCGTCGCCGTGGACGACGTTGAACACGCCGTCGGGCAGGCCCGCCTCGGTGAAGATCTCGGCCAGCTTCATGGTGGTCAAGGGGGTGACTTCGCTGGGCTTGAAGACCACGGCGTTGCCGGCGGCCAGTGCCGGGGCGGACTTCCAGCAGGCGATCTGGATCGGGTAGTTCCAGGCGCCGATGGAGCCGATTACACCTAGCGGCTCGCGACGGGTGTAGACGAAGGAGTCGTCGCGCAGCGGGATCTGGCTGCCCTCGATGGCGGCGGCAAGGCCGGCGTAGTATTCCAGGGCGTCGGCGCCGGTGACGATATCCACGGCAGCGGTCTCGCTGATCGGCTTGCCGGTGTTGCGGGTCTCGAGTTCGGCGAGCTCGTCATTACGCTCCCGCAGCAGCGATACGGCGCGCTGCAGGATGCGCCCGCGCTGCATGCCGGACATCGCGGCCCAGATCTTCTGGCCTTTGCGGGCAGCGGCCACGGCGCGGTCGACGTCGGCCTCGCTGGCCTGCTGGACCTTGGCCAGTACGCTGCCGTCGAAGGGGTTGACGACCTCGAAGGTCTCGCCGGACGTGGCATCGACGTGGCGGCCATCTATATAGAGTTGCTGTGTGGTCAGTTGAGTCATCGAGTGTCTCCCGTCACTGTGAGGCGTTACGCCCCAGCTGTTCGTCGAGGTAGTCGTAGGCGAGTGAACGTGCGCGGTCGACGTCGAGGCCTTCCGGGGCCAGCGCGCCGCGCAGCCACAGGCCGTCGATCATGGCCGCCAGGCCGGCGGCGGCGCGGCGCGCCTCGGCCTTGGGCAGGCAGTATCGAAACTGGTGGCATAGATTGGAGTAGAGGCGCCGGTCATTGACGTACTGCAGGCGCTGCAGCGGCCGGCGATGCATGCTGCTGGCCCAGAACGCCAGCCAGGTCTTCATTACCGACTGGCTGACCTGGCTGCGGTCGAAGTTGCCGTCGATGATCGCGCGGATGTGCTCACGAGGGCTGTGCGCGGGCAGTGATCGACGGCGCACGGCAACCGCTTCACCCAGATCGTTGAGGATCTGGCGCATGGTCGCTTCGAGCAGGCCATCCTTGCCGCCGAAGTAGTGGCTGATAATGCCCGCCGAGACGCCGGCACGCCGCGCGATGCGAATCACCGTGGCGTCGGCCAGGCCAGCCTCGTCGATCGCTTCCATGGTGGCGCGAATCAGCTGGCGGCGGCGGATGGGTTCCATACCTACCTTGGGCACCGGTCGCCTCCTTTGGCTATGCTCTGCTGTGAATTTCGGGCTAGTGGTAATAGCCGCTTGGGCTGGCCAGGTCGCGGCTAACCCATTAAGGTAGAAAGTATGCCTCTTTTTTATTGAACGTTCAATCAATAAAAGAGAGGCTGCGCCAAGAATAAACGTACGCGCTGTATTCATCGATTCATCGACGCAAGGAGAACCTCATGTCGAATCACACTCGCCTACTGTTCACGGGATCGCTGCTGGCCATGGGGGTGATGGCTGCAGGAGCGGCTCAGGCCAACGAGCCAGAGTCATGTAGCACCGTGCGCTTCGCCGAGGTCGGTTGGACCGATATTACCGCGACCACCGCCGTGGCCCGGGAGTTGCTCGAGGGGCTTGGCTACGAGACGCGGGTCGACACCGTGTCGGTGCCGATCGCCTACAGTGGCATGCGCAACGGCGACTTCGACGTTTTTCTTGGTAACTGGATGCCGTCGATGGCATCGATCAGCGACCCCTATATCGAGGATGGTGACGTCGATCGCCTGAGCGCCAACCTCGAGGGTGCCAAGTACACCCTTGCCGTGCCGCAATACGTGCACGACGCAGGCGTGACCTCGGTGGCCGATCTCGACGACCACGCCGAGCAGTTCGAGAGCGTCATCTATGGCATCGAGGCCGGTAACGACGGCAACGAGCTGATCCAGGACATGATCGACGACGACGCCTTCGGGCTCGGCGATTGGCGTCTGCGCGACTCCAGTGAGGCGGGCATGCTGGCCGAGTTGCGCTCGAAGGTGGGCAATGAGGAGTGGATGGTATTCTTGGGCTGGGCACCTCATCCGATGAATACCAACTTCGACATGGCTTATCTGTCGGGTGCCGACGACTACTTTGGTCCCGACATGGGCGGTGCCACCGTCTATACCAACACCCGCGGCGGTTATGCCGAGGAGTGCGGAAACGTTGGCACGCTGCTCGACAACCTCGCCTTCACCCTGGAGATGGAAAACCAGCTGATGGCGGCCATCATGGACGACGGTGAGGATCCGCGTGACGCAGCCCGTGCGCATCTACAGGCGAATCCCGAGGTTCTCGATGAGTGGCTGGCCGGCGTCGAAACCCGTGACGGCGCCGAAGGCCTGGCGGCGGTACGTGCCGCGCTCGATATCGAGTCGTGATCCTTGCAAGGGGGCTTGTCAGGTGTGTCCGGCATAGGCATAATTCGCCCCCGTTACCCGCCTGGCAGCAGGCGGGTGACCCCCTGGCTACGTAGCTCAGCTGGTTAGAGCACATCACTCATAATGATGGGGTCCCCTGTTCGAATCAGGGCGTAGCCACCAGGATATTCCGACGACGCCCGATGCCCTTGGTATCGGGCGTCGTGCGTTGTGTGGGCGAGAAGCCAAAGCGGGCCAGGTGCTTGACCTCGGTGATCTGATCCGTATACTACGTCGCGTGTTCCGGGATGTTCCCCGATAGCTCAGTTGGTAGAGCAAATGACTGTTAATCATTGGGTCGCAGGTTCGAGTCCTGCTCGGGGAGCCATACGCTTCTTAATCCTCTGGAACATCACGACAGCCAAGCGATTCCCCGATAGCTCAGTTGGTAGAGCAAATGACTGTTAATCATTGGGTCGCAGGTTCGAGTCCTGCTCGGGGAGCCATCTCGCCGCTGTCTGCCTCGTAGTACGCACGTCATTCCCCGATAGCTCAGTTGGTAGAGCAAATGACTGTTAATCATTGGGTCGCAGGTTCGAGTCCTGCTCGGGGAGCCATCACCATCATGTGCCATATCACGCCGCTGTATTGAGCAAGCCTCCGCTTGACCGTTTCCGTGCGCGTGTGGTCTGTTCGATGGCCTATGTATCGTGTTATCCAAAGGGGTGCGTTGAGGTGTGGCGGAGGCTTGAAAGCTGGTCTATATTTTTCTTCCCGAAGGGCTTGCGCCGCATCCGGTAAATCCGTAAAGTACGCATCCGCTGCTGCCGACGGGCATACGTAGGCAGCGGTAGAGAGAAGGGCAAGCAGTTGGTTTTGTTGGGTTTTTCTTGTCGGGTCGAGAAGAAAAGCGATTGACAGGCCCGCCGGAAACGGTAGAATGCGCCCCACTCGAACGGCGCGTCGCAAGACGCTCGGGCAGGCGGAGTTCGCTGCGATGTGGTCGCACTGATCGCCACCGCCGAGGCTTGACAAGCCGCACCGTTTCAGTAGAATACGCCTTCCTCGCCGGGCGCTGGCGGCTCTTCACGAGCCACGGCAACAGCGAGACGCTCTTTAACAATCGATCAGGTAATTCATGTGGGCGCTTGTCGATGACGAGGTGATCAGTCACCACATCATCAAGGCAAGCGACTCGTCACCGATCTTCGGATCGGAATTGAGTAAACGTTTGAACCTTGAGCCAAGATTGGTTCGCTTTTGCCTGGTGTCTTCGGATGCTGGGTGAGCAAGAACCGCATTGATTGAAACTGAAGAGTTTGATCATGGCTCAGATTGAACGCTGGCGGCAGGCCTAACACATGCAAGTCGAGCGGTAACAGATCCAGCTTGCTGGATGCTGACGAGCGGCGGACGGGTGAGTAATGCATAGGAATCTGCCCGATAGTGGGGGATAACCTGGGGAAACCCAGGCTAATACCGCATACGTCCTACGGGAGAAAGCAGGGGCTCTTCGGACCTTGCGCTATCGGATGAGCCTATGTCGGATTAGCTTGTTGGTGAGGTAAAGGCTCACCAAGGCGACGATCCGTAGCTGGTCTGAGAGGATGATCAGCCACATCGGGACTGAGACACGGCCCGAACTCCTACGGGAGGCAGCAGTGGGGAATATTGGACAATGGGGGCAACCCTGATCCAGCCATGCCGCGTGTGTGAAGAAGGCCTTCGGGTTGTAAAGCACTTTCAGTGAGGAAGAAGGCCTTGGGCTTAATACGCTCGAGGAAGGACATCACTCACAGAAGAAGCACCGGCTAACTCCGTGCCAGCAGCCGCGGTAATACGGAGGGTGCGAGCGTTAATCGGAATTACTGGGCGTAAAGCGCGCGTAGGTGGCGTGATAAGCCGGTTGTGAAAGCCCCGGGCTCAACCTGGGAACGGCATCCGGAACTGTCATGCTAGAGTGCAGGAGAGGAAGGTAGAATTCCCGGTGTAGCGGTGAAATGCGTAGAGATCGGGAGGAATACCAGTGGCGAAGGCGGCCTTCTGGACTGACACTGACACTGAGGTGCGAAAGCGTGGGTAGCAAACAGGATTAGATACCCTGGTAGTCCACGCCGTAAACGATGTCGACTAGCCGTTGGGAGCCTCGAGTTCTTAGTGGCGCAGTTAACGCGATAAGTCGACCGCCTGGGGAGTACGGCCGCAAGGTTAAAACTCAAATGAATTGACGGGGGCCCGCACAAGCGGTGGAGCATGTGGTTTAATTCGATGCAACGCGAAGAACCTTACCTACCCTTGACATCTTCGGAAGCCGAGAGAGATCTTGGTGTGCCTTCGGGAACCGAAAGACAGGTGCTGCATGGCTGTCGTCAGCTCGTGTTGTGAAATGTTGGGTTAAGTCCCGTAACGAGCGCAACCCCTGTCCCTATTTGCCAGCGATTCGGTCGGGAACTCTAGGGAGACTGCCGGTGACAAACCGGAGGAAGGTGGGGACGACGTCAAGTCATCATGGCCCTTACGGGTAGGGCTACACACGTGCTACAATGGCAGGTACAAAGGGTTGCAAGACGGCGACGTGGAGCTAATCCCATAAAGCCTGCCTCAGTCCGGATCGGAGTCTGCAACTCGACTCCGTGAAGTCGGAATCGCTAGTAATCGTGAATCAGAATGTCACGGTGAATACGTTCCCGGGCCTTGTACACACCGCCCGTCACACCATGGGAGTGGACTGCACCAGAAGTGGTTAGCTTAACCCTCGGGGGAGCGATCACCACGGTGTGGTTCATGACTGGGGTGAAGTCGTAACAAGGTAGCCGTAGGGGAACCTGCGGCTGGATCACCTCCTTATCGACGCGTCATCTCGTGTCGGCAAGTGCTCACAATGAATTACCTGATCGGCCAGAGCAAAGACTGTGTTAGTAAGCTGGGTCTGTCGCTCAGTTGGTGAGAGCGCACCCCCTGACCTTAAATGGAAAGCAGGGTGAGGTCGGCCAGCGGGTTACCAGCGAGCTTGCAACGGTACAGTGCCGGGTCTGTAGCTCAGTTGGTTAGAGCGCACCCCTGATAAGGGTGAGGTCGGCAGTTCAAATCTGCCCAGACCCACCAAATTTGCGCGATACGTCGTTGAAAGACTCCTCGTATAGCAGGCTATACGTCGTCATCTTTCGCCTTGTCTCGCACAAATTACATTTCGCACGCTAAACGGCGGAAGAAATGTCAGGAGGGGCCATAGCTCAGCTGGGAGAGCGCCTGCCTTGCACGCAGGAGGTCAGCGGTTCGATCCCGCTTGGCTCCACCAAACTTCCTGATGCTACGTTGAAAGTCTCCTCGCATAGCGCACTATGCGTCGTCGCCTTTCGCCTTGCCTCAGATCGTTTGGCCGCTAGCGTCCAACAGTCGAATTACCTGATCGGATCCGCAGTCATAAGCCACCATCGCATCAGCCGATGACCGGTTTATGACTGTCGATTGACAGTCTGCTCTTTAACAATGTGAATCATGCTGACAAATTTCTCCGCAAGGAGAAATGCAAGATACGTTTCAAGCGTATCCGGCAATTGTCGTACGTAATCGCAGACCAGACCCTTTCGGGTTATATGGTCAAGCGATTAAGCGCACACGGTGGATGCCTAGGCAGCCAGAGGCGATGAAAGACGTGGAAGCCTGCGATAAGGCTCGGTGAGGTGGCAAACGACCTGTGACCCGGGCATTTCTGAATGGGGAAACCCACCCAGCATAAGCTGGGTATCCCACACTGAATCCATAGGTGTTGGGAGGCGAACCAGGGGAACTGAAACATCTAAGTACCCTGAGGAAAAGAAATCAACCGAGATTCCCCTAGTAGCGGCGAGCGAACGGGGACCAGCCCTTAAGCGTGTGACTGATTAGGCAAACGAGTTGGGAAACTCGACCATAGTGGGTGATAGTCCCGTAGCCGAAAATCTGATCACGTGAAATCGAGTAGGTCGGGGCACGTGAAACCTTGACTGAAGACGGGGGGACCATCCTCCAAGGCTAAATACTCCTGGCTGACCGATAGTGAACCAGTACCGTGAGGGAAAGGCGAAAAGAACCCCGGAGAGGGGAGTGAAATAGATCCTGAAACCGTGTGCGTACAAGCAGTGGGAGCCGACATGTTCGGTGACCGCGTACCTTTTGTATAATGGGTCAGCGACTTATATTCAGTGGCGAGCTTAACCGTATAGGGGAGGCGTAGGGAAACCGAGTCTTAACTGGGCGACCAGTCGCTGGATATAGACCCGAAACCGGGCGATCTATCCATGAGCAGGTTGAAGGTTGAGTAACATCAACTGGAGGACCGAACCAGGATCTGTTGAAAAAGATTTGGATGACTTGTGGATCGGAGTGAAAGGCTAATCAAGCCCGGAGATAGCTGGTTCTCCTCGAAAGCTATTTAGGTAGCGCCTCACGTATCACCGCCGGGGGTAGAGCACTGTTTCGGCTAGGGGGTCATCCCGACTTACCAACCCGAGGCAAACTCCGAATACCGGTGAGTGCGAGCGTGGGAGACACACAGCGGGTGCTAACGTCCGTTGTGAAAAGGGAAACAACCCAGACCGTCAGCTAAGGTCCCGAAATCCTGGTTAAGTGGGAAACGATGTGGGAAGGCTCAGACAGCTAGGAGGTTGGCTTAGAAGCAGCCATCCTTTAAAGAAAGCGTAATAGCTCACTAGTCGAGTCGGCCTGCGCGGAAGATGTAACGGGGCTAAACCAGGTACCGAAGCTACGGGTTCATCCTTAGGGATGAGCGGTAGAGGAGCGTCGTGTAAGCCGATGAAGGTGGATTGAGAAGTCTGCTGGAGGTATCACGAGTGCGAATGCTGACATGAGTAACGACAAGGGGAGTGAAAAACTCCCCCGCCGGAAGACCAAGGGTTTCTGTTCGATGCTAATCAGAGCAGAGTGAGTCGGCCCCTAAGGCGAGGCCGAAAGGCGTAGTCGATGGGAAACGGGTCAATATTCCCGTACCTGACATGGTTGCGATGGGGGGACGAAGAAGGCTAGGTGAGCCAGGCGTTGGTTGTCCTGGTGAAAGTCGGTAGGCTGAGGGTTTAGGCAAATCCGGATCCTCAAGGCCGAGAGACGAGACGAACAGACCACGGTCTGGAAGTCACTGATGCCACGCTTCCAGGAAAAGCCTCTAAGCTTCAGACCATGTGAGACCGTACCCCAAACCGACACAGGTGGTCAGGGTGAGAATCCTAAGGCGCTTGAGAGAACTCGGGTGAAGGAACTAGGCAAAATGGTGCCGTAACTTCGGGAGAAGGCACGCCGCGTTAGTGTGAAGGGACTTGCTCCCCGAGCACGAGGCGGTCGAAGATACCAGGTGGCTGCAACTGTTTATTAAAAACACAGCACTCTGCAAACGCGTAAGCGGACGTATAGGGTGTGACGCCTGCCCGGTGCCGGAAGGTTAATTGATGGTGTTAGCCGCAAGGCGAAGCTCTTGATCGAAGCCCCGGTAAACGGCGGCCGTAACTATAACGGTCCTAAGGTAGCGAAATTCCTTGTCGGGTAAGTTCCGACCTGCACGAATGGCGTAATGATGGCCACGCTGTCTCCACCCGAGACTCAGTGAAATTGAAATCGCAGTGAAGATGCTGTGTACCCGCGGCTAGACGGAAAGACCCCGTGAACCTTTACTATAGCTTCACACTGGATGCTGATGTTGCTTGTGTAGGATAGCTGGGAGGCTTAGAAACCCGGACGCCAGTTCGGGTGGAGCCAACCTTGAAATACCAGCCTGGCATCATTGGCGTTCTAACTCAGGCCCGTTATCCGGGTCGAGGACAGTGTGTGGTGGGTAGTTTGACTGGGGCGGTCTCCTCCCAAAGAGTAACGGAGGAGCACGAAGGTACCCTCAGCACGGTTGGAAATCGTGCATTGAGTGCAAGAGCATAAGGGTGCTTAACTGCGAGACAGACACGTCGAGCAGGTACGAAAGTAGGTTCTAGTGATCCGGTGGTTCTGTATGGAAGGGCCATCGCTCAACGGATAAAAGGTACTCCGGGGATAACAGGCTGATACCGCCCAAGAGTTCACATCGACGGCGGTGTTTGGCACCTCGATGTCGGCTCATCACATCCTGGGGCTGAAGTCGGTCCCAAGGGTATGGCTGTTCGCCATTTAAAGTGGTACGCGAGCTGGGTTTAGAACGTCGTGAGACAGTTCGGTCCCTATCTGCCGTGGGCGTCGGAAGTTTGAGAAGAGCTGCTCCTAGTACGAGAGGACCGGAGTGGACGCACCTCTGGTGTTCCGGTTGTCACGCCAGTGGCATTGCCGGGTAGCTATGTGCGGACAGGATAACCGCTGAAAGCATCTAAGCGGGAAGCCCCCTTCAAGATGAGACTTCCCTGAGGCTTTACGCCTCCTGAAGGGCCCAGCGAGACTAGCTGGTTGATAGGCACGGTGTGGAAGCACAGCAATGTGTTGAGCTAACGTGTACTAATGGCCCGTGAGGCTTGACCATATAACCCCAAGGGGTCTGTGGATTACGCGACAATTGACGGATGCGTTGAGACGTATTGGTTGGCATGATTCCCACGTTTTTCGCCTGACGACCATAGCGTGCGGGAACCACCTGATCCCATGCCGAACTCAGCAGTGAAACCGCTCAGCGCCGATGGTAGTGTGGGGTCTCCCCATGCGAGAGTAGGTCATCGTCAGGCACTTATACCAAAACCCCAGCTTCGGAAGAGGCTGGGGTTTTTTCATGGGCGTGGGGAAACCCGCTCTTTCTATGTGGGGCCGCTTCGCGGGCCGGCCCCTCGCCGGCTCGGGGCGTTCGACCGCCCTCGCGGCGGTGCCGCGAAGGGCCGGGCGGTCTCACCCCCATGCGAGAGTAGCGGAGCGCCGCCCGGGTCATCGTCAGGCACTTATTGCACAGAAAACCCAGCCATAAGGCTGGGTTTTTTGTTTAGAGAAAGGAATGTCTATCCCCAAACCCCGAGTACGCAAGTGCTCGGGGTTTCGTCGTTTTTGGGGCAGCGTCCTTGAGGCGGGCCTGGTGGCCGGCTAGACTGCCTGCCTTCAACAGGAGGTGATCGTGATTCCCCAGCACTTGTTGCTCTACTGTCGTCCCGGCTTCGAGTCGGACCTGTGCGCCGAGATCCAGGACAAGGCGGCACAGGCGGGCTGGGGCGGCCACGCCGAGGCTGCCCCAGAAAGCGGCTACGTGCGCTTTGTGGTGGCCGGCGACGAGGCAGTCAACGGCCTGCATCGTGACGTACCGCTGGCTTCGTTGGTATTCGCCCGCCAGAGCCTGGTGGCGCTTCCTCCACTAATGGGGATGGCGCGTGAGGATCGTCTGACGCCCATCGTCGAGCAGGTGATGGCCAGCGGCTGGAGCTTCGAGTCGCTGTGGCAGGAGACCCCGGACACTAATGACGGCAAGGCCCTGAGCGGATTGGCCAAGGCACTGGCACGGCCGCTGGAATCGGTATTGAAGAAACGCGGTGCGCTACGCCGTAAGGCCGGTGGGCGCCGCCTGCATCTGTGGTGGACGGCTGGCGACAGCGTGCAGCTGGGAATGAGTTTTCCCAACAACCGCAGTGAGCATCCCGGTGGCATTCTACGCCTGCGCTCCCCCCGCGAAGCGCCGAGCCGTTCGACGCTGAAACTCGAAGAGGCCTGGCACGTCTTCGTGCCGCGTGACGAGTGGGCAGCGCGACTCAACGATAGCATGCAGGCAGCCGATCTCGGTGCGGCACCTGGCGGTTGGACCTATCAGCTGGTGCGCAAGGGCATGTACGTCTATGCCATCGATAACGGCCCGATGGACAAGGGGCTGATGGCCACCGGCCAGGTCGATCATCTGCGCGAGGATGGGTTCGTATGGGAGCCGCCCAACCGCCTCGACTGGCTGGTCTGCGACATCGTCGACAAACCGGTGCGGGTGATCGAGATGATCGAGCGCTGGCTAGTACGGCGCTGGTGTCGAGAGGCGGTGTTCAATCTCAAGCTGCCGATGAAGCAGCGCTGGGCGGAAGTGCAGCGCTGCCTGGGGCGTTTGGCGGCCTCACTCGAGGAGGCCAACGTGACGGCTGAGATTCGCTGCCGACAGCTGTATCATGACCGGGAAGAGGTCACGGTACATGTTCGTCTGCTCGACTGAACGGCTCAGCGATGCTCGTAGACGCGAATGTGCTCTTCGTCGGCGAGTAGCGGCTTGACGCGCTGCATGACGCGCTCACGCTCGCTGCTGTGGAGCCAGTCCTTCCAGGCACTGAGGTCGCGCCACTGGGTAATCAGCAGGCGCCGTTCCGGGTGATGGCGCTCACAAAGGCTCTCGCCGGCGATGAAGCCGCGCGCGCTAACCGATGCCCGCATGGCTTCTCGCGCCGCCTGCTCGTACTCCTCTTCGAGACCGGGCATGATGCGGCGCTCGATGACGATCTTGATCATGTGACTACTCCATTCACCTGCTGACTCATCTACCCAAGAGGATACGAGAACGATCATGGCCGACCAAGTCGACGAACTTCCCAGCCACGATGTGGAGCTGGATACCACCGGCCTCTATTGCCCCGAGCCGATCATGCTGATGCACAGCCGCGTGCGGGATATGCAGGCTGGGCAGGTTCTCAAGGTCATTGCCAGCGATCCTGCAACCACCCGCGACATCCCGAAATTTTGCAGTTTCCTTGGCCATGAGCTGCTCATCCAGCGCGAGATGGATGACGGCTATCTGTACTTCGTGCGTCTCGGCTAAGCCTTGGCCGAACATCGTCGGCACGCGTCGATGCGTCTGACAACGCATGTGTCGTGTGGGACATGACCATTCAGCGTGCCACCATCAGCGCCAGGGCCTCCAGGGTCGTCGGGTCCTCGTCCTTGATGCGATTGGCGATGGCGCGCTGAAAGAAATACACCACCCGGTGCCGGCTATGTCCGGGATAGAGGCAGGGGTCGCCGGCCAGCACTGGGGTCGACTCGACCTTGCTTTCGTCGACCAGCAGCGCTTCGATTTGCCCATCGCTGTAGAGTCGCCAACCAAACACCTGCTTGAGTTGCCATGGCTGGCCTTCAGCGTCCATGCACAGGGCATGAGTGCCGAGGGTATCCGGCAATTGCTGTATCAGCGTCGCGGCATCGGTCTCTTCGTAGTCGAAATAGGCGGCGGCATGCTCGAGCTCGAACAGCTTGTGCTCGGGCGGATCGGTAAAAATCTCCTCGGTCTCGGGATCGCGATAGCCGACGAAGTGCCCATACTCGGGATCGTCCAGAGCGTGGCAGGGTGTCAACGATTCCATCCACGGCACCAGGCCGACGACCTCACCATCTTCTCGCAGGCCCCATGCCAGTAACGGCATGCCATACAGCGTGTCCGGATCGGAGGCGAGATGATAGAGCATCTCGAGGCCATCCAGTTCGGGCGCCAGGCGCACCAGGCGACGCTTGGCGTGCAGCCGTTGTCGCATGACCTCCAGGTCGATGACCTGGGCAGGGCGGGGGGACAGTGGGATTCCCATGATTACCCTCCTTGAGCGCGTTGTAACGGCAGTGGAACGGCCTGAATTCACTATTAGCACAGTCCTGCGAGTAAAGTTAACCCCAAGAACCATCTTCCTGACGTTGCTGGGTCAACGCACACTGCGTCGACCAGCGCTCGAGCAGCGACCGGTGGGTGTCATAGGCCTGGCGAAAGCGCAGCCAGGGCGCACTGGCATCGCCATTGTCGGCGCTGGTGGCCAGCCAGGTCTGGCGGTACCGTTCCGCTGCTGAGCGCGAGACGGGATGGGCGTCGAATACCGCGTTGACCGCGTTCAACCAGCGCTCGGCCTGGGACTCGAGGTGCGTCAGATAGGCGTCGACCTCGGCGCGTAGCGGGCTGCCATCGAAGTCGTCCAGGCGCTGGCAGGTCGGCGTTGCGTCGAGGGCGGAAGCGAGCATGCGGTTGCTCTCTTCGAGGCGCTGGGTGGTGAGCATCAGGCTGCGCAGCACCCGGGCGGTAAGGGGCTCGCGACTCAGTGTCTGGAGATGATCGGCGAGGGTCGAGCCGTCGGGCTCCCAGGCGGGATCGAACTGATGCAGAACGCCCTCCCTCAGGTACTCGAGAGCGGCGAGATGCGCCTCGAAGTCGATGTGTGACGCGACCGGCAGTGGCCGGCTGGCCCGCGAGAAATTGCCCACCCACTCGCTTGAGCCAAACAGGGCGTTCCAGCTGGCCCATGGCAGGTGCTCGGTCTTGGTGTCGGTGATGCGCTCCAGGCGTTGGCGGTCGCTGTCGGCGAGGTCATCCGGCACATCCGAGCGCCAGCAGGCGTCCAGGCGGCGCCAAAGTTCCAGTTCGTATAGCCAGCGCTGGCTGGGCACGGCGACGCGTCCTAGCTGGTTGTTGCGCTCCGCGACCAGCGAGGTGATCTGGCACTCACGCAGGGCATAGACGTTGAGCAGGCTTTCGCGTATCTCGGGAATCTCGAACAGGCGCTGGTCCTGGTCGGGGAAGGCGCCGATATTGTCGGGTGCCTGGGGTTCGGGGGCGCGCGCGTCGAGCGCCTCGGCGAGGCGCTGCTGATAGTCGCTCAGCAAGTCGTCGGCGTCGCTTCCGCCGCAGGCGGTAAGCAGGCTGGCGAGTAGCGCCGCGAATAACCCTCCGCGGGCATGATATAGGGCGTTAGCTACGCGGGATCTGCCATCGTCCATCTCTTACCGCCTTGCTGATCTTGTCCAGGCGCAGCCCCAGCAGGACGGCTGCCACCGTGAGGCCAAACACCAGGCCGATCCAATAGCCGTAGATGCCCAGCGGGTCGAGCCAGGCGCCGAGGCCGCGAGTGCCGAGCCAGTGCCCGCCCAGCAGGCCCACCAGCCAGTACGACACCAGGGTGATCGCCATGATGATGCGAGTGTCCTTGTAGCCGCGCAGGGCGCCGGCCATGTTGATCTGCAGGGCATCGGAGACCTGATAGATCATGGCCAGCACGATCAATGACAGCGCGAGCTGCTGCACCTCGACATTGTGAGTGTAAAGCGCGATCACCGGTTCCGAGGCGAACCAAAGAATCAGGTTATTGATGCCGGCGATCATTACGCACACAGCGATACCGTTCCAGGCCACGAAGCGTGCCAGCTCGGGCTTGCTGGCGCCGAGGGTATTGCCGACCCGCACCGTCAGCGCCATGCCCAGCGACAGTGGCAGCATGAACAGGATCGAGGTGAAGTTGAGTGCCACCTGATGGCCGGCCACCACCACCTCGCCGAAGCTGGCGATGAACAGAGCGATCAGCGTGAAGAGCGTGACCTCGACGAAGATCGCGACGCCGATCGGCACTCCGACGTAGAGCAACTCGCCGATCATGGCGCGTCGCGGCGGTGTTGGAGAGTGCCACAGCGTGACCGGCGCATAGGCCCGTGAACGCCGCGTATACAGCAGCATGGCCAGGCTCATCACCCACATCGATAGCGCGGTGGCGATGCCGCAGCCCAAGGCGCCCAGCGCCGGGAAGCCGGCCAGTGGCCCCGCCAGGTTCGGGCCGAACAGCGCCACCAGACCGTCGCCGCCGTAGATCAGCAGGTAGTTGGCGGGCACGTTGACGGCCAGGCCGACCAGGCTGATCCACAGCGAAGGGCGGGTATGGTTCATGCCATCGGAGAAGGCCCGCAGCGCCTGGAATAGCGCCACCCCGGGCATGCCGAAGGCGACCGCCGACAAGTAGGCGGCAGACAGCTCGGCGACGTTCTCGGGGACGTTCATCAGCCGGAAGATCGGCATCACCGTGAACCACAGCAGCAGCCCAGCCACCAGGCCGAGGGCCAAGGCCACCCACAGCGCCTGGTGGACGTTGGGGCGAATGCGCTCGACGTTGCCGCCGCCGAGCAGCTGAGCGACGATCGGCGTCAGCCCCATCAGAGTACCGGTCATGAACAGCATCAGCGGCAACCACAGGCTCGATCCCACCGACACCGCGGCAAGGTCGGCGGCGCTCAGGCGGCCGGTCATCATCACATCGGTGACGCCCATGCCGGCCTGGGCCAGCTGGGCGCCGCAGATCGGCAGCGCCAGGCGCATCAGCAGGCGGGTTTCGGTGCGCGAGCGTGCCAGCAGCGAAGAGCGGAACTGCACCAAGGGGGAATACTCCTTCTCGAAGGTACCGGGCACCCGATCCCGGTGCCCGAATAAGGCCCAGGGCTATCGCAGGCAGGTAGCAATGCTCGGGACTGATCCGCCGACAGGCCTGCGATCACCCTAGAGTGATGTCTGACTGCTTGGTCAGATTTGTCCGGGCAAGATAGTCTAGCAAGGCATAGGGATTTCCGCCCGCTTGCCGGAGCTTTATACTGTGCGACGCGAATTTCCGAGCGGAGAGCCTGGTGACCCACCGGTTGGACGATATCATTGCGCTGTTCGACGGGCTGTTCATGCCCGACTACCGTACTCGCCTGGTGCGCGGCGGCGATGAACCCCTCTATCTGCCGGCGGATGAGCGCTGCGACTACCATCGGGTCATCTTTGCGCGCGGTTTCTTTGCCAGTGCGCTGCATGAGATCAGCCACTGGTGCATTGCCGGGGCGCGGCGTCGCCGGTTGGAGGATTACGGCTACTGGTACCTGCCCGACGGCCGCGATGCCGACCAGCAGCAAGCCTTCGAGAATGCCGAGGTCTCCCCCCAGGCGCTGGAGCTGCTGTTGGCCGAGGCCTGTGGGCACCCTTTCAACGTCAGCGTCGACAATCTGGGCGAGGTGGAGGTGGACCGCGATGCCTTTCAGCGCCGCGTCGAGGCGCGCGCCGCGCGCTACCGCGAGGAGGGGTTGCCGTTACGAGCGGCGGCCATGGAGGCCGCGCTGAGAGCCTATTACCACCACGGACACTCGCTTGAGGCGGCCATCGATTTGGGTCTCACATCTGCGCCACTCCCTGTGTAGGAGCGACTTCAGTCGCGATGCAGCGCGCAGCGCTGCCATGCCGGAGCCACCCAACCCCAATCGTGACTGACGTCACGCCTACCTTAACTCTCTTCCGCCAGGCGCTGATGCAGCGCCAGCATTACCTGAACCTCCTGCTCGGGGCGCATCGGCTCCATACCCAGCTCGCCGAATAGCTCGCTGCGCGCGCGAGCCCACTCGCCGGGACCGAGGTCGGCATACAGCGACTCGGCGGGGGCTAGCTCGACGAAGGGATCGAGCCCGAAGACATCGAACAGCCGTGACAGGGCAGCCTCGTCGTCGCTGACGCCGGCGGTGTAGAGGGTGGCGCTGAAGTGATCGTTCTCCAGCTCGCGAATCACGTCCAGCGGGCTGACGCCGAGGTTTTCGAGCTCCTCGAGACTGTAGTCGCCGAGCGAGATCAGCTCATCGTTGAGCCAGTCGTCATCGGGCTGGATCAGGGTGTGCTTGACCTGTCCATCGGCCAGCGCCCAGGCAATGGCCAGCGGCAGGCCACCTTCTTCGCCGGTCTCGACGGCAATGAAGCCGGGAAAGTCGTCCATGTCAGGTCTCCTCGTGGAGCGCGTTGAGGCCAAAGAAGCGGCGAGCGGTATCGCTGGTGGCAGCGGCCAGCGCCGCCTCGTCGTCACCACGCCAGTGGGCGATCTCGGCGGCGATCCACGGCAGCAGGGCCGGCTCGTGGCGGCGTCCCTTGAGTTTGGCAGGTAAATGGCGCGGCAGCAGATAGGGGCAGTCGGTTTCCAGCATCAGCCGGGTGGCGGGAATCTCCCCGACCAGCTCGCGCAGGTGATGGCCGCGGCGCTCGTCGCAGATCCAGCCGGTCAGGCCGATATGCAGATCGAGATCCAGGTAACCGTAAAGCGTGGAGCGTTCGCCGGTGAAGCAGTGCACCACGGCGTGGGCGATATCGTCACGCCACGCCTTGAGGATCTCCAGCATGCGGCTGCCGGCATCGCGCTCGTGGATGAACAGCGGCAGGCCGCTCTCCACGGCCAGGCCCAGCTGGGCCTCGAAGGCATGCTCCTGCTCGGCGGGGGTGGAGAAATTGCGGTTGAAATCGAGGCCGCATTCGCCTACCGCGACCACCTCGGGCTGGCGGTGCAGCTCGCGCATGTCGGCCTCCAGCGAGCTATCCCACTGGCTGGCATCGTGGGGATGGACGCCGGCGGTGGCATACAGCCGCGATGCGTGGCCGCGGTGATGGCGGGCCATCTCGACGGCCTGCGCGGCGTGCGCGCGGTCGGTGCCGGTGAGGATCAGCTCATTGACGTTGGCCGCTCGGGCGCGCCGCAGGACCGCGTCCAGATCATGGGTGAAGCTCTCATGGGTGAGATTGGCACCGATATCCACCAGCGGTGCAGGGCTCACCCGCTGCAGCGCCTCGGGTAGAAAGTCGTCGAAGGTGTCGGTCGGCTCGGCCACGCCAGCGCTCCCTTGGTAAATCGAGGGCGTATTGTACCTGCAAGGCCGCGCCGACGACCACGTCGGCTCGGGCATGCGTTACACTAGGCGCCTTTAGCGCATGCAAACGAGGTGGTGAACGCGTGACCCTGCTACGACTGGAACAGCTGCAGCTCGCCTATGGCAACCAGGTGCTGCTCGACGGCGCCGACCTGGTGCTCGAAAAAGGCGAGCGGTTGGCGCTGGTGGGCCGTAACGGCACCGGTAAATCGACGCTGCTAAAGCTGGTGGCCGGCGAGATCCAGGCCGACGGCGGCAGCATCTGGCGTGCCCCGGGGCTGAAGATCGGCGTGCTGGCCCAGGACCTGCCGAGCGCCTCCGGGGAGACCATCTTCGACGTGGTCGCCCAGGGCCTGCCCGAGGCCGGTGAGCTGCTCGCCGAGTACCACCATCTGGTGCAGGCGCCGGACCCCGACATGCGGCGCATGGCGACGCTGCAGACCCAGCTCGAGGCCATCGACGGCTGGTCGTTCCACCAGCGTATCGACACCGTGCTGACCAAGTTGGGGCTGCCTGCCGATAATCAGATGGATGCGCTCTCCGGCGGCTGGCGGCGTCGCGTGGCGCTGGCTCGTGCGCTGGTCGCCGAGCCCGATCTGCTGATGCTGGATGAGCCCACCAACCATCTCGATCTGGATACCATCGCCTGGCTCGAGGAGCAGTTGGCGGCCTTCAATGGTGCCGTGCTGTTCATCACCCACGATCGTGCCTTCCTCTCCAAGTTGGCCACGGCGATTCTCGAGCTCGACCGCGGCCGCCTGGGGCGCTATCCCGGCAACTATGCCGAGTACCAGGCGCGCAAGCAGCACGAGCTGGAGATCGAGGCGCGCGAGAACGCCGAATTCGACAAGAAGCTGGCCCAGGAGGAGGCCTGGATCCGGCAGGGCATCAAGGCGCGCCGGACCCGCAATGAAGGCCGGGTGCGGGCGCTGGAGCAGATGCGCCGCGAGCGCAGCCAGCGCCGCGAGCGTCAGGGCAATGCCTCGCTGTCGGTGGATACCGGCGAGCGCAGCGGCAAGCGAGTGGTCGAGCTCAAGGGCGTCAGCCAGCACTTCGGCGACGACTGGGTGATCCAGGATCTCAGCCTCGAGATCCAGCGTGGCGACCGTATCGGCCTGATCGGTCGCAACGGCGCCGGCAAGACCACGCTGCTCAAGATCCTGCTCGGCGAACTCGCGCCCAGCCAGGGCGAGGTCAAGCTAGGCACCAATATCAAGGTCGCCTACTTCGACCAGCTGCGCGCCGGCCTCGAGCCGGAGAAGAGCGTCTACGACAACGTCGCCCAGGGCAGCGACCGGGTCAGCGTGGGCGGCAAGGACAAGCACGTCATCAGCTACCTGCAGGATTTCCTGTTCACCCCCGAGCGCGCCCGCCAGCCGGTCAAGGCGCTCTCCGGCGGCGAGTCCAACCGACTGCTGCTGGCCAAGCTGTTCACCCAGCCGGCCAACGTGCTGGTGCTCGATGAGCCGACCAACGATCTCGACGTCGAGACCCTCGAGCTGCTCGAGGAGCTGCTGCTCGACTTCGATGGCACCCTGCTGCTGGTCTCCCACGACCGAACCTTCATGGATAACGTGGTGACCGGGGTGCTGGCCTTCGAGGGGCACGGCATCGTGCGTGAATACGTCGGCGGTTACAGTGATTGGGTGCGCCAGGGCGGCAAACTGCCGCCGGCGCCGTGGGATTTCGATGCCGCCAAGGGCAGCCATGAGGCCAAGCGCGAGGCCCCGACGCCTGTCGCCGAGGAGGCGGCGTCGCCTGCGCCGAGGAAAACCGTCAAGCTCTCCTACAAGCTGCAGCGCGAGCTGGATCATCTGCCGGCCGAGATCGAGCGCCTGGAGAGTGAGGTGGCGTCCTTCGAGGCCAAGGTGGGGGATCCTGCCTTCTACCAGGGCGAGGCCGCTGGGGTCACTGCCACCCTGGAGGCGCTAGCCGCCAAGCAGGGCGAACTGGATGCCGCCATGGAGCGGTGGATGGAGCTGGAGGCGATGGCGGCGGGGGAGGGGTAAGCGACGGTTCGCTACTGCGCTCGCTAAGCGAATCCGCCGCTTCCCGATGTATGTGGCTACTCGTCGGTTTCGCCATCCTTGCCAACGCGGACGGCCAGCACATCGCACTTGGCGCCGTGCAGCACCCCGGTAGAGGTGGAGCCGAGCAGCAGGGCGAAACCGTGACGGCCATGGGAGCCGACCACGATCAGGTCGACGCCGTGCTCCTCGGCGAAGCGGTGGATCTCGGTATCCGGCATGCCGACCACCACGTGCTGGTTCTCGGCCGGCACGTTATGCGGGTCGGCGATCTCGGCCAGGCGCTGCTTGGCGTGATCGTCGAGCTGGTCCTGGATACTGGTCAGGTCCATGGGGATATCGCCGCCGTAGGCGAAGCCCAGCGGTTCCAGGGTGTGCATGATCGATAGTTTGGCGCCGTTACGCTCGGCGATGGGTATCGCTCGCTCCAGCACCTTGTAAGAGTCCTTGGTGAGGTCGACGGCGACCAGCACGTGACGATATTCGTTGCTCATGGGGCACCTCCAGTGACGAGGTTGGCAGAGTGATGTGTCCTGCCTTCCACTCTAGGCTGGCTGAGAGCGTCTCACAACGATCTATATCAACGTTTTAGCATCTTTCGCGAGGGAACATGAACTGGCTGTTGATGGCGTTTATCCTGGCCCTGCTGGTGTCGCCGGTGATGTGGCTCAAGCCGAGCCCCAGGCAAAAACGTGTGATGCGACTGCGTGAGCATGCCCGCAAGGCCGGCGTCAGGGTCACGTTGGCAGAGCCCCCGCTGCATGCCGCCGGCAAGCAGATGCCGAGGTACCGCTGGGGCTATCCCAAGGAGCAGCCCGGTCCGCGCTTCGTGGCGGTCCGCGAGAGTGCCTCGAGCAGCGTCCTCAAGCCCGTCTGCCACGGTTGGCGCTGGCGCATCGAGCCGCTGCGGCCACTGCCCGAGCAGGCGCGGCAGCGGCTCGAAGCGCTGCTCACGCGCCTCCCACAGGACGCCCTGGTGCTGGAGTCTGACACCCATGGACTGGTGCTGTGGTGGTATGAGTCCCAGGGCGCCGAGCGCTTCGACAGCTATCTCGGCGACCTGGCGGCACTGCGTGACAGCCTGGCGGGTCGCCCCGACAAGCCGACGACGATCAAACCACGACTGACGTGACCGGGCGCTGCGGGCCAGCGTTCACTCGTCGCTCTCCCGGGACTGTATCGCCAGTCCGTTCTCCTCGATGCGGGTCAGGTAGTCATCCAGGCGGGCAATGTCGCCGTCGCTGAGCCCTGCCAGCATCTCCTCGCGGGCCTCCCTGACCACGATGTCGATCTGCTGCAGCAGCGGCATGGCGGCGGGAGTGAGGTGGATGCGCTTGGTGCGGCGGTCCTGGTCGCAGGGGCAGCGCTCCACCAGCCCCTGTTCGGCGAGCTGGTCAAGCGTGCGCACCAGTGATGGCGCCTCGACGCCGATCACCCGTGCCAGGTCGCACTGGGGTTGGCCGTCGCCCAGGCGCCACAGGTGGTAGAGCGTGATCCAGCGGGTCTGGGTCAGCTCGAGGGGGGCCAGGCGCTTGTCGATGATCGCGCGCCACAGGCGCGGCACGCGATTCAACTTGGTGCCGATGTTCTGGTGAGGAGAAAGATTGGACATAGTCAGGCCGGTTCGCAGGCGAATCAATGAATTGTCCGAACCGTGCGCCTGCAATGCAAGCCTTATGCGCGTCTGTGCTTATTCATTTCGCTTTTAAGTCCCACGCTGGCCTGGCCAGCGGTGCGCTTTCACCTCGTGCCGGGCATCAGTTGTCGCAAGTCGAGCCCGGGTATGCCGGGCGGCGAGGTGATCTGTCCGTCGGCCAGGTCCGCGGTGTCAGGCGCGTCGCTGACCGTGAAGCGCAGCACGCCAAGGCGCTGCCCGGAGGCGGTGACCACATCGACTCGCCAGCGACCATCGGACTCGGCGGGGAAGTTCTGTTTGCGGCTCCAGGCCCGATAGCCCTGCTGGCGCCCGCCGTGAATGGTCAGCGCAATGCGATCGATGAGTTCGCCATCGTGGCGCCATTCGTGGAAGACCTCCTCCTGCAGCCCGCGGGGTGCGCGTATCGCGGTGTAGGCATAGAGGCCACTCTCGGCCAGCGCGTCGCGGGTCAGTGCCACGCTGCCGCCCGGGGTGCGCGACTCGACGTTCAACTGCGGTGACAGGGCGCTGCCGGTCAGCCACAGATTGGCTGGCGGCACCCAGCCGCGACCGGTCCAGGCGGCGCCGGCCAGCAGCAGCGTCAGGCCGAGCATGGCAAACCAGCTGCGTATCCGCTTGGGCTGCACCAGATGCATCAGGCTCGGCAAGCTGAAGAGCACCATCAGGCCCAGCGCATAGTACAGGCTTTCGCTGGTGGTGAGCTGGAGCATGATCGGCAGGGTCACCAGCACCACTACGAACACGCACTGGGCATGGAAGGCGAAGTACACCCAGCGATAGCGCTCGGCGAGCTTGAAGTAGAGCGGGTCGAGAATGGAGAGTAGGGCAAGCCCCATGATCAGCAACGTGAACAGCGCTTGGCCGCTGGCCCATACCGTGGTCGCCAGCAGGAACGGCAGACTGAAGAACAGTGTCTCCTGGTGGATCAGCTGGGCGATGAAGGTGGTGGCTCCCCGCGGCAGCGTCGGATAGCCGCGCCGCGACAGCGCACGGCCGATCACGCTCTCCGAGAGCAGCAGCAGCCAGGCCAGCAGCATGCCCAGCGCCAGGGCGGCGCCCAGCCACTGCTGGCGGTCGACCAGGAAGAAGCTCGCCACGCCGGCGCCGAAGGCGATGGGCGGCCACACCCACAGATAGGGGCGTAGTCGTTCGAGCAGCCGTTCCACGCCGCGCTGGGCGCGCGCCAGGCGAGCGGCACGGGTCGGGTTGCGCGGCACGGGAGCAGCGGGGTCGGGCGTCTTGCAGGGCGTGGTCATGCCGTTGGCAATCTCCGGGAAAAGCGTAGAGGCTAGCAGCCCCACTATGACAGACGGAGTCGAGAAACGACGACACCCGCTGCGCCAGGCACTACTTTGGTGGGGAGCGGCTGCCACGGGCTTGACGTCGACGCCAAGCTGGACCAAGCTGTTCGGCAATCAAACGGCCGTATGAAATCGTGGAGTTTCGCGGATGATCTATCAAGGCAATGCCATTACGGTGGCCAGCAACGGCGATAACATCGCCACTCTGACCTTCGACCTGAAGGACGAGTCCATCAACAAGCTCTCCAGCGCCGTGGTCACGGAGCTGGGCGAGGCGGTCCAGGCGCTGCAGGGTAACAGCGACCTCAAGGGCCTGGTGATCGCCAGCGCCAAGGACGTGTTCATCGTCGGTGCCGACATCACCGAGTTCCACGGCATGTTCTCCAAGGGTGAGGCGCAGATTGCCGAGATGCTCGAGCAGGTGCACGGCATCTTCAACGCCATCGAGGACCTGCCGTTTCCCACCGTTACTGCCATCAACGGCCTGGCGCTGGGCGGCGGCTGCGAGGTTACCCTGACCACCGACTTCCGGGTGATGGGCGACAAGGCCAAGATCGGCTTGCCCGAGACCAAACTCGGCATTCTGCCCGGCTGGGGCGGCTGCGTGCGCCTGCCGCGTATCGTGGGCGCCGACAACGCCATCGAGTGGATCGCCGGCGGCAGCGAAAACCGTGCCGATGCCGCGCTCAAGATGGGCGCGGTGGATGCCGTGGTACCCAACGAGCAGCTGCAAGCGGCGGCGCTGGATATCCTGGCGCGTGCCAACCGCGGAGAGCTCGACTATCAGGCGCGCCGCGACGAGAAAACCGGCCCGCTCAAGCTCAATCCCATCGAGCAGATGATGGCCTTCGAGACCGCCAAGGGCTACGTCGCCGGCAAGGCCGGGCCGCACTACCCGGCCCCGGTAGAGGCCATCAAGGTGATCCAGAAGGGCGCCGGCGAGGAGCGTGGCCGCGCCCAGGCGATCGAGGCCAAGGCCTTTGCCAAGCTGGCGCTGACCGATGTCTGCTACAACCTGGTGGGGCTGTTCCTCAACGACCAGGTGGTCAAGAAGAAGGCCGGTCAGTACGAGAAACAGGCCCAGCCGGTCAAGCAGACCGCGGTGCTGGGGGCCGGCATCATGGGCGGCGGCATCGCCTACCAGAGCGCCTCCAAGGGCACCCCGATCCTGATGAAGGACATCAAGGAGGAGGCCATCGAGCTGGGTCTCAAGGAGGCGCGCAAGCTGTTCGGCAAGCAGGTCGAGCGCAACAAGCTGACCACCGAGCAGATGGCCGAGAAGCTCTCCAATATCCGCCCGACCCTCTCCTACGGCGACTTCGGCCACGTCGACCTGGTGGTCGAGGCGGTGGTCGAGAATCCCAAGGTCAAGGACGCGGTACTCACCGAAGTCGAGGGGCTGGTGGACGACAAGGCGATCCTCACCTCCAACACCTCGACCATCTCGATCAACCGTCTGGCCGAGAACCTCAAGCGCCCCGAGAACTTCTGCGGCATGCACTTCTTCAACCCGGTGCACCGCATGCCGCTGGTCGAGGTGATCCGCGGTGAGAAGACCAGTGACGCTGCGGTGGGCGCCACCGTGGCTTACGCCCGCGCCATGGGCAAGACGCCGATCGTGGTCAACGACTGCCCGGGCTTTTTGGTCAACCGGGTGCTGTTCCCCTACTTCGGCGGCTTCAGCATGCTGGTCGAGCAGGGCGCCGACTTCCAGCACGTCGACAAGGTGATGGAGAAGTTCGGCTGGCCGATGGGCCCCGCCTATCTGCTCGATGTGGTCGGCATGGACACCGCGGTACACGCCAACGAGGTGATGGCCGAGGGCTTCCCCGACCGCATGGCCCGCGATGGCAAGACTGCGATCCAGGTGATGTACGACAACGAGCGCCTGGGCCAGAAGAACGACAAGGGCTTCTACGCCTATGAGGAAGACAAGAAGGGCAAGCCGAAGAAGGTCAGCGACGACGCGGCCTACGCTCTGGTCAAGCAAGTGGTGAAGGAAGAGAAGACGTTCAGCGACGAGGATATCATCGCCCGCATGATGGTGCCGCTGTGCCTGGAGACCGTTCGCTGCCTGGAGGACGACATCGTCGCCACCCCGGCCGAGGCCGACATGGCGCTGATCTACGGCATCGGCTTCCCGCCGTTCCGCGGCGGCGCGCTGCGCTACATCGATGCCATGGGCGTGGCAGCCTTCGTCGAGCTGGCCGACGGCCTGGCCGATGAACTCGGTCCGCTCTACGCGCCCACCGACAAGCTGCGCGAGATGGCCAAGTCCGGCGACACCTTCTACGGCAAAAGCGCCTGAATTCACCACGAACAGGAGTAGTGAAAGATGAGTTTGAATCCGAGAGATATCGTGGTGGTCGACGGCGTGCGTACCGCCATGGCCAAGGCCAAGAACGGCGCCTTCCGTCACGTGCGCGCCGAGAACCTGTCCGCCGCGGTGATGCAGGCGCTGTTCGCGCGCAATGCCAATCTCGACCCCAGTGAGGTCGACGACGTGATCTGGGGCTGCGTCAACCAGACCCTCGAGCAGTCGATGAATATCGCCCGCAACGCGGCGATCATGACCGGTATTCCGCGCTCGGTGCCGGCCCAGACCGTCAACCGCCTGTGCGGTTCTTCCATGACTGCGCTGCATATCGCCGCGGCCAACATCAAGGCCGGCATGGGCGACTTCTACGTCATCGGCGGCGTCGAGCACATGGAGCACGTGCCCATGGCCCACGGCGTCGACGTCAACCCGGCGGCCAGCAAGTACGCCGCCAAGGCGGCGATGATGATGGGCCTGACCGCCGAGCTGCTGGGCAAGATGCACGGCATCAGCCGCGAGGAGCAGGACAAGTTCGGCGTGCGCTCTCACCAGCGCGCCCAGGCAGCGCTCGATAACGGCCGCTTCGACAACGAGATCATCGGTGTCGAGGGCCATGACGGCAACGGCTTCCGCGTGCGGGTCGACCGCGACGAGGTGATCCGCGGCGACGCCAGCCTCGAGTCGATGGCCGGCTTGAAGCCGGTGTTCGACCCGCGCAACGGCACCGTTACCGCCGGGACCTCCTCGGCGCTCTCGGTGGGCGCTTCGGCGATGGCGGTGATGAGCTACGAGCGCGCCCAGGCGCTGGGCCTCGAGCCGATCGCCAAGGTGCTCTCCACCGGGGTGGCCGGCTGCGACGCTTCGATCATGGGTTACGGCCCGGTGCCGGCCTCGCAGAAGGCGCTCAAGGCCGCCGGCCTGACCGCCGACGACATCCAGACCGTCGAGCTCAACGAGGCGTTCGCGGCCCAGGGCCTGCCGGTGCTCAAGGATCTCGGCTTCCTCGACGCCATGGACGACAAGGTCAACCTCAACGGCGGCGCCATTGCCCTCGGCCACCCGCTGGGCTGCTCCGGGGCGCGGATCTGCACCACGCTGCTGAATGTCATGCAGCAGCAGCAGACCAGCCTCGGCCTGGCGACCATGTGTATCGGCATGGGGCAGGGTGTAGCGACGGTGTTCGAACGCCTGCGCTAAGCGTAACCCACAAGAAGCGCTTGAAACGGCACCCCAGCGGTGCCGTTTTTCGTGATGTGTCAGACGCTCGCGTGCTCAGTCTGCGGTGTTGTTGTCAGTTGCAGCCTCTTCTTCATCCGCGATCCAGCCCTGCTCACGGTAGTATCGCAGGGCGCCGTCATGCAGTGGCGCGGAGAGTCCTTCGCTGATCATTAGCTCCGGGGTCAGTTCGTTAAAGGCTGGGTGATACGCCTTGAGTGTTTCGAGGTCATCGAACACAGCAGCCACCAACTGATAGATCAGCTCATCCTCTGTATTCGCAGAGGTGACCAGGGTGGCGCGCACGCCAAAGGTATGTATCTCCGGTTGATCATCGGCGTAGACCCCCGCTGCAATGGCTGCCGGCGTAAAGTAGGGAAGCGCATCGACCAGCCGATCGATCTCCTCGCCCTCGACATCGACCAGCATCGCATCACAAAGGCGGATGGCCTGCGCCACCGAGTCGTTGGGATGCCCCACGGTGTACACCATGGCGTCGACGTTGCCATGGCATAGCTCCAAAGACTGCTGGTCGGCCGGTAAGTCGTTGGCCAGGCTGAAGTCATCCAGCGACCAGCCCTTGGCCTCCAGCAGGGTCATCATGGTGCCGCGCTGACCGGAACCTGGGTTCCCGACGTTGACAGCCCGCTGGTATAGATCGTCGAAGTGTTGGATACCGCTGTCTCTTCGGACGACTAGCGTAAAGGGCTCGCCGTGGAGCGAGAACAGTGAACGCAAGCTGTCATCGGCCCCGATCTCGGCAAAGCCCTGCTCGCCGGTAACGGCATAGTGCTGAAGGTCGGACTGGGCCAGTGCGACGTTGACGACACCCTCGCGCACGTTAGCGAGATTCTCGGCTGAGCCGTCGCTCGTCTGGGCGTCACACGGATTCGTCAGCATACGGCACAGCGTGCGTCCGGCGAGATGGTAGACGCCTGCTGGGCTGGCGGTGCCGATGGTGATTCGTGTCTCCTCGGCCTGGGCCACCGTGGGGAGGAGCGTCAAGGCAACCATGCTGGCAGCGATGCAACAGGGGGGGGGCCAGCGCGATGAGCATTTGTCATTCGATGGGCTCAGGACGATAGGCATGTTGAACTCCTGGAGCGGCCATCGGCCTGCCTAGAGGCTAGGCGGGTCGAGGGCGAGGTCGTGACATCGTTGGCTGGCGAAACGAGCGTCTACTCAGAGCATAGTGGGCTCTCGGCGTTTGGGGAAACGCCGTGTCGGCAGTGGTTGGGCTCACAGAATACCGGCGTCGAGTCCGGCGGCCAGGCTCATGGCCAGTTCCTCGACCTGCTCAAGAAAGCTCTCCTGCCACTCGCCGTGAAGGATCAGCGGCGCCTGCACCCATTTCCAGCCCAGGCCGCCGGCGATGCCCTCCACCGCGCGTCGAGTGCCGGTGCCGTCGAGTCCGGCGCGCACGTAGAGCGCGCAGGGCAGGCCCCGCTTCTCCTCGAGTAGCGGGTAGTAGCTACGGTCGAAGAAGTCCTTCAATGCACCGCTCATATAGCCGAGGTTCTCGGTGGTGCCGAGCAGGATGGCATCGCACTCCAGCACGTCCTCGGGCCCCGCCTCCAGCGGCGGCTTGACCACTACCTCTACGGCCTCTATTTGCGGATGGCGCGCCCCGCGCTCGGCAGCTTCGCGAAGGGTGAGGGTATTGGTCGAGGGGGCGTGGGCGACGATCAACAGGGTTTTCATCATGACGCTGAGGCCTGGGTAATGTATTCCACGCACTCCAGCGACTCGGTGGCCATCACGATCTGCTCCAGCTCGTCGCAGAAGGCATTCAAGGCCTCGCTGGCGTGCCCCGGGGTGCGGTGCAGCTCGATGTCGACATGCCCGAGTGGCGGCAATCCTTCATCGTTGCCAACCACACGGCACCCCTCTGGCACGCTTCGCGGGGTCTTTACCGTCAGCGCCAGGCCGGCCTGCACCGGCAGGTTGATACCGGTGGGGGACTGGCTCGAGTAACGTACGTCCCAGCGGCGGTCTTCACGGCCCAAGGCGGCGAAGGCGTGGGCACGGAAGATACAGCCCTCGGGGTTGAGCGCCAGGGGTAGCGTCTCCCAGGCGTCGAGCCGCGTCTGCTCGGCGACCACCCACACCAGCGGCTCGCGGCCCAGCAGTTGGCCCGACTGCGTCGGCATATGGCGGATCGCCAGTACCACGTCCAGCAGCCCCTCCTGAAAAGCATGCACCTGGGCGGCGCTGATATCGCACACCACCTCCAGGCGCACATCCGGGTAGCGCGCGGCGAAGCGTGGAAGCAGCTCCGGCAGGTAGGTGCTGGCCTGCTCCTCCGAGGTGCCGAGTCGGATCAGCTCGCCCTTGCGCTCGGCGCCCATCACCTGGATCGCCTCATCCTGTAGCTTGAGGATGTGCCGCGCGTAGGGCAGCAGGCGACCGCCGGCGGGTGTCAGGATCACGCTGCGGCTGGTGCGCTCGAACAGCGCCTCGCCCATGCGGTCCTCGAGGCGCTTGATCTGCAGGCTCACCGCTGACTGGGTGCGGTGCAGCACCTTGCCGGCGGCACTGAATCCCTCGCACTCGGCGACGGTGACAAAGGCACGCAGCAGGTCGGTGTCCATTATCTATGAGCTCCTGAAATGCGTTTTATCTTAACCATTCATTTCTATTATCGAACCTGTCTCTCTACCCTGTCCAATACGCTAGCCAACGGCAGGAGTCATCACCATGCACGCCACCGCCCCCCACACCCACGACAGCTCGTTAAACGGTCTCGAGGGCCTGATCGACCTGGCTCGCTACCCCATCGAGGACCTCGACAGCGCAGCCGGCCAGGCGTTGATCGAAGAGTGTCGCGCCCAGCTCGCCGACGACGGCTGCGTGGTGCTGAAGAATTTCGTTCCTGACGATGCCCTTGACCGCCTCGAGCGCGAGACCGAACGGCTGTCGCCGGAGGCCCACTACAACCAGACCGAGACCAACCCCTACAACAGCGACGGCGACCCCGAACTGCCGGCCACGCACCCCAAGAATCGCTTCGACGACCGCACCAATGGCTTCGTCGCCGGCGACCGTATCGGCAGCGAGACCATCATTCGCCAGGTCTACGAGCACGCCGGCTTCCAGCGCTTCATCGCCAGCGTGGTCGGCATGCAGGAGATCCACGAGTACGCCGATCCGCTCGCCGGCCTGGTGATCAACGTGCTGCGCGAGGGGTGCCAGCACCCCTGGCACTACGACACCAACGAGTTCATCGTCACCATGATGACCCGTCAATCCCACGGCGGCGGGCGCTTCGAGTACGCGCCGGGCATTCGCAGCCCCGAGGGCGAGAACTTCGCCGCCGTCGAGCGGGTGCTCGATGGCGATCGCGCTCGACTCACCTCGCTGGCGCTGGAGCCCGGCGACCTACAGATCTTCTTCGGCCGCTACTCGCTGCACCGCGTGACCCCGGTGGAGGGCGACAAGGAGCGCCACACGGTGATCTTCGCCTATGCCAAGGAGCCCGGTTTCATCGGTCGCCCCGAGCGTGCCCAGCGTATCTTCGGGCGCATGGCGCCGATCCACGAACAGCTGCTGCGAGACGGCATGACGCGCAGCGACAACCTGGCCGATTGAGTCCCGATTCGAGCAGATCGCCCCGCATAGAGAGGTTTCATGAGCATCGTAGAATTCGACAACCTGTCCGATAACGAGCCCGACAAGATCCCGGTGGTGCCCTCGGCGCCGATGGCCAACGGCGATAGCATTCCCACCGCCTTCGACCCCAAGCAGCTGCGCGCCGGACGCCTGGCACGGCTGCGTGGCATGATGGCCGAGCAGGGCTATGCCGCGGTGGTGCTGTTCGATCCGTACAATCAGCGCTATGCCACCGGCTCGCGCAACATGTTCGGCTATTTCCTGCGCAACTCCTCGCGCTATATCTACGTGCCGCTGGACGGGCCGATCATCCTCTTCGAATACCCCGGCAGTGCCCACGTTTCCACCTGGCTAGAGACCATCGACGAGGCGCGCACCTCCAAGGTGGTGTGGTCGGCGGTCAACCAGCGCGACAACCTCTCCAGTGACCCCTTCGGCGTCGAGATCGCCGAGCTGATCGAGGCCCATGGTGGCGGCAACAAGAAGATTGGGCTCGACCGCTGCGCGCTCAACCTGGCGCGCTCGCTGGAGGCCCAGGGGCTCGACGTCTACGACTGCATGCAGGACACCCTGCACTGTCGGCGCATCAAGACGCCGGAGGAGATCGCCTGCCTGGCCCAGTCGATGGCCGGCAGCGAGGCCGCGGTGGCCGAGGTGGAGGCCGCCATCAAGCCGGGCATGCGCGAGAACGACCTGTTCGCGATCCTCTACGGCGAGGTGATCCGCCAGGGTGGCGAGTTCATCGAGACCCGGCTGCTGTCGTCGGGGCCGCGCACCAACCCCTGGTTCAATGAAGCCAGCGATCGGGTGATTCGCGCCGGCGAGCTGGTCGCGCTGGACACCGACACCATCGGCTGCCACGGCTACTATTCGGACTTCTCGCGCACCTTCCACGTCGGCCCCGGCCGGCCCAGCGGCTACCAGCAGAGCCTCTATCAGATGGCCCATGAGCAGGTGCACCACAACATGGCGATCCTCAAGCCGGGCATGAGCTATCGCGAGATCGCCGAGAAGGCGTGGAAGATCCCCGAGCGCTTTCTCGACCGCCGCTATCCGTCGATCATCCACGGCGTGGGCATGCACGGCGAGACGCCGCTGGTCGCCCACCACATGGACTTCGACCGTTTCTCCAAGGACGGCATCCTCGAGCCCGGCATGGTGGTCTCGGTGGAGAGCTATATCGGCGAGGTCGGCGCCGCCGACGGCGTCAAGCTCGAGGAGGAGGTGCTGGTCACCGAGACCGGCATCGAAAAGCTCAGCGGCTATCCCTTCGATGACGTGCTGCTCGGTCGCCAGTATTGATCTCACCGCCAAGGGCTGAGCTGGCTCAGGCTTGGGTTATCCCCTTCCGATGATTACGGAGATAGGGTCAATGAGCGGTTTGGGGAGTCCTAACGTTTGTCCCACGAGCTATTGTCGAACGATGTTGCGCTCCGAGCAGTGCGGCTACGTCAGCCAAGGCTGTGGTAATGGCATGCAGGCTTAACCTGGATTATCGAAGCGCGTGACCCATGCCGTGGTAGCCTGTCAGCATCGCCTTCGTGCCGGCTATTCTCGCTGGCAGTGGTATGCATGGAGTCTCCCAATGAGCGATGCCTTTACCCTCGGTTGCCCCCACTGCCTGGCGATCAATCGCGTCAGCCCCGCCCGCCTGAGTGATGCGCCCAAGTGCGGCAAATGCAAGCAGGCGCTGCTGAGTCGCGAGCCGCTGGCGCTCACGGCGGCAAGCTTCTCGGCGCTGGTCGAGCGCAGCAGCCTGCCGGTGGTCGTCGACTTCTGGGCCAGCTGGTGCGCCCCATGCAAGATGATGGAGCCGGTTTTCGCCGAGGCGGCCCGCGACCTGACAGCCCGCATACGCTTTGCCAAGCTGAATACCGAACAGGAACGCTCGCTGGCCGGTCGTTTCGGCATTCGCAGCATTCCCACGCTGATCGTGTTTCGCGATGGCTACGAGGTGGCACGTCAGCCCGGGCTGCTGAATGGCGTGCAGCTGCGTGAGTGGCTGCAGCCCCACCTGGTATGAAGGCTGCCCCACGGGCATCGAGCAGGGAGACTCTCGTGTCGCCGACTGGTTCACTCAAGGTCTATTACGATGGCGTCTGCCCCGGTTGCCGCTGCGACCGAGCTCGCTATGAACGCTGCGCTGGCGAGGCGGGCGAGCGGGTCGCCTGGTGCGATGTGACCACCTATCAGCAGACGCTGCGCGACAAGGGCATCGATCCCCAGGCGGCGCTGCTGTCACTGCACGTGGAGGACGATACGGGGCGCATCGTCGACGGCATCGATGCCTATGTGCTGCTGATGCAGCGCGTGCCGCGCCTCAAGCCACTGGCCTGGTTGATCGGACTGCCGGGCGTCAAGGCGCTGCTGACCCGGTGGTACGATCGCTGGGTGCGCAGGCGTCTGGCCCGTGAGGGGCGACTGCCGGATTGATCGCGAAGCGCTCTGCATAGATACCCAACCCCGTGCTCATGCCGCGTTGGCAGATACGGTATCCTGAGGGCTCCCGCAGCGGCGGGAGACGGCAATCACCAGGAGCACGAGCGTGAGCAAGACATTACGGATGATCGGGGCGTCGCTGCTGATGGCGGGCCTGAGTGCCTGTGGGGGCGAGCAGGATGGCGAAACCCGAAACGCCACCGAGCAGCCCGACCTGAGCCGCGACTATGCGGCACTCGTGGGCGAATGGCGGCTGGTGGACTTTCATCAACCGGGCATCAGCGCCATGAGCGAGGAGCAGGCCGACAGCTGGCTGGGGGCCCGGCTGCGTATCAGCGACGACTGGTTCGCCCTCGGCGAGTACTACTGCGAGTCGCTGACCCATATCGGCGAGGTGCTGCCGGTCAACCAGGTGCGCGATGACTTCCGCCTCCAGGCGGGCGATCTGGCGCCTTTGGAAGGGCGTGAGCAGGTGGCGCGCCATCGCCTCGACTGTGAGGAGGGCGAATGGCCGACCCTGGGCGGTACGCTGCTGATGCTTGATGACAATCGCGCACTCGCCCCCTGGGATGGCGTGTTCTTCGAGCTGGAGCGTGACGACGGCTTCCGCGCCACCGGTACCGAGCCGGCCTGGAACCTGGCCATCAGCGCGCAGGGCATGCGCTTCTCGGTGCCGTTCGACGATCGCGATGTGCGCACCGAACTGCCCGAGCCGGAAGCCGGCTCCGAAGAGGGCTCGCGGGTCTATCACGCCACCACCGAGGGCAACTATCTGCGCGTGGTGATAACCCCCGAGGCGTGTCGCGACAGCATGAGCGGTGCACCCTTCGAGACCTCGGTGCGGGTGACCCGAGACGGTGAGGTCTTCAACGGTTGCGGGGGGGCCATGCCGACGCTGTCGCCCTGAGGGTCAGCCCAGCGTCTCGAGCGTCTGGTGCAGCGAACGGGGCAGGATGCCCAGGTCATCGCAGCGCCCGGCGTCGGCGCCGACCACGTTGTCCTGCTGCATCAGCAGCACCTGGTCACGGGTCAGGGGTGGATTGGGAAGCCAGCCGGTCGCCGCGGCCAGCAGTCGCCAGGCGATGAAGGGGACCGGGAGCAGCGGTCGATGCCGCCCCTGACAGCGCATTATCCGCTCGAGGATCTCGCGGTAGCTGAGCACCTCGGGGCCGCCCAGCTCGAACAGCCGGCGCGCCGGCGGGTTGGATGAGAACAGCCGTCCCACGGCGCGGGCCAGATCGTCGACGTGCAGCGGCTGCAGGCGCGTCTCGCCGCGGCCGAACAGGGGAATCAGCGGCAGTCGTGTCAGGCCCTGAAGGGCGGTGAGGAAGGCGTCATCCGGCCCGAACAGCACGCTGGGGCGCAGGATCGTCGCCTTGGGAAAGTGCTCGAGCACGGCATGCTCGCCGGCGGCGCGGGCGCGCACATAGGCCGAGGGGGAGTCGAGGCTGGCGCCGATCCCGGAGAGCTGCACCAGGGTGCTGATACCGCTCTGCTGCGCCAGGCATGCGATCCGCGCCGCAGCTGCGACGTGTACCGACTGAAAGCTTGCGCCGCGGGATTCCACATAGCAGCTTACGGCATTGACGACGCCGCCAGCGCCCTCCAGCGCTGCGGCGAGGCTCGTCTCGTCGTGGACATCGGCGCGCACCAGGCTGAGTGGATCGCTCGCATCGTGCCACTCGGGCAGCGCGGGGTGGCGCGCGGCAAGGCGTACGCGATGCCCGCGCTCGATCAGCTCGCGGACGATGGCGCGACCGGCAAAGCCGGTGCCGCCGAGCACGAGGATCGGACGCGGTGCCATGCTCAGCGCTGCTGGGCCAGGTCCAGCAGGCGCTCCACCGCCAGCAGCAGCTGTCGGCGTGGCTGGGCGCCTTCCAGGATGCCGGCGTGCTCGCCGTTCAAGGCGAAGCGCAGGCCGGGCACCCCCTGAATCCCGAGCTCCCCCGCGGCTTGCTGATCGTCGAGCACCCGCTGGCGATAGCGCCCCTCGGCCAGCGCTTGGCGCAGGCCGTCGCTATCGAGTTCCAGCGCCCCGGCGGTTGCGCACAGCGCTTCGCCATCGGCCAGGTCGAGGCTGTCCTCGAAGAAGCCGCGAAACAGCGCATGGCGTAGTGTGGCGGCGGCCTCGCTCGACTGGTCGGCTGCCCAGGCGCTGGCTTCATGCGCCAGTCGCGAGCGCGGTTGCAGGCGCGGCAGGCGTAGCGTCATGCCACGCTCCTCGGCCATGGGGTAGACGGCGCGCGACCAGATATCGTGCAGATAGTCGCCGTCGGGGTCGAGGGTCGGCGCCGGCGCGGGGCGCAGCTCGAAGGCGCGCCAGCGGATCGTCAAGCGGTCGCCGAAGCGGGCGCTCAAGGCGTCGAGCTCGGGTTCTTCCAGATAGCAGAAGGGGCACACATAGTCGCTGAAGACGTCGAGGGTAAGCGGCGTTGCGGTCATGGCGGGCTCACACGAAAACGAGCCGCCGGCAGTGCCGGGGCTCGAGGGGATGAAAAGGCGATGGGCGGGTCAGGCGGTGGTGTTGATCAAGGTGCCGATGTGCCCTTCGCTGGCCAGTTGGGGTTGTGCCGAGGCCGACTCCATCAGCGCGGTGACCTGCTGCTGTTGCGTATCCAGAGCCTCGCGAAACACCTGCATCTGCGCGTGCTGGGCGGCCTGGGCTTGCTGCAGCACCAGCGATTCGCTGACGACGCTATTGACGGCGGGATCCATCCGCTTACCTCCCATGCAATGAATATGCGCCCAACCTAGCAGCCCCGCGAGCCGCTTGCAAAGGCGCCAGTGGAGCCTGAACCCGCCTCGGTGTAGGCTTGCGGGTTTTTGCCATCGCTATCATCAGGAGCCCGCATGAGCGATCTGCCCCACTGTCCGGCCTGTGCGTCGGAGTTCACCTACCATGACGGCATCCAGTGCGTGTGCCCCGAGTGCGGCCACGAGTGGGCGCCCGGCGAAGAGACGGCCGAGGGTCGTGAAGACGTGCTGGAGGCACGCGATGCCCATGGCAATCCACTGGCCGACGGCGATAGCGTAACGGTGATCAAGGACCTCAAGGTCAAGGGCTCCTCCTCGGTGATCAAGGTCGGCACCAAGGTCAAGAACGTTCGGCTGATCGAGGGCGACGCCGATGGCGGCCACAACCTCGACTGCAAGGTAGAGGGTATCGGCCCACTGAAGCTTACCTCGGCCTTCGTCAAGAAGGCCTGAGGCCTGGCTACTCGCCCTGCAGCGTGGCGATGAGGCGCCGTGGCCCACCCTGGTCGCGGTGCTCGCCGAGCCAGATGCCCTGCCAGGTGCCGGTGGCCAGGCGCCCGCCGCGCACCGCCAGGGTCAGCTGGGTGCCGAACAGGCTGGCGGCAACGTGGGCGGGCATGTCGTCGGGGCCCTCGAGCGTGTGCCGAAAGTAGGGCAGGTCGCCGGGCACCAGGCGCCGCAGGAAAGCGTCCATGTCGTGACGCACGTCGGGGTCGGCGTTCTCGTTGAGCGTCAAGGACGCCGATGTGTGCAGCAGCTGCAGGTGCAGCAGCCCAACCTCGCAATCGCCCAGGGCCGGGATAGCGGCGACCACCTCGTCGCTGATCAGATGGAAGCCGCGCGCGCGTGGGGCCAGGCGAATCTCCGTTTGATGCCACATGCTGGTTTCCTCCTGGGTGGGATGGAGCCTATGGTAATAGCACAGGCAACATCGCGTCAGGAGGACACCGATGGCAATGACGCCGATTCACCATGCAGCGGACCACGCTGATTCCCTCGCCGAGCGGATTCTGGTTCAGGCCCTCGAGATGGCCGAAGAGAAGGGCTGGGACGGCGTCGAGCTGACCCGCGTGGCGGCAGCGCTGGAGATGCCGGCCGCTGCGGTGCTCGACCACTACCGCGATCTCGACGCCGTAGCCGACGCCTGGTTCCTGCGCGGCTGGCGCGCCATGCTCGCCGAGAAGCCCGAAGGGTTCGCCGACTGGGCGGCCCGCGAGCGCATCGAACACTGCCTGCTGGCCTGGTTCGATGCACTGGCGGCGCATCGTCGCGTCAGCGTCGAGATGCTGCGCAGCAAGGCCCATCTGCCGCACCTGCACACCTGGGTGCCAATGGTCTTCGATCTCTCGCGAACGATTCAGTGGCTGCGTGAGGCGGCGATGCTCGAGGCGCCGTATGGTACGCGCCGCGCCCAGGTCGAGGAGGTCGGCCTGACGGCGCTGTTCGTCGCCACACTGCGGGTCTGGGCGCATGACGCGACGCCGGGACAGCGGGATACCCGGGCGTTTCTCGACAAGCGCCTGCGACGGGCCGAGCGCCTACTTCAGCAGCACTGGGGGACGCCTGCCAGGTCCACCGCCGAGCGTTGACAGCTGCGCAGGCTTCTTCGATGCTGTCGTTCCACGACATCCCATGCAATACCAAGGAGGACGCCCACGATGGCATTTGCACCCTCGACCATGCAGCTAGAGAGCCCGGCCTTCGACAATCATGGCAAGATTCCCAGCCAGTACACGGGTGAGAGCGACAACGTCTCGCCGGCGCTGAGTTGGTCAGGCGCGCCGCAGGGCACCAAGGGCTTCGCGGTGATCTGCCACGACCCGGATGCGCCGCTGGTCAAGGAGGGGCAGTACGGTTTCGTGCACTGGGTGCTGTATAACCTCCCGGGCTCGGTGACGGCGCTGGAGGAGGCGACCGACAAAGGCACCGCCGGCGTCAACGACCGGGGTAATAACGGTTACATGGGGCCAATGCCCCCGGAGGGGCACGGCCTGCATCTCTACTATTTCTGGGTGCTGGCGCTGGACGCCGAGCTGGAGCTGCCCGCCGGACTGACCCTCGCGCAATTGCTCGAGAAGGTCGAGCCGCACCTGCTGGGCATGAACCGCCTGGTCGGCACTTACCAGCGCGACTGAGTCACTTAGCCCCGGCCTCCCGGGCCGCCAGCTCCTGGGGCAGCAGCGCGGCGTGGATCACCCGGTTGACCGGCGTGGCCACGCCGAGCTCGACGCCCAGCCGCACCACCGCACCATTCTGCGAGTCGAGCTCCGACGGCCGACCGTCGACAATATCGCGCTGCATCGAGGCGGTGCTCTTCTCCGGCAGGGCATCGATGAATTTCATCGCCCGCGCTACGGCGTCGTCCGGCAGTGCGACGCCCTTGGCCACTCCCACCCGATAGATCTCCTCGAGGATCGATTCGATCAGCGCGCGGCTGTCGGGCAGGCGGCGGGTCACGCCGATCGGTGCCCGGCTGATGCTGCCGATGCCGCTCATGGCGCAAATGAACAGGAACTTGCTCCAGATAGCGACCTGGATATCCTCGGCGACCTCGGCGGTGATGCCTTCCGCACCAGACAGGCACTCGCGGATGGCGGCCACCCGTTCGCTCTTGCGGTTGTCGAGTTCACCCAGCCGAATGAAGGGCTCGATGCCGGCGTGGCGGATCACCCCGGGGGCCTCGCGCCAGGCGAGGATGCCGCACAGCCCGCCGATGACTCTGTTGGCGCCAACCTCGCGGGCCAGATGGTCGGCGGCCTCGACGCCGTTCTCGAGGGGCAGCACGCAGGTATCGGGGCCGAGCAGCGGTGCCATGGCCGCCGCTGCGTCGGCCACCTGCCAGGCCTTGACGGCGACGATCACCAGATCGACCGCTCCGACGCTCGCCGGGTCATCGCTGGCCTGCGCCGGGGCGACCTGGAAATCGCCGTGGATGCTGTGCACCTTGAGGCCGTCGCGCTGGATGGCGGCCAGATGCTCGCCGCGGGCGATGAAGGTAACGTCTTCACCCGCGGCGGCCAGGCGGCCGCCGAAGTAGCCGCCGACGCCGCCGCTGCCATAGATCGCAATGCGCATGGGGGTCTCCTGAGTAAGACGGCCGCCCGTGAGCGACCGGGGGATAGTGTCAGTCGTTGAAACGGGTCAGCGCCTGCTCGGCAGCGTCCTGCCAGCGGCCGGGCAGGCTGGCGGCCTGCTGCAGTGCCCGGTGCGCCTCGCTGTGCTCGCCGAGCCCCTCCAGGGTCAGCCCCAGGTTGAGCCAGGCTACGGCCAGGTCCGGCTGCTGCTCGGTGGCGTGCCGAAAGGCCTCGACCGCTTCCTCGGGCTGGCCGGCGCCGTACTCGGCATTGCCCAGCGCGAACCAAGCCATGGCGTCCTGCGGCCAGCGCTCGGTTACCGAGCGCCAGGCGGGCAGCGCGGCCTCGGCGTCGTTGGCCTGCTCGAACGAGGCGATGGCGTCCATAGCGCGGCGTGGCCCTACGCTCACCGGCAGTTCACCGGGGGGCAGCGCAACCATCGCCCAGCGCTCGCTGCGCGCCCAGGTAGCGTCGAAGCGGCGGAACGACTCCTGGCGGTTGGCTTCCTCGCCGCTGTGCAGCGTGAGTAGCTGCTCATCGAGGTCGTAGCCGATCGCCACCGCGTAGTGCCACATCGGCCACAGCGGCAGCGACAGGTTCTGCATCACCACCACCGGGTGGCCGGCGTCGAGCTCCTCGAGCAGCGACGCGAAATTGCCGTCGAGCACGAAGCTGACGCGGTCGTAGCGGCGCACCGTGGACTGCATCTCGGGCTGCACGCTACCGTCGCGATTGGGCAGGAAGACCTGGGGAATCAGGGTGTCGACGCTGACATCGACGTCGGAATGGTTGAGCACCATGGCCAGCGAGGCGGGACCGCACTGATAGTCGCGCTGGGCGTGGAAGGGCACGCCGTCGATATAGGTGCGCTCGGCGACCCCCATCTCGCCGGGGCTGGCCAGGCGCGGACTGGTGGCGCAGCCGCTGAGCAGCACAAGGGCAGCCATCAACAGCAGAACGCCCGCAGTGCGGGCGTTCCATGCTTGCCGTTGTGACTGCTGTCGCGGCGCTTGCCGTTCGAGCAGATGAGACATGCGGCTGCCTCAGCGAGTGAACGGGAAGACGTTGGTCAGGCCGAGCAGATCGGTGACCAGCAGCAGTACGAAGATGAAGACCAGCGCCCCGACCACGCTGGCACCGGCCGGCAGGTCGTCGAGCTGTTCGGCCATCTGGCGCACTTCGGCGTCGGACAGGGCCGCTACGCGGGCCTCGACGTCGGCGGGATCGACGCCCTGGGCGACCAGCTGATCCTGGACGTCCTGGCGAGAGAGCATTTCGTTGATGCGTTCGCGGTCGGCGCTGACCTGATCGGCGCTCAGGGCATCCTGAGTGGTGACCATGGCGCTGCTGGGCGCGGCTTGCGGGGCAGCGGCCACCGGCAGGCTGCCGAGGACCAGGAAGGCGATCAGCAGCGGGCTGAGGACTCGAGAGAGCTTCTTCATCATGGGATGGTTCCTTTCTTTTGGGAGTGGCTTCCGGCTTCTTGATGATCCTAGCGTCTTGGCATCCATGCTTGCCGCGATGCCATATCAGTATAGGGTTAGATGCCGATGATTTTCATGCCTTTTTTGTCGATTCTTTGTCAAGCAACTGGCGAATCAGCGAGGTGTCGGCATCGCGGTGGGTGGGCAGCTCGAAGCGTGCCTCGGCAATCGCCCGCCGCGACAGCCGCGCCTGAAGCAGTGTTTCACCGTCGTCGGCCGCGGCCAGGGTCTCACCGCGCGGTCCGAGAATCCGTGAGCCGCCCCAGAAACGGCTGCCATTCTCCATGCCGATGCGGTTGGCCATGACTACCGGGGTGCCGTAGGTCATGGCGTAGAACTACAGGTTGGTGGCCCAGTTGTGCTCGTTGGAGAAGGCCTGGCTGACGATGCCGCTGGCCGAGTTGATCGGCGCGCAGAGCACCTCCGGACGCGTCAGCAGGGCGGCGTTCACCAGCGCCGGATTCCACAGGTCGGCGCAGATCAGCGGGCTGGCCGTCCAGCCGTCGCGTATGCGGAAGGCGGTAAGCCGGCGGCCTGGCGTGAACCACTTGCCCTCCTCGAGGCCGCCGTAGCTGGGCAGGTTGAGCTTGCGATGCACCGCTTGCACGCCGCCGTCGTAGAGCACGGCCATGGCGTTGTAGCACTCGCCGGGGCTCGCCTCCTCGACGAACCCCACCAGCGTGCGCATCCTGCCGCAGGCCTCGGCCAACTCGACCAAGCGTGAGTCGTGGGCGCTCATGGCCACGTCGAGCACGCCACGACCTAGGCCGTAGCCGGTCAGCGACAGCTCGGGAAACACCAGCAGCTCGCAGCCGGCGGTGCGTGCGGCCTCGATCAGCGGACGGTGGCGGGCCAGGTTGGTCTCGATATCAGCCAGGTGGCAGTCGAGCTGAGCGGCGGCGACGTGGAGATGATCGGCATCGGGCATGCGAGCTTACTCGAGAGGAAAAGGCGCGGTTCAACCCACAGAGGCCGCCCGCAGGCGGCCTCTGTGAACGCAGGCTGCTGGCAGTGTGCCAGCCGTGCACGCTGAGCTGACGGGTTACAGCAGGTCATGTTCCTCGAGGAACGCTTCGGCTACGCGTTCGATGGTCTCGCGCTCGACGTCGACGCGGGCGTTGAGCTCGGCCATGGTGGCATCGTCGAGCAGCGCCGACAGGGCGTTGAGCTGCTCCTCGAGCTCAGGGAACTCCTCGAGGGTCTCCGCGCGGATCACCGGCGTCAGGGCATAGGCCGGGAAGTAATCGAGGTCGTCTTCCAGCACGCGCAGGTCGAAGGCCGGGATGCGGCCGTCGGTGGCGAATACCACTGATACCTCGACCTCGCCATCGCGCAGCGCCGGGTAGGTGAGGCCGGTGTCCATACGGCTGACGTTGCGGCGGCCGAATTCGAACTCGTACATCTCCTGCAGCGGGCGCAGGCCGTCGTCGCGGGCGTAGAACTCTACGTTAGAGGCCAGCGTCAGCGCCTCGCCGTCGTTGATCGCCGCGGCCAGGTCGGAGATAGTGACGATGCCGCGCTCCTTGGCATCATCCGCGCGCATCGCCAGGGCATAAGTGTTGTTGGCATTGGACGGCTCGAGCCATACCAGGCCGACCTCGGCATCGAGCTCCTTGACCCGGGCGTAGGTTTCCTCGGCATTGAGGCGCTCGCTGATGTCGTTGTAGGTAATCAGCGAGGTGCCGGTGTACTCCCAGTAGAGGTCGACCTGGCCGTTCTCCTGGGCCTGGCGCAGCACCGCGGAGCCCATGCCAATACGGCTATCGATGTCGTAGCCGAGCGCGTCGAGATACTGGGCGGTCATGCTGGCGATGATCTGCTGCTCGGTGAAGCTCTTGCCGCCCACTACCAGATCGGCGGCGTTGGCACTGGCTGCAGTCAGGGCGCCGGCGAGGGCCAGGCCAGAGAGGGTCGAGACGAGGTATTTCATGGTCGTTCTCCTAACATCAGGGTGTTGTCGTTAGTGTTGGGGGGATTGACGTGCGGGGTTGACGCCCCGCGGCACGACGAAGAAGGCGATGACGGCGATCAGCGCGTCGACAAAGATCGCCAGCAGCGCCGTGGGAATGGCCCCGGCCAGCATCATCACCGGGTCGTAGAGATCGATGCCGGTGAAGATCAGCTCGCCGAGCCCGCCGGCCCCGATCAGGAAGGCCAGCGGTACGGTGCCGATATTGATGGCGAGTGCCGTGCGGATCCCGGCGAAGATCACGTACAGCGCATTGGGTAGCTCGACGCGCAGCAGCCGCTGGGTCGGCGACATGCCGATACCCGCGGCGGCCTCCATCAGCGCCGGCGAGACGCCCTTGAGCCCGGCGTAGGTGTTGCGCGCAATGGGCAGCAGGGTGGCGACGAACAGCCCGAAGATAGCCGGCACGGTGCCGATGCCGAGAAAGCTCATCGACAGCGCCAGCACCGCCAGGGTGGGGATGGTGGTACCCACGTTGAGCACCTGCATCAGGCTCTCGGCCCAGCGCGCCATCGACGGCCGCGACAGCAGGATACCCAGTGGAATCGCCACGCCGATGGCCAGGCTGCCGGAGACGGCGGTCAGCCACAGGTGCTGGCCGGCCAGGTACTGGACGTCGGGAAGGTGCCAGAGGAAGTCATCGATGATGCCGCTGGCGTGGCTCCACACCCCGGCGGCGAACACCGCCAGCAGCAGCAGGGCGCGCAGCGCGCCTTTCATGCTCTGGATAGGCATCGGCTCACTCCCTCGCGGCGGCGTCGGTGGAACCAATGGCGGCCTGGCGGGCGCGGTAGCGTGAGCCCAGGTGACTGGTGATGGCGCGCTGGGTGATCTGCCCGCATACCCGGCCGTCGTCGTCCACGCAGGGTAGCCAGGTGATGTCGTGGGCGAACATCAGCGAGGCGACCTTGCGCAGGTCGTCGTCGAGATGCACCGCCGCTGGCACGTTCTGAAAGTGATCGCGGCAGTAGCCCTTGGTGGTGCGCGCCACCGAGCGGCTGACGATGCCGGCCGGCTGGCGCTTGTCGTTGACCATCAGAATGGCGTTGGAGTAGCCGAAGTCGTCGATGCGCGCCAGGGCGGTTTCCAGGGTGTCGCCGGGGGTCACGCTGCCGATCTCATCGGAGACGATCTCGCGCACCTTGACCAGGTTGAGACGCTTCAGCGCGCGGTCCTCACCGAGGAAGGATTCGACGAAGGCATCCTTGGGTGCGGTCAACAGGTCGTCCGGCGTGTCGTACTGCACCAGCCGCCCCTCGCGGAAGATCGCGATGCGATCGCCCATCTTGATTGCTTCATCGATGTCGTGGCTGACGAACATGATGGTCTTGTTGAGTGCCTGCTGCATCTTGAGGAACTCGTCCTGGATCACCGCCCGGTTGATCGGGTCGATGGCGCCGAAGGGCTCGTCCATCAGCATCACCGGTGGGTCGGCGGCCAGCGCCCGGGCCACCCCGATGCGCTGCTGCTGACCGCCGGAGAGTTCGCTCGGGTAGCGCTTGAGGAAGGCGTCCGGCTCGAGGGCGATCATCGCCATCAGCTCGCGGGCGCGCTCACGATACTTGGCCTTGTCCCAGCCCAGCAGGCGCGGCACCACGGTGATGTTCTCCTCGATGGTCATGTTGGGAAACAGCCCGATCTGCTGGATCACATAGCCGATGTTGCGGCGCAGGGTCTGGGTGTCCATGCCGGTGGTGTCGTCGCCGTTGATGAACACCTTGCCTGAGGTCGGCCGCACGATACGATTGATCATCTTCAGCGTGGTGGTCTTGCCGCAGCCGGAGGGGCCGAGCAGGATACAGATCTCGCCGGAGGGCACCTCCATGCTGATATGGTCGGCGGCGACCACCGCTCCCTTGGGGGTGTCGAAGACCTTGGTCAGGCTGTCGAGTCGAATCATGCGGGAATCCTTGTCGGGTAGCAGTGGCGCTGGGGCTCAGGCGGTGGACGCGGCGCGTTCCATCCCCTTGGGCGTCAGGCGCTTCTGCAGCGCCAGCAGGGCGTAGTCGACGACGATCGCCAGCAGACTCACGGCAATCGCGCCGACGATCAGCTGGCGCGGGTCGGACTGCGAAATGCCGCGGCTGATGAAGGTGCCAAGCCCGCCGGCACCGATGTAGGCGGCGATCGCCATCACCCCGATATTGAGCACCACGGCGGTGCGTACGCCGGCCATGATCACCGGCACCGCCAGCGGGATCTCGACGATGCGCAGGCGCTGGTTGGGACTCATGCCGATGCCGCGGGCGGCCTCGCGCAGCGCCGGGTTGACATTGTTGATGGCGGTATAGGTGTTGCGGATGATCGGCAGCTGCGAATAGAGCAGTACGGCGATGACGGCCGGCACATAGCCGATGCCGTGGCCGATCAATGACAGAATCGGAATCATGATGCCGAACAGCGCAATGGACGGGATGGTGATGATGATCGAGGCGGCGTAGAGCACATTGCGCGCCAGACGCTCATTGCGGGTGATGGCGATGCCGATCGGTACGCCGGTGAGCGTGGCCAACCCTACGGCTACACCGACCAGCGCGATATGCTCGAGGGTACGACTGGCCAGCAGGTCGATATTGTCGAGTGCGTATTGAATCAGCTCCACGCGGCAGTTCCTCCGTGTAGGGGCGACGCTGGTCGGAAGCAGAGCACGACCCGGCTGGCAGCGCACGCATAGCGCGTCGCGGCTCATGGACGAGTCGTCGAACTCGAGGCAGGGCGGGTCGCGTTGGAATGACCTCAGTCTAGCAAAGGCGGGTATCTATTTGTTTTGAAAATGAATAACGATTTCAAATTGGATGAACGACGTAACGTTATAGATGCTTGTAACATTTTGATACGTAACGAAAAAAGGGCATCGTCTCAGTTGACGATACCCCAATTTATACCCCGAATGTGAAGCGCTACCCTATTGTATGGGCAGCGATAGATGTCTAACGGTACCACGGGGTTCCCATGAATCCCACGTCACCCTAGCCATTCACCCAACCTGACCTTGCCCCAACACCTACCCATCATGGCCTGTCGCTGATACTGTGTGTGTATACAGCCAGGGACTGTGAAGCCAACGGCAGGGTAGGGGACCATGAAGGATAAGCAAAAAGAAAAAACTGACAATAAATGGCGCGTCAGCAATCTTGAGTTACCATTGTTAGCTAAATTAATGATGGGCTGTGCATTGTTAGTATGTATCCTAATAATGTTGGGATATATCTTTATAGTGGGACCGGGCTTATCAAGCAGGGCAGAAGACTGGGCATACTTTGGGGCATTGATGTCTGGTACTTTTGGTATGTTAGCTTCATTTGCTGCATTAGCGACACTACTGATAGTGATACAGCAATTTAAATCGCAAGATAAAATCACTGAAAAACAAATTGAGTCGATAGAGTTTGACCGCTATGATCGCCACCGCAGAATATTCTTTGAACGCTTAGAGGGAATAGAAAATCTATTAGAAAACAGAATAGCGATTAATAATAAGGAAGAGCTATATCAGCAGATATACCCAGATAACTCGCCGATGAGGTGTGATGTAAAGATCAGTCTAGATGCTGATAATAAACGGGTAGGCGATTTGAGCGACATTTTGAGCTGTATGGAAACTATTAAGGAGAGTTTAAAAAATAAGAAAAACACCATTGAAGACATCGTTATTCTGATTAGAATGCAAGGGTTGCTAAGAATTGAGCCGGTTGGTGAAATAGATATTGGCGACTTACGTATAGGTGAAAAGCGTTTGGCAATTAATATGTATAATATGTCAGAGTCTATTGATAGAATGGTGAGGGTGATTGATACGATTCTTGTTTATAGTGGAAATGATAAACTAAGTGGTGATTATCATGTGTTCAGCGAAGGGATGCACATAAAAGATAAGTTAATTAAAGACGCATATCGCTTAAGAAGGAATAACAATGAAGACGGACTGAGGGTTCATGGTGATCATGTACATGACATATATCTTGATATGTACGTTAATTTTGCAAGCTTTAAATCGAGCATCCCTATAACTGAAGAATATCAAAAATTATCGAACTTGCTCCAACAGATAATGGTAGATAGAAAAACAAGAAACCAATATATTAAAAATCCAGAAGACGTCTTATACATCAGGAGCTTCCTACTAAACGAAGAAGTAAGAAAGTGCTTGGACGCTGATGCTTTATACTATGTTCAAAAAATAGAACCTCAATTAAGTGCCAAAGAAACATTTCTAAAGCTGTAAATACTAATGCTCACAGAAGATGAACGCTATCAGTTGATCCAGTAGCGCAAGCTCTTCGAGCTTCAGGGCTGGCGCAACCCTGATAAAAACCCTCCTTACAGGTTCAGAGAGAACGAGAACTAGTAAGGTCGCTTGCAGGCGCAATTGTCTAGATGTGGAGCTTAAGTTAACAATGCATCAATATCACTTAGGCCGTCAAGGCTGTGGCGATAAGTTGCTCGTCTAGTAAAAAAAATGGTTCAGTATTTTTGGTATGTTGCTTATCTCATCAATGAGATTAAGGCTTGCTGATTATATTCCTTTATAATGCATATGGTTCTTAGCTAGTAGTTTGAGAGATTTTGGTATAAACTCTATATGTTGCATAGGTTTTTCTATACCTTTTGCAATGTAAAAACCGTAAGTTCTAGCATACAAAAACTAGGTAAAATTGGTGATAGAATATGAAAAATATACTTGGAGCAACCCTAACCTCTTTGCTGCTATGTTTGTCACTGGCAAGTTATGCATCAGACGAATCTTGGACACGTGAAATGAGAACAGAATTTCGACAAGGTTGCGCATACGAGCTTGAGAGGGTCGGAATGACTTCAAGTAGCGCTTGGACAAGGTGCGATTGCATGACTGATAAAGTAGAAGAAGAATTTGGGTTGGCTGAGTTTGGCTATTTTATTTCTTCTGAAGAAAGAAATGATGCTGAAATCATGGAACGAACAGATCGTGCAATTGCTCCATGTTTTGAATAGCCTGATATTGCTTATTTTTTATTTTATAACTATGTTTTTTGTAAATTCATTAGCTATACCTGTGCTCCACTGGCTATAACAAGTGACAGGTATAGCTATTTTTTATCAATCCTATCGTGTTCTACCGAGCAGGTTATCGTCTATCAAGATCTTCATAAGACCAAAACCTATGAAGCCCTTTGAATGAACACAGATCAGGATCGTCTGGTGGCTCAACAAACACTATATACATCCAACCACTAGAGTCGATGCCCGTTTCCTCCTTGTAAATGGCTTCTACATGCCGGCCGCATTCCAATAAAACTTGGAATTCAAACAGGTCAATTATTTCTTCATTTTCGAGTTTTCTTAATGTTTGAGTCCACAAGTCTGGTTCGTGAGGAGTCGAACCTTCGAGATCATACATGAATCCAAAGCATAAACCATTTTCCATCTCGCCTAAGAAAAATGCACCACCCAAGATGTTGGCTGTCTCATTTCTTCCGAGGCTCCGTGCTTCGTAGAAGCTCAGCTTCCACAGGCGGTAAAACAAATCTTGTGGTAAATGTGAACCGTCAATAAACACGAGGTCATTTTTCAACATTGCTGATTTCACCTTGCTGAAGATTTCTATAAGTAATCATGTAGCATATGAAACAAGCAGTAGCAACCACCTGAGTCCATTAACGAAGGTGGAAGTAGCTAGCCAACACCTAGATGCCGCCTCCATTTTGGGTATACCTCTAGCACTACACCTTGGCTGGCGCATTGGTGTGTGTTGGTAATTGACTATTTTGATCCATAGCAGCACACTGTCTTCACAGCACACCAAAACAGCACAGAGGCTTGCCAATATGTTCATCCGTGCCTACCTACGCGCCAGCACACAAGATCAAGACGCCAGCAGAGCCAAAGATAGCCTTCAGCTCTTCACAGAGGGCTTTCAGCAGGCGATAGCTTGTCACTACATCGAGAACGCCAGTGGTGCCACAGCAGAGCGCCGAGAGCTTCGCAGGCTGTTGACGGATGCTCAGCAAGGTGACGTGCTGCTGGTTGAGAGCATCGACAGGCTTTCGCGTCTCCCTGCTGGTGACTGGAAAAGGCTACGGGCTGAAATCGATCAGAAAGGTTTGCGTGTTGTGGCGGTCGATCTTCCCACCAGCCATCAAGCCATGAGAGCTTCTGAGGGCGATGAGTTCACCGCCAGGATGCTCGATGCTATCAATTCGATGATGCTCGATATGATGGCGGCGATTGCCAGGAAGGATTATGAGCAGCGCCGAGAGCGCCAGCAGCAAGGCATAGAGAAGGCGAAAGCTGAAGGTAGGTACAAGGGTCGGCCAGTAGACGAAGAGAAGCACAGGCGGATTGCTGAGCTTCTGAGGGCGGGATTCAGCGTCAGGAAGGCAGCTGATCATGCTGGCGCCAGCACCTACACGGTTCAGAAAGTCAAAAAAAGCCTGAATTAGTATATCTTCATGTAAGCTGTCTTGGTTACAAGCTATACCTATATTCAGTAGGGTTCCGAAAGTACCTTCGCTGAAGACAGAGCTGCCATCCCTTGATTTGGATTTAAAAGCATACTACATTAACCTTTCTTCATTAAAGGGGTGGTGCAATGCTAAAAATCAAAATGTTTGTTGCAGGTTTGGGCTTGGTTCTTCTCGCTGGGTGCACAATTACAGGTGAGCCTAGGATAGACAGGGTGGCTTTCGATAGTGAAGGGTATGTTGTTAAAACAGAGAGATTCAGAGATTCTATTACGGTAGGGGAAATAACCGACTTTCCTGGTACAAGCACTTTCACTTATGGTGGAAGAATTGCACCAAATTTCAGTAATGAAACCTTTGAAGAAGTTCTACAAGAGAGCTTGAGCAATGCCAACCTCTCTGGCAACAACTATACACTGAATGCAAGGCTAGTTGATAGCGGTGATTGGTCTGACTGGGGCTTCGTCTGGGGAACCGACACTAGAAGAACAGAAATTGAGTATGCTCTTCTAGAGGGGGAAACAGTTGTTTTCCAAGAAGTTATTGTAAGCGATGTGGAAATGGAAATCAGTAAAATAAAGCCATTTTACTTGATGCAGAGAGATGTGGCTGAAGTAAATTATGCTAAAAACATAGAGTTGCTTATTGAAAAGATCAATGATATGTAATAGCTAAGTTTGTTAAAAAGACCAGTTGATATCGACTGGTCTTTATTGCTAGGTGCGAGTGGTGTCCTTGCAGATTGTCTTGCCCAGTGTCTTTTTGGGCCGAACCTGCTGCATGGGGTGTGTTATAGACAGCAAGGACTAGACAGGACAAGACATCACTTTAGGACACAATTTGATTTTAATCGTTGAATGAGACTCCAGCGTGCTGTATCGGACAAATGGCATCTGAGCAATCATTGATTGAGTTTGAAGTGTTTTCAAATGCCTTAGTGACATAACGTTCTAGGCTGCTACCTTCAGTATCATAGTATTCTTGAAGAAGAAACTTGTTTATCTTGTTTCCATATGTACGGCTTTTGTTCAACGTCTGGATTTTTTTATTAACTACGCTTTCAAGGCTATCATAGTCAGGAAGAATGGTTTCACCATCTGCCAACATGATATGGTAATGGTAGTTATCCATTGCTTCTGTTCTTTCTCTCACTACAATCCCTTCAAAAAACTTGTTGCCAGAGTTGTATTGACCTTTCAAGAAATATCTATTGATCATCTTCAGAATATCATTCAGTAAGCTAGTAGAACTCTTGCTGCTCATTCCGTAATCAAAGGTGACTGTTAGATGATACCTAGTATCGAGTTCTGACAATAGCTTAATGTAACCATCTCATAATTTCTCTTTTTGAAAGAAATTGGCGTTAAGTTTTCTATCAAATATGTTGCTCTGAATGTTCATTGTTACTCCTTATATTTTATAATAGTCAATACTAGTACAATGCCCTAGGTGAAGATACTAGGAGCAGAAGCAGTGTCATGTTGTCAGCGCCCCTCTAGAGCTTCCGCTATAAAAGCGCAAAGATAGAAATTTGCTGAGATCAGAGCAAGATGTCATCAAGTAAGTCTCTCCAATCTGAAGTTATTTATACGAAAGTGAAAAATTTTCTGAGATCTTCTGAGCGATACGCTACCTTAGCAATGGCTAGCTCTGGTTAATCGTCGTGTCAGAAGAGGGTCTAAGTCCCGTTGTATCGCTGTAGAATGAGAGTGAGGCTTTCTTTCCTAGATTGATGTTGAATACTGTACATGATCACTGGCCAAAAAAAATATTGGATGGTCTTCGAAAGAATATGGATAGTTCTGAAGTTATTTCAGGGGGTTGCATGGCTAGATAATCGGCTTAACATTGGATCATGCCAACCAAGGAGAAAAACACAAATGAGTAATCACGAGAACCTAGAAACTCAATCAAAAACTGCCGATCAACTATTCAAAATTCGTCAAGTATGCGAACGTCTTTCGATCAGCAAATCGTCTCTGTATCGCCTTATTAACGATGGCCATCTACCAGAAGGAACGAAAATACCCTTTGCTGGTGTAAGATGGCGAGAATCTGATATACAGTCGTTTATAGATGAATATTACAAATGAAAAAGCCCCTCAATGGTGCTTTTAATGCCTAGAAACGATCCGAAATTCCTACTGAATATAGGTATACCTTGTAACCGCTATGAGGCCATCAGGCGGTCAATTTCATCTGACCACCACTGCATCATGGCTCGACGTTCGTCTAGATAATCCGCAGCATTGTAGGCGGCTCTAACTTGATTCACAGGCACGTGCGATAGCTGGCGCTCGATGATATCCCCACGGTAACCACTCTGGTTCAGTATCGTGCTAGCCGTTGACCTGAAACCATGCGGTGAAAATTTGAATTGTAATTTCAGTGATCTGACGGCCACGTTACAGGTTGATAGATTCATGTGCTTACTGGCATCAGATTCGTTTGGAAAAACATAATGCGAATTCTTTGGTAATCCCTCTAGTAGCGTTACCACCTGATCAGACAATGGCACCACGTGTGGTACTTTATTCTTCATACGCTGACCTGAGATCGTCCATAGTGAATTCACCAAATCAAATTCATCCCATGTCGATTTAGCTAATTCATTTGTCCTAACAAACGTCCTCGCCAATATGTGCAGCGCGGTTTTGGTTCTATGCCGTGATGTACTATTGCTGATAGCCTTCAGTAGTATCGTGAACTCATGCTTAGTGAGTGCTGGGCTATGCTTGGTCTTCGCTGGCTTGATAGCACCCTTTAATGCACTAGTGGGATCATTTTCACAGTGCAAGTTAATGATCGCATATTTGAAGATCATCCCCATCACTGTACGTGCCTGTACTGCTACGGTCGCAGCACCTCGACTAGCTATCGCTTGTAGAATTTGCAGACAGGCTCTAGACGTAATCTCATCGATAGGTGTGTTGCCTAACTCTGGCAGTATATCTCTCTCGAGAACACGCCTGACCGATTTAGTATATGCCTCGCCCCATTGCCCCGAGCTTTGCTTAAACCATTCCTCTGCAATGACTCCGAATGCCTCTGGCATGACCACGGTCGCACTTTTACGGTCACGTGCCAGCTTCCGCTGTGCGACATCTGCTCTAGCAGCAGCCAGTGATACGGCAGGGTAGTTACCTAGCGTTAGGAACGTATCCTTGCCGCCTGTCCGATCACGGTAGAGCCATGCCTTCGCTCCAGACTTCCTCACGTGCAGGTACAGACCACCACCATCGTGCAGCCTGTAGTCGCTGCTACGTGCTTTGGCGTTCCTGACCTCAGTCGCTGTTAGCCCCATCCCTCGCACCTCACAATCATGGGTGACAATACCCCGAACCATACCCCACTTTTTCGGTGATGTGTAGATATGGCTAGGAACGGGCAGGGACAATGGATTTTATAAAGTATTGATATTAATGAATTTATTTTAAATCTAGCAGTGCCTATCGGTATCAATAAAATTTCAAATTGCAATCATGAATAATGCTGCTAGACCGTTGGGCTGGGCGCAGGGGAGAGCGGTGCCGGACCGGCCAGCAGGCGGGCAAAGTCGTCGGCGGGTAGCGGTCGGCTGATCAGGTAGCCCTGGATCTCATCGCAGCCCTCGGCAGACATGAAACCGAGCTGCTCGGGGGTTTCGACGCCTTCGGCCGTCACCGTCAGCCCCATGCTGTGGCCGAGGGCGATGATTGCGCGGGCAATGGCGGCATCGTTGGTGCCGCTGGGGATATCGCGTACGAAGCTGCGGTCGATCTTGAGCTTGTGAATCGGCAGCCGCTTGAGATGGCTGAGCGAAGAGTAACCGGTGCCGAAGTCGTCGATGGCCAGGCTGATGCCCTGCTCCTTGAGCTGGCCGAGGGCCTCGATGGCGCGCTTGGCGTGCTGCATGATAAAGGTCTCGGTGACCTCGAGCTCGAGATGATGTGGGCTGAGCCCGCTGACGGTCAGGGCACGATTGACCGCATCCACCAGTCGGCCGCTGTCGATCTGGTCGCCCGCCAGGTTGACCGCCAGCCGCTCCAGGCTCAGGCCCTCGGCCTGCCAAGCCACCAGCTGGGCGCAGGCCTGCTCGAGCACCCACTGGCTGATCTCGCCCAGCAGGCCGCTGTTCTCGGCGGCATCCAGGAACAGCCCGGGGGCGGTGAGACCACGCACGGGATGCTGCCAGCGTACCAGCGCCTCGGCGCCGATGATCTGGCCGCTAGTGGTGGCCACGATGGGCTGATAGTGGACCACGAACTCACCGCGCTCCAGGGCGAAGCGCAGCTCGGTCTCGAGCAGCAGCTGGGCCTGGGCGGCAGCGGTGAGCTCGGTGGTATAGAAGTCGTAGCAGTTGCGGCCGCGGGCCTTGGCGCGATACATCGCGGCCTCGGCGTACTCGAGCAGCTCAGCGATATCCTTGGCATCGCTGGGATAGACGCTGATGCCCAGGCTGGTAGTGACGAACAGCGTCTGGTCGCCAAGCATGAAGGGCTGGTTGAAGTGGCTCAGCAGCTTACCGGCGATGATCATGGCGTCCTGGGGGATCATCAGGTCCTCGAGCAGGATCGCGAACTCATCGCCGCCCAGGCGTGCCACGGTGTCGGTGGCGCGCAGGCCGTGCAGCAGACGCTGGCTGACCTGGCGCAGCAGGCCGTCGCCGTGGCGGTGGCCGAGGGTCTCGTTGATGACCTTGAAGCGGTCGAGGTCGAGCAGCAGTACTGCCAGGTTGCGGCCGAAGCGCTTGGCGCGGCGCTGGGCATGGCGTGCACGCTCGAGAAACAGCGCACGATTGGCCAGACCGGTAAGGGAGTCGTAGTAGGCCAGCTCGTTGAGCTGCTGGCGCACCCGGTGGGTGGCCATGCTGGCGCCGAGCACGTCACCAACCATCTGCAGGGCGTCGAGTTCGACGCCTGACCACGCCCGCTCGTTGTGGTTGTCATCCAGGCCGATGAAGCCCCATAGGGTGTCATCCACGCGGATCGGCATCACCGCCAGCGACAGGATGCCCTGGGGCTTGAGAATGGCCTGCTCAGAGGCGGGAAAGTCGCGCACTTGGCCGCTGATCGGCAGGCCTTGTACGAGCTGCTGGGTCCAGCGACCGTCTCCGAGCAGGTCAAGGGGGGTGTCCTGCAGCGCGGGATTGTCGATCTGGGGAGGGATCCGCTCAGCCACCCATTCCAGACACTGGCTGGCCAGCCAACCCCGCTGCGCATCGTGATGCAGCTGAAACACGTACACTCGGCTGGCATCCATGGCTTTGCCGAGCCTGGCCAGCACCGCATGCTGTGACTCGCCGTCGTCGCCGCTACGCAATAGTCGGGTCGCGGCGAAGTGCATCGCTCGGATGATCCTGCCGCGTCGGGTGACTTCCCGGTCCGTCGAGTGAGCGCTCATGAACGCCGGCTCTCCTGCCATGTGATAATGACGATTGCCCAAGTTTATGAGCATTTCGTTATCTCAACAGTAGCAGTTTTGTCACCGTGCGGGTGTCAGCCGGCCGTGGCCGGCTGCACGTCGCGGTCTCGTCGGCGCAGCACCCACTTCTCGCACTCGACGATCAGGAACAGCGCTACGCTGGCGGCCATGATCATCAGCCAGTGGCCGGCACCCAGCGCAGCGCTGCCGAAGATCAGCTGCATGAACGGCAGGTAGGTCCAGGCCAGCTGCAGCAGCATCACCAGGCCGATGGCGATCCACACCGGCCGGCTGCCGAATATGCCCTCCCAGGAGAGCGAGCTGTTGATCAGGTAGCGGCTGTTGATCAGGTAGGCGGCGGTGCCGGTGACCAGGATGTTGACCGCCCCGCTGCGCGCCAGCTCCTCGCTGCCGCCCTGGGCCAGGATCCAGCTGAACATGCCGAATACACCGGCCAGCAGCAGCATTGATACGAACACTACCCGCCACAGCAGGAACATATCGAGCAGCGCGGCATCGGCATCGCGCGGCTGGCGGGCCATGATGTCGGGTTCGGCGTCCTCGAAAGCCAGCGCCAGGCCGAGGGTCACCGCCACCACCATGTTGACCCACAGCGCCTGCAGCGGGGTCACCGGCAGCAGGGTGCCGGCCAGCACCGCGAGCATGATCGCCAGCCCCTGGCCGCCGTTGGTCGGCAGCAGGAAGGTGATGGTCTTGCGGATATTGTCGTAGACCTTGCGGCCCTCCTCGATGGCACCGGCGATCGTGGCGAAGTTGTCGTCGGCGAGCACCATCTCGGCGGCCTCCTTGGCCGCCTCGGTGCCCTGGATGCCCATCGCCACGCCGACGTCGGCGCGCTTCAGCGCCGGGCCGTCGTTGACGCCGTCGCCGGTCATGGCGCAGATCCCGCCGCGGGCCTGCATGGCCTTGACCAGGCGCAGCTTGTGCTCCGGCGCGGCGCGGGCGAAGACGTCGACCTCGAGGATACAGTCTTCCAGCTCGGCGTCCGACATCGCCTCGACCTCGCGCCCGGTCAGCGCTCGCTCGGTGTGGGCGAAGCCTAGCTGCTGGGCGATGGCGCGGGCGGTCACGGCGTGGTCGCCGGTGACCATCACCGGACGGATACCGGCCGCCAGGCACTGCTTTACGGCGCGAATCGCCTCCTCGCGGGGCGGGTCGAGCAGCCCCACCAGCCCCAAAAGCACCAGCTCCTCCTCGGCGTGCTCATCGCTCAGTTCATCGACGTCGTGAAGTGTCTTCTCGGCCAGCGCCAGCACCCGCAGGCCGCGGGCGGAGAGGGCGTGGATGCGCCTTTCCCATGCCTGCACGTCGAGTTCGACACTGTCACCGTCAGCGCTGCGCTGGCGGTGGCACATCTCCAGCAGCCGATCCGGTGCGCCTTTGACCAGCAGCCGCGGCTCGCCGTCGAGGTCGTGCAGGGTGGCCATGTACTTGCGTTCCGACTCGAAGGGGATGGCGTCCTGGCGCTGGTGGTCGCCACGCAGGTCGCGGGCCTCGATGCCGGCCTTGGCCGCGGCCACTACCAGCGCGCCTTCGGTGGGGTCGCCGTGGATCAGCCAGCGGCCCTCCTCCTCGGCGAGTTCGGCGTCGTTGCACAGCACCCCGACCTTGAGGAAATGCTTGAGCGCCGGCTGCTGATCGAGATCCAGCGCGTCCTCCATTTGCCGGTCGTCGACCACGCCATGGAAGTCTCCTTCTGGCGCGAAGCCGACGCCCTCTATACCGATCTCGCCGTCGGGTAGCCAGATCGCCTGGGCGGTCATCTCGTTGCGGGTCAGGGTGCCGGTCTTGTCGGAGAAGATCGTCGAGATCGAGCCCAGCGTCTCCACCGCCGGCAGCCGGCGGATGATGGCGTTGCGCTTGGCCATGGCCTGTACGCCGAGTGCCAGGCCGATGGTGACGATGGCCGGTAGGCCTTCGGGGATCGCCGCGACGGCCAGGCCCACCGCGGCCATGAACATGTCGCCGAGGGGCTGACCGTGGACCAGCATGCCGAACAGCCCGGTGAACAGCGCGGCGCCGAGGATGAACAGCGCCAGCACTCGGCCGGCGCGGTCGATCTGGCGCAGCAGCGGGGTCTTGAGCTGCTCGACGCCGCGCAGCATCTCGGAGATACGACCTATCTCCGAGCGGGTGCCGGTTTCCACCACCAGCCCGCGGGCAGTGCCCTGCACGACGATGGTGCTGGCATAGGCCATGGCCGTGCGGTCGCCCAGGTCGCTGTCCGCCTCGACCGGCTCGAGCTGTTTGTCGACCGGGGTCGACTCGCCGGTCAGCGCGGCCTCTTCGGTGCGCAGTCGCTTGGCCTCGATCAGGCGCAGGTCGGCGGGCACCCGGTCGCCGCTCTCGACCATCACGATATCGCCCGGCACCAGCGCCTCGGCGTCGATGGTCTGACGCTGCCCGCCGCGCAGTACCTTGGCCTGGGGCGAGAGCATGTTGCGGATGCTGTCCAGCGCCTGCTCGGCCTTGCCTTCCTGGACGAAGCCGATCAGCGCGATGATCACCACCACGCCGACGATGGCCGCGGCGTCGAGGGTGTGACCAAGCCCCAGGCTGGCCACTGCCGCCACCAGCAGGATCATCATCAGGATATTGTTGAACTGCTCGAGCAGCCGCCGCCACCAGGGGCGGCCCTCGGCCTGCTGCAGCCGGTTGGGGCCATAGCGTTCGAGGCGCTGCTTGGCCTCGGCGTCGCTGAGTCCCTCGGCCTGGCTATCGAGCTCGGCCAGGGCGTCCTGGGCGGATAGCGCGTGCCAGGCGGTGTTGTCCTGGCTGTCAGAACGGGTCGACGGCTGGTCAGGCATCCTGGCCTCCTTGTCGGGAATCGATGATAAGCAGATGTAGCATAGACAATGCTGCACTGCAGTGATCCATATCAAGCCATGCCAAGGTGATCTAGGCATGGCAGACTGCGGCTTTTCAAGTGCACACCAGCGAGGAGAGTGCCGAATGGCCGAGCGACGCCCCTGTCCGTGTGGTGATGGCCAGGACTATCAGGTCTGCTGCGGGCGCTACCATGGGGGCACGCCAGCGCCCACCCCCGAGGCGCTGATGCGCTCGCGCTTCAGCGCCTTCGTGCTGAAGCGCCTTCGTGCTGAAGCGCGACGACTACCTGCTCGAGACCTGGCACCCCGACACGCGGCCGGCGAGCCTGCCCGACGACGACACGACCCGATGGGTGCGGCTCGAGGTGCTGGAGAGCGGGGCCTCGGGTGAAAAGGGGCATGTGCACTTCCGCGCGACCTTCCGCGAGGGCCGGCGCTGGGCGGTGCTGGAGGAGGCGTCGCGCTTCGTTCGCGAGGCGGGGCAGTGGTATTACCTGAACGGGCGCCCCGGCGTGACCCGCTTGAAGCCCGGCCGCAACGACCGCTGCCTGTGCGGCAGCGGTCGCAAGTTCAAGGCCTGCTGTGGAGGCCCTTAGCGCTTTCCGCTTCGCGATGCGTTAGAGCCAGCTGGCGACCCCCAGCAGCAGAGCCACCAGCCCCAGGCTGACGCCGAAGGTGGGCCAGGGAACCAGCCACGCCTCGGCGCGGCGCAGTTGGTGCCGCCAGTGCCGCGCCGCGCTCTGCAGGGCTCGGCGACGAGTACGCTGGCGCTCTCTCTGATGTTGTCGGGCGGCCTCTAGCCAGTGGTGTAGCGGGGTCGCCGCCAGCAGCGCGCCGGCCAGCGCCAGGGCCAACAGCAGCGGCAGCCCGTCGCTGAGCATGCTTGACGCTGGTAAGCCCGGGGATAGCCACCAGGGCAGCAGCGCGGCCAGGATGCCGAGCCCGATCAGCCCTGTCAGTAGCCAAGGCGCGAGAGGGAGCGGTCGCGGTGGCGAGGCGCCGCGATCCAGCAAGAGAAAGAGCCGCAGCATCAGCAGGCTGCTGGCGATACCGCTCAGCGTCGCCAGTCCGCCGGGCAGCCCGGCGGCGCTTAGGCTCTCGGTCAGACCCTGCTTGAGGAGCGCGCTGCCGCTGGGCGGCACCCCGGCCAGGGTGAGGGCGGGCAGCAGCAGCACTGCCAGCACCAAGCGACGGGCGGCGGGCGCGGCGCGTGCGGCGAGGCCGGCCCCGGCAAACAGCGCGGCCTTGGCCAGGGCGTGGGTGGCGACCAGCAGAATCAGGGCGGGGCGGGCGGCCTCGACACCGAGCATCAGCAGGCCCAGCAAGGTCGCCATCAGCCCCAACTGGCTGACACTGGACCAGGCCAGCAGTCGCTTGGCGGAGGCGCTGAGCAGGCCGCGCAGCACGCCGTAGCCGGCACCGGTCAGGCCTAGCGCCAGCAGCGCGATGGCCAGCGGCGTCGCTGCCTCGGCGCCGGGCAGCAGGCGTAGCGCACCCAGGACGCCGACCTTGACGATCAGCCCAGAGAGCACCGCACTGGCTAGCGGCGGGGCCACCGGGTGGGCCAGGGGCAGCCAGGCGTGCAGGCCGGGTAGCCCCGCCTTGAGCGCTAAGCCCAGGGTCAGGGCGGTCAGGGTGGGCATCGACAGCCCCGTTTCGGCCAGCGCGGCGAAGTGCAGTGAAGACGCCTCGCGCCAGGCCATCACCAGCCCCAACACCAGCGCTAGTTCGGCCAGCAGCATCATCGCCAGGTAGCCGGCAGCGGCACGTCGCGACTCGGCGCCCCCATCGAGCCGAACCATGGCCCAGCCCACCAGGCTCAGCAGGCTCGCGCCTACCAGAAAACTCAGCAGATCGACTGCCACCAGCACCAGCAGATGAAGGGCGGCGGCGGCAGCCAACAAGGGGACGAGCCCCGGCGGGGAAGCGGTGGCGAGCGGCCAGCGCCAGGCCGCCGCCAGCGCCAGGGGCCAGATCACCCCGGCCGCCAGTACCAGTGGCCAGGCATCGTCGACCAGAGCGAAGCGTGGCAGCGGCGAGACGGGCATCCAGGCCAGGGCGGCCAGGCCCGCCAGCCAGCCCAGCAGAGCCAGGGCCAAGGCCGCGCTGAGGGTGACGCCGCAGGGGCGGCGGAGCGCAACAGCCTCAGCCGGTCGCAGAACCAGCTCGCCGAGCCGCCAGAGCCAGGCGGCGGTGAGCAGTGTGCCGAGCAGCAGCAGGGCGGCGATGCCGGGGTGGGCGTTGGCAAGGCTCGCGTCGAGCAGCCACCATTTGCCGACGAAGCCGCCCCCGGGCGGCAGCCCCACCAGGCCGAGCCCGGCCAGGGCGATGATGCTCCACGCCAGGGGAGCCTGTCGGGCGCTGCCGACTAGCCCCGACAGGCGGTCGTGGCCATAGGCTCGCTGGATGGCGCCCGCGGCCAGGAAGAGGGCGCCTTTGGCCAGGCCGTGCGCCACCAGCAGCAGCACCGCCCCCTGGGCCGCCTTGCCATGCCAACTGCCGCCGGCAAGGGTTGGCAGCAGGAGGGCATAGCCGCTCTGGGAGAGAGTCGACCAGGCGATCACCAGCTTGAGGCGGCGCTGCAGGATTGCCTGAAGGCCGCCCCAGATCAGCGCGCCGGCACCAAGCAGGGCCAGGGCGGGACGCAGACTGCCGTCAAGCTGCGCCAGGGGCCCCAGCCAGAGCCGCCACAGCACCATCAGCGCCGCCGCCACCACCGCGCCGGAGAGCAGGGCGCTGACCGGCGCCCGGGCGCGGGAGTGGGCCGCCGGCAGCCACAGGTGCAGGGGCACTAGGGCCGCCTTGATCGCCAGCCCCAGGGTCAGCATGACTGCCGCCAGCCGGGTCGCCGGGGTGGTGGACAGTGTCTCGGCCAGCAGTCCCAGATCGAGGAGTCCGGTCTGGCCGTAGAGCAGGGCGACGCCGAGCAAGTAGAACAGGGAGCCGAGCAGCGAGGCGAACAGGTAGCGCAGCGCGGCGCGGTGGCGAGGATCGTCGTGGCTGCGGGCTACCAGCCCCACGGCGGCCAGGCTCATCAGTTCCAGGATCACATAGAGGTTGAAGAGGTCCCTGGCGAGCAGCAGTGCATTGAGGGAGGCCCACAGCATCCACCAGAGGCTCCACAGGAAACGGTCGTCGCGGCTGTCGGGGTCGGCCAGCAGGGACAGGCTGGCCAGCCCCATCAACAGGGCGGTCATGCCCAGCATTGCAGCGGCGGGTAGGTCGAGCCACCAGGCGATGCCCAGTGGCGGCGCCCACCCGCCCACGGCCAGCGTGACGGGCAGCGAAGGCCAGCTCGCCAGCAGGCCCACGGCACCGACGATGATCCCGAGCAGGGCGAGGGCGACCTGGGTACGCGGGACGGCCAGCCCCAGGAAGGCGGTCAGGGCCAGTCCCAGCGGGAACACCAGAGTGCCGGGCAGCCACCAGACGGCCAGGCTCATGGGTCGCTCTCGTCGTGATAGGGCTGAGTGGCGCGAAGTATCAGCGCCAGTGCCGTGGCGGTCGTGCTTACCGCCACCACGATCCCGGTGAGCACCATGGCGTGTGGCACTGGATCTAGCCCCGCCTCGGTACGGGCCAGGGTCACCAGCAGCAGAAAGAGCGCGCTGGCCAGCACGTTGAGCGCCAGGATCCGCCGCAGTAGGCTGGCGGCGCGGAACAGCCCGAGCAGCGCCAGGCCACTCAACAGCGCGGCGAGCAGCGCGAAGAAACCGCTCATCGTCCCGGCTCCCCATAGAGGTAGCAGGCCATCAGCATCAGCGCGATGGAGAGGGCAGCCGCCACCTCCACGACGAGGATGGCCAGTCCGGCGATGGCCACCGGTATCGCGAAGAAGGTGCCAGTGAGCAGCAGCCCGCCGAGGGCCATGCCCATGAACAGCACCAGGCCGGTGCTCAGTAACAGGCGCAGCAGCGGTTGACGATCGGGGCGTTGCATCCAGGGCACGGCATCGGCCAGCAGCAGCAGGACGCCGCCGGCGCCGAGCACGGCACCGGCGGGGAAGGCGCCCCCCGGGGCATGGCTGCCCCGCCACAGCAGGTAAGCCGGCACCATCAGAAAGAGCGGATGTAGCAGCCGGGTGAGGGCGGGCAACCCCGGCAGGGCGGTCACCGGAGCATAGGGGCGCAGCTCGGGGCCCAGCGACCAGACGAGCCATACTGCCCCCAGCATCACCGCCAACTCCAGCAGGGTGTCGAGGGCGCGCAGATTCAGCAGCACCGCCGTGACCGGGTGCTGCACGCCGCTCTCGGGCAGGGCCGCCGCTACTTCGGTGACGAGTCCGGGGCGCGGCAGCTGCCAGGCCACCCAGGCCAGCCACAGGCCGAGCAGCACGACAGCGCCCAGTGCCAGGGCGACCGGAGGGCGTTGCCAGGACCGCAGTGCGAGTCGCGTTGTCGGCTCATTGGGCAGCCGGCCTAGCGCCGCGAGCAGCAGGGCGCCGGTAACCCCGGTGCCGATGGTGGCCTCGGCCAGTGCAATGTCGAGGGCCTCGAGACGCACCCAGACCAGGGCCATGACCAGGCCGAAGGCCATGAAGTGCACCACGGCGGCAAAGGGCTTGGGGTGGAAGAGGGCTTGCCAGGCCAGCCACAGCAGGCCGGCACCCAGCAGCAGGTCGAATCCGATGATGAAGGTAATCACGGATCCCACGACCCCCGTCGAGTCCGCGGACGCAGCCCCCTGGCGAGGGCGGTGGAGGCCATCAGGGTAGCGCCGATGCTCGAGGCCACCAGCACGAGTCCCCAGACCAGCATGATCTTGAGGGCTGCCGAGACGCTGGCCGCCTGACAGGCCAGCCCCAGGCAGAGCAAGCCGAGCCCCAGGTTATCGGCCTTGGTCAGGGCGTGCAGCCGCGCGTAGACATCGGGGAAGCGCCGCAGGCCAAGGGCGCCGGCCATGAAGAACAGCACCCCCGCGGCGATCAGCCAGGGGGCAATCAAGGCGAGTCCCTTAGTCACCTTCGGCCTCCTCGGGGCGGCGTTGCGCCTCGTGCAGTCGCGTCCAGGTGCGGGTCACGAAGGTTGCGGTGGCCACTGCAGCCAGCAGTCCAAAGAGCAGGGCGACATCCACCAGCGCCGGTTGTGCCAGGCGGGTGCCGAGAAGCAGCAGGATGGCGATGGCCAGGGTGCTGAGCTGTTCGGCACCCAGCATGCGGTCGACGCTGGTGGGACCGCGCCAGATCCGCCACAGGCCAACCGTCGCGCACGCCAGCAGCAGCATGGCGGCGAGGGTATGCGGCATCAGTCGATCTCCTTCTGGTCGACATACAGGCGGGCGATGCGACGCTCCAGCACTGCCAGGTCGCGGACCGTCGTCGGCGTCAGGTGCAGCACATGCACCACCAGCCTATCGGCTGCCAGGCGGACTGTCAGGGTGCCCGGAATCAGGTTGATCAGGCTGGCCATGAACAGCCGCCCCGGCCCCTCGGGCAGGCACGACCAGCGGTGGTCGATCACGACGCTGTGGAGGGTCAGGCGGGGGCGACAGGCCAGCAGGGCAACCTGCACCCCGCCGCGCAGTGCCAGCCCGAGCGCCACTGGGCAGAGCGCCAGGCAGGCGCGCAGGTGCAGCCGCGACAGGCCGCTGATGGGCATGGCCAGGGCGGTGATCAGAATCACCGGGACGCCCCAGGCCCAGGCGCTGCCCTCGGTGAGCACCCACCACAGCAGGGCTAGCCCCGCTAGGCGCCGCAGAGACAGCCGGGCCGCGGCCCATGCGACGACGATTGACAGGTCTCCCGTCGTATTTCGTTGCAGTGTTTGCGTGTCTGAGCCGCTGCGACGGGGCGGTGGTGGCTGAGGGCTAGCGGGCGATGGTGGGGTCATCCCAATACTCCACGGGTGAGATGACCCCTAGGTGTAGCACAGTCCCTGCAGAGATGCCGTGACCTGGCTCAATCCTGGACGGTTGCGATGGCTGCGAAACGCAAGACGACAGATCGAGGCCTGCCGTAGGCGCCGGGATAACCGACGACCGCGTCAAAGGATCATGGCGGCGACCCAGCCGAAGGCGATCAGCGGGATATTGTAGTGCAGGAAGGTCGGCACCACGGTGTCCCAGATATGGTCGTGCTGGCCGTCGGCGTTGAGGCCGGCGGTGGGGCCCAGGGTCGAGTCCGAGGCCGGCGAGCCGGCATCACCCAGCGCCGCGGCGGTGCCGACCAGGGCGATGGTGGCCATCGGCGAGAAGCCGAAGCCCAGCGCCAAGGGAACGTAGAGCGAGGCGATGATGGGGATGGTCGAGAACGACGAGCCGATGCCCATGGTGATGAACAGCCCCACCAGCAGCATGACCAGTGCGGCCAGGCCCTTGTTGTCGCCGATCAGCTCGGCTGAGCCGGCGACCAGGCCCTCCACTTCGCCGCTGGCCTGCATCACGCTGGCAAAGCCCGCCGCCGAGATCATGATGAACCCCACCAGCGCCATCATGCGCATGCCTTCGGTGAAGATGCCGTCCTGCTCGTGCCAGCGGAACACGCCGCTCACCGACAGCAGCGCGAAGCCGAAGATCCCGCCCAGCACCATCGAGCCGGTCACCAACTGCACCGCCACCGTGCCCACCAGCGAGGCCGCCAGCACGGCTTTCTGCCAGGGCGCCAGATGGCGTGCCGCCTCGGCGGGCGTCTCGTCGCCGTGGGCCAGGTCACGGTCCTCGTAGCGGCGCCCCTTGCGATAGCTGAACAGCACCGCCACGGCCAGGCCCAGCGCCATGCCGCCGATCGGAATCAGCATCGCCACGGGCACCATGCCGCGGGTCACCTCGAGGCCCAGCGCGGCACCGCTCTCGTTGAGGTTGGCGAGCAGGATATCGTTGAGGAAGATCGCCCCGAAGCCCACCGGCAGCAGCATATAGGGGGCGGTAATACCGAAGGTGATCACGCAGGCCGCCACCCGGCGGTCGAGGTTGAGGTGATTCATCAGCTTGAGCAGCGGCGGCACCAGCACCGGAATGAAGGCGATATGCACCGGGATCAGGTTCTGGGAGCTGACCGCGGCGGCCAGCAGCGCGGCGAGCAGGGTGTAGGCCACCAGGCGCCGATTGCCGCCGTCGCTGTCGAGGTTGAGACCGGCGATGGCGCGGTTGGCCAGCAGCTCGGTGATGCCCGAGCGCGACAGCGCCACGGCGAAGGCACCCAGCACGGCGTAGGAGAGCGCGATGGTGGCGCCGTTGCCGAGCCCGTCGTTGAAGGCGTCGAGGATCTCGCCCAGCGGCATGCCGGCGACCAGGCCGCCGACCAGGGTGGCGACGATCAGCGCGAAGACCACGGAAACCCGGGCAAGACTCAGGGAGACCATCACCAGGATGGCCAGCACGATGGCATTCATGAAGCACTCTTGTGGTTGGATTGAGCAGGGATGACGAGCCCCGCGGCCAGGCGCCCCGGGGGTGAATCACGGCGGCTCAGCGAGCGCTGGGCAGCATACCGGCGGGCACTAGCGTGCTCAAGGTGCGCCCTGCCAGCAGCTCGCTGGCGGCTTCGATATCGGGGCCGAAGAAGCGGTCCTTGGCGTAGTAGCTGACGCGCTCGCGCAGTGCGCTGCGGGCCTGCTCCAGCGCCGCAGTGCTGGTCAGCCGCTCGCCGTCCTGAACCCGGAAGTCGAGGCCCTGGCAGGCCGCCAGCCACTCGATGGCGAGTATCCCGCGCACGTTGTCGGCCATCTCCCACAGCCGTTTGCCGGCGGCCGGCGCCATGGAGACGTGGTCCTCCTGGTTGGCCGAGGTGGGCAGGCTGTCAACGCTGTGCGGGTGCGCCAGCGCCTTGTTCTCGCTGGCCAGGGCCGCCGCTGTCACCTGGGCGATCATGAAGCCGGAGTTGACCCCGCCGTTCTCGACCAGGAAGGGCGGCAGCTGGGACATGTGCTTGTCCATCATCAGCGAGACGCGCCGCTCGGTGAGCGAGCCTATCTCGGCGATGGCCAGCGCCAGGTTGTCGGCGGCCATGGCCACCGGCTCGGCGTGGAAGTTGCCGCCGGAGATGATGTCACCCTGCTCGGCGAACACCAGCGGGTTGTCGGAGACCGCGTTTACCTCCACCGCCAGCACCTCGGCGGCCTGGCGCAGCTGGGTCAGGCAGGCACCCATCACCTGGGGCTGGCAGCGCAGCGAGTAGGGGTCCTGGACCTTGCCGCAGTCGACGTGGGAGTCGCTCAGTGCGCTGCGCTCGCCGAGCAGGTGGCGGTAGGCCGCGGCGGCGTCGATCTGGCCCTGCTGGCCGCGCACCTCGTGGATGCGCGGGTCGAAGGGCGAGCGTGAGCTGAGCGTGGCCTCGACGGTCAGCGCGCCGCAGACCGTGGCGGCGGCGTAGAGGTCTTCGGCGTCGAATAGTCCCTTAAGCGCATAGGCGCTGGAGACCTGGGTGCCGTTGAGCAGCGCCAGGCCCTCCTTGGGGGCCAGGGCGATGGGCTGCAGGCCGGCGATCTCCAGCGCCTGGCGGGCGGGCAGCCATTCGCCACGGTAGCGGGCCTTGCCTTCGCCGAGCAGTACCACGCTCATATGGGCGAGCGGCGCCAGGTCGCCGGAGGCGCCAACCGAGCCCTTGAGCGGGATATGCGGGTAGACCTCGGCGTTGACCAGGGCGATCAGCGCGTCGAGCACGTCGCGGCGAATGCCGGAGTAGCCCCGCGCCAGGCTGTTGACCTTGAGCACCATGATCAGCCGCACCAGGGCGTCGTCGATGGCCGGGCCGACGCCGGTGGCATGCGACAGCACCAGCGAGCGCTGCAGGTCTTCGAGGTGCTCGTGTTCGATGCGGGTCTGGGCCAGCAGGCCGAAGCCGGTGTTGATGCCGTAGACGGTGCGGTCTTCGGCGACGACCTGGTTGACGCAGTCGACGCCTTGCTGGATGGCGGCATTGGCGCTGTCGGGCAGGCTTACCTGGATGGGCGCCTCGAAGACCTGGCGAGCCTGGGCCAGGGTCATCTTGCCGGGGTGGATCTCGAGATGTGGCATGCGGTGAATCTCTCTTAAAGGTGCGTTCTTTGCTGACTGGTTAGGAGCTGTTCCGGCGCTCAGCGCGCTTGAAAGCTCATCGGCATAGGAGCTGTTCCGGCGGCAGGCCTGCGAGGAGGCGCTGTGACCCCATCCCTGGGCGCTACTTTTGCCATCCATGGCAAAAAACCCTCGCTTCGCCTTGTCCCCGGCGCTCATCGCGCCGCACGTCGAGGCGCGCTTACTTATCCAGCATCGGCAGGTCGAGGCCGTTGTCGCGGGCGGACTGCTTGGCGATATCGTAGCCGGCGTCGGCGTGGCGCATCACCCCGGTGCCCGGGTCGTTGCGCAGCACCCGGCCGAGGCGGGCGTGGGCGTCATCGCTGCCGTCGGCGACGATCACCACCCCGGCGTGCTGTGAATAGCCCATGCCGACGCCGCCGCCGTGGTGCAGCGAGACCCAGGTGGCGCCGCCGGCGGTGTTGAGCAGGGCGTTGAGCAGCGGCCAGTCGGAAACGGCGTCGCTACCGTCCATCATCGCCTCGGTCTCGCGGTTGGGGCTGGCCACCGAGCCGGAGTCGAGGTGGTCGCGGCCGATCACGATGGGCGCCTTGAGCTCGCCATTGGCGACCATCTCGTTGAAGGCCTGGCCCAGGCGGGCGCGATCCTTGAGGCCGACCCAGCAGATCCGCGCCGGCAGACCCTGGAAGGAGATTCTCTCACGGGCCATATCCAGCCAGTTGTGCAGGTGCGGGTCGTCGGGGATCAGCTCCTTGACCTTCTGGTCGGTCTTGTAGATGTCTTCCGGGTCGCCGGACAGCGCCACCCAGCGGAACGGTCCGATGCCCTGGCAGAACAGCGGGCGGATATAGGCCGGCACGAAGCCGGGGAAGTCGAAGGCGTTCTCCACACCCTCTTCCTGAGCCATCTGGCGGATATTGTTGCCGTAGTCGAAGGTCGGCACGCCCATCTGCTGGAAGTCGAGCATGGCCTGCACGTGCACCGCCATGGACTGCTTGGCAGCCTTGACCACGGCGGCGGGCTCGCGCTTGCCGCGGGCCACATACTCGTCCCAGCTCCAGCCGGCGGGCAGGTAGCCGTGCAGCGGGTCGTGGGCGCTGGTCTGGTCGGTGACCATATCGGGCTTCACGCCGCGCTTGACCAGCTCGGGCAGCACCTCGGCGGCGTTGGCGCACAGGCCGATGGAGACCGCCTTGCCCTCGGCGGTGTAGCGCTCGATGCGCGCCAGGGCGTCGTCGAGGTCGTCGGCCTGCTCGTCCAGGTAGCGGGTGCGCAGGCGGAAGTCGATGCTGGTCTGCTGGCACTCGATGTTCAGCGAACAAGCACCGGCCAGGGTCGCCGCCAGCGGCTGGGCGCCGCCCATGCCGCCGAGGCCGGCGGTGAGGATCCAGCGCCCGCTGAGCTTGCCGTCGTAGTGCTGGCGTCCGGCTTCGACAAAGGTCTCGTAGGTGCCCTGGACGATGCCCTGGGAGCCGATGTAGATCCACGAGCCGGCGGTCATCTGGCCATACATCATCAGGCCCTGCTTATCCAGCTCGTTGAAGTGCTCCCAGTTGGCCCAGGCCGGCACCAGGTTGGAGTTGGCGATGAGTACCCGCGGGGCGTCCCTGTGGGTCTCGAACACGCCCACCGGCTTGCCCGACTGGATCAGCAGCGACTGGTTGTCCTCGAGGCGCTTGAGGGTCTCGACGATGGTATCGAAGCACTGCCAGTCGCGGGCGGCGCGACCGATGCCGCCGTAGACCACCAGGTCCTCGGGGCGCTCGGCGACGTCCGGGTGAAGGTTGTTCATCAGCATGCGCATGGGGGCTTCGGTGAGCCAGCTCTTGCAGCTGAGTTCGCTGCCGGTGGGGGCGGCGATCCGGCGGCTGGCGTCGTGGCGCGGGTCAAAGGTCTGGTGGCTGTTCATGGCGGTCTCCTGTGAGGTCAATCCAGGGTCAGTTGATGGATCAGGCGCGCCGCCGAACGGGCGGTGCGCTGGTCGATGTCGTGGTCGGGGTTGAGCTCGGCGAGGTCGGCGAGGCGCAGCTTGCCGCTGTCGCGCACCGCCTCGATAAGCGGTTCGAGCTGCGCCAGCGTCACGCCGCGGGCCGCTGGCGCACTGACCCCGGGGGCCTCGGCGGCGGGCAGCACGTCGAGGTCGATGGTCAGGTAGAGGTGGTCGCAGCGCGCCATGAAGCGCTCCAGGTCGCGCTGGATGGCGTCGAGCCGGGGCGGCTGGAAGTCGCGATCCTCGCGCACCAGCACGCCCAGTTCCCGGGCGCGGTTGAACAGCGCCCGGGTATTGGCGGCACGGCTCACCCCCAGGCAGGCGTAGCGAAACGGCCAGCCGCGGGCCTCGCAGGCCTCGGCGATCTGCGCGAAGGGCGTGCCGGAGGAGCGCACATGCGCCGGGTCGCGCAGGTCGAGGTGGGCATCGAGATTGATGATGCCGACCCGCGGCTTGTCTGCGCCGCTGGCGTCGAGGTGGCGGGCCAGCCCGGACCAGCTGGCGAAGGCGATCTCATGGCCGCCGCCGAGGGCGATGGGGCGCTGGCCCGACGCGAGCAGGGCAGCCAGCCGCTCGGCGAGGCGCGCCTGGGCGGCTTCCATGTCGGTATCGCCGTGGCAGCTCACGTCGCCGGCGTCATAGGCCGGCGCCTGGCGGTGCCAGGCCAGCGGCGCCAGGGCGCGACGTAGCGCACGAGGCCCCTTGGCGGCGCCGATACGTCCCTTGTTGCGTGCCACGCCGGCATCGCAGGCGAACCCCAGCAGGGCAACGCCAGGTGGGCTGTCCGGCATCAGCGGCTGGATCGCTTGATGCCAGCGCAGGCTGTCGGCCTCGGGGTCCTCGCGGCCGGCCCAGGCCGACATGTCGATTGAGTTAGCCATGGGCCACCTCGCCGTTAAAGATTCGCTGGCGCAACCGGCCGGGCTGCACGGCATAGGCCAGCGCCGCCGGGGTGTCGGCGCTCCACAGGCAGAGGTCCGCCGGGGCGCCGGCTCGGATGCGGCCGAGGCCTTGTTCGGCGAGTCCGAGCGCCAATGCGCCGTGGGCGGTCATGCCGGCCAGGGCTTCCTGAGGCGTAAGTCGGAACAGGGTGCAGGCGAAGTTGAGCATCAGCGTCGGGTCGAAGATCGGTGAGCTGCCGGGGTTGGCGTCGGTGGCCACGGCCATCGGCACGCCTGCGCGGTGCAGGGCGTCGATGGGCGGCAGCTGGGTCTCGCGCAGGGTGTGGAAGGCACCGGGCAGCAGCACGGCGACGCTGCCTGCGTCGCGTAGGGCGGCTACGCCGGCCTCGTCGAGGTATTCGATATGGTCGGCGGAGAGGGCGCCGAAGCGCGCCGCGGCGGCGCTGCCGCCGAGGTTGGAGAGTTGCTCGGCGTGGGCCTTGATGGGCAGGCCTTGGGCCTTGGCGGCGGCGAAGACCCGCTCGCACTGGGCCACCGAGAAGGCGATCTTCTCGCAGAATACGTCGACGGCGTCGGCCAGGCCCTCGGCAATGGCGGCGGGGATCATCTCTTCGCAGACCAGGCGGATATAGCCGTCGCTATCGTTCTTGAACGCCGGCGGCAGGGCGTGGGCGCCGAGCAGGGTGGTGACCACTCGCACCGGCAGCGCCTCGCCCAGGCGACGCGCCACGCGCAGCATCTTGAGCTCGTCGCTGACCGTCAGGCCGTAGCCGGACTTGATCTCCACCGTGGTCACGCCCTCGGCCATCAGTGCTTCGAGGCGCGGCCGGGCGGCGGCGAAGAGTTCGTCCTCGCTGGCCGCGCGGGTGGCGTTGACGGTGCTGAGGATGCCGCCGCCGCGGCGGGCGATCTCCTCGTAGCCGACGCCTTCGAGGCGCTGCTCGAATTCATCGGCCCGCGAGCCGCCAAACACCAGATGGGTATGGCAGTCCACCAGGCCGGGGGTCATCACGCCGCCGCGGGCCATTTCGCGGCACGCGGCAAGCCGTGCATCGTCCGCCTGGGCCATTGGCATCACCTGGTCGATACGCTTGCCCTCGACGATCACCGCCATCGGCTCGGGGTGGCTGCGATGGCCGTCGAAGAGCGTGACGTCGCGCCATAGCATGGCGGTTGGCTGGGTGCCTGGCATGGGGCCTCCTGCTTGAGTGGCGTATTTGTATATACATTTAGACATACCCGCTGGCGACGTCAAGTGCGGTGTCGGCATGTCGTTGACGCGGCTTGCGCACATAATGGGCGATAAGGGATTATTATATTGATAATAAAGGATTTTATTTCTTTTCATTGCAATCCGGAAAGATGCTTTCGGGACTTGATAAGACCAAAGTATAGTCGCTGATGAGGCGTCGGGATTGGCGGCGGTGGTCGTCATATTGTATATACATATGGTCGGTATCCTTGCGATTCCCGCTACTGCCAATCAGACAACCAGAGGGAGGCACTCCCCATGTCAGACCATCACTCCGCGGCCGATGGGGGCCGTCCCAGGGCAACCGCCCGGCCCGCCACCGTGCTCAAGCTGTTTCTGCCTAGCGCGCTGGGCATCCTGATCTTCTTCGTGCCGGTCACTATCGCCGGCAATACCACCATCCTGCTCGACCATATGGTCACCGGGGGGCGTAACCTGCTAGGCGACCTGAGCGGTTTCTACGCCCTGGGCTGATCGTGGCCGGTGCCGCCTATCCGCTGGTCAAGGGCTACTGGAATCGCAGTCTTACCGAGCGCATTTTCAGCGTGTTGAAGATTGCCGGGGTAGCCGCGGCGCTGATGGCTATGACCGGCTGGGGCCCAGGCTTCCTGCACGAACCCGATATGCTGCCGTTCCTGTTCGAACGGCTGGTGATCCCGGTCGGGCTGATCGTGCCGATCGGCGCGGTGTTTCTGGCGCTGCTGATCAGCTACGGGCTGCTGGAGCTGATCGGCGTATTGCTGCAGCCGATCATGCGACCCATCTGGCGCACGCCTGGGCGCAGCGCCATCGATGCGGTGGCGTCCTTCGTCGGCAGCTATTCAATCGGGCTATTGATCACCAATCGGGTCTATCAGGCGGGTCAGTATTCGGCACGCGAGGCGGCGATCATCGCCACCGGCTTCTCCACGGTGTCGGCGACCTTCATGATCATCGTCGCCCGCACCCTCGACTTGATGAGCGTATGGAACCTCTACTTCTGGCTGACCCTGGCCATCACCTTCATCGTCACCGCGGTGACCGTGCGCCTGCCGCCACTGTCGCGGATGGACGATGGCAAGCCGGACGGCGAGCCCGAGGCGCTGCCCGGCAAGCGACTCTCCACCGCCTGGCACACCGGGCTAGGGGTTGCCGAGCAGGCGCCGGGCCTACACCGCAGCGTGGCGCTCAACGTACGTGAAGGACTGGTGATGGCGATCAGCATCCTGCCGTCGATCATGTCGGTGGGGCTGCTAGGCCTGCTGCTGGCCAAGTACACGCCGCTGTTCGAGTGGCTGGGCTGGCTGTTCTACCCGTTCGTGGCGATCTGGGGGCTCGATGACGGTGCGGCCCTGGCGCAGGCCTCGGCGGCGGGGCTCGCCGAGATGTTCCTGCCGGCCCTGTTGATGGCGGAGGCCGAGTTCGTGGCGCGCTTTGCCGCCGGGGTGGTGTCGGTATCCGGGGTGCTGTTCTTCTCGGCGTCGATCCCCTGCATCCTCTCCACCAGCATTCCACTGTCGGTGGCGCGCATCGTGGTGGTGTGGTTCATGCGCGTGGCGCTGAGCCTGCTGCTGGCGGTGCCGGCGGGGTATCTGGCCCTGGCGCTCTCCGGGGGGTGAGACGTCCCGCCCTTGTCGCCTCACTGCGGCCGGACCTGAGTTCGGTTGCAGTGCGGAGGATCAGCTGCCGTTGCGGTGCACCGAGGAGCGCAGCTTGTAGCGCTCGCCGGGGTGTATCAGCCGGGCATAGCTGATCAGATGCTCGCCGGACCAGGTGCGGCGGATCATGCTCAGGCAGGGGCGGCTGGTCTCGGTGTCGAGATGGCCGGCGGTGGTGGCATCCACCAGCACCGCTTCGACCACGTGCTCGATATCGCTGATCGGGCAGGCCGCCACCAGCACCTCGTTGGGGGTGTGACGCGAGAAGTCGGTGGCCAGGTAGTCGGGCACCCAGCGCGGGTTGACGTAGCGATCCTCGAGCTGGATCGGTATCGTGTTCTCGCAGTGCACGATCAGGGTGTGGAAGACCTGGGTGCCGAGGCGCACGCCGAGGCGCAGGGCCACCTCGTCGTCGGCGGCGATGGCTTCGCTGGCGAGTACCTGATTACTGTAGGCGTGGCCGCGGCTGCGCACCTCCTCGGCGATGTTATGCACGTCGACCAGCGATGACTCCGCCTTGCGGTCGGTGACGAAGGTGCCGAGCCCCGGTTGGCGGGTCAGGTAACCCTGCTGCACCAGGTCGCGTATCGCCTTGTTGGCGGTCATGCGACTGACGCCGAAGTCGCGGGCCAGCTGCTCCTCGGGGGGGATCTGATGGTGCGTCGGCCAGACGCCGCTGTGAATCTTCTCCAGCAGGTGTTGCTGAATCTGCAGGTAGAGCGGGGGAGAGCTGCCCATGGTCGGCGCGGGATCCTATGTCAGTGATCGGTCATCAGGCTGGGATAGTCTACCCGCCAGCGGCGGCGGTGGCACCCCGGGACATGAGCGATATGTATCCCGTTAGGCTTAATTGACATAAAAGAAACTTGCTCGAACGCCATATATAGACAACCTTGATAAAGACAAACCCCACTAAGCGGGTCGTATATGACGCCGTGATAGTTTAGGGACGAATTATCAAGTAAGCGACTGCACTAGTTCACGGTGCATCCTGTCGCGTTGCGTCGCCCGCACCCGATTGAGGAGGGCATGTCATGCAGCGCCTCTACTTCCTTACCCCCGACCTGGATACCACGGTCAATATCGCCCATGAGTTGGAGGATCTGGGTTTGTCCCAGAGTGAAGTGCACGTCACCGGGCGCGACTGGGTGCACCTCAAGGAGCGCGGCGTCAACAATGCTACCCTGCGTCAGACCTCCGACGTGGGGCATGCCGCCGTGCGCGGTTTGTTGTTCGGCATCCCGCTGGGCTGCGCCCTCGGCGTGCTGGTCTACTTCGTGCTGGGCGAGGGCCTAGGCGACGTTGGCATCAGTATGGTGATCGCCGGGATGGGCATTTTCGGCGGGCTGTTCGGCGTCTGGACCAGCACCATGATCGGCGTCTCGGTCCACGACGTGAAAGTCGACAAGTACGAAGACGAGATCGAACGCGGTGCCTTCCTGATGATGGTCGACGTCGCCAAGGAACAGGAATCGAAAGTCTATTCGGCGATTCACCGCCATCACCCTGAAGTGATCATCGATAAAGTAACAGCGGAAGAGCGACGTCATCACTGTGGCACTGGTGTTTAAGCCTCATATCGCCATTATTACTTTCCGCGAGTTGCTAGTAGCGAATTGGTATATTGTCCGGATGGATGTGCTTAAAAGGTAACTAATAGCCAGCTGTTACATAAATAAGTCTGATGGCTGGCTGACAATATAGTCAGGCGTAGGCAAGGGGGCGACGGTGGCAATTGCGATTGCGGTCATCGTGTTGGCGGTGGGCTCGGTGCTGTTCTTCTTTTTCAGCCCCTGGTACCTCACCCCACTGGCGTCCAATTGGGGGGCGATCGACGACACCATCCAGATCACCCTGTGGGTGACCGGGGCGGTGTTCCTGGCAGTGAACCTGTTCCTGGCCTACGTGGTCGTTCGCTACCGTTTCAATCAGCGCCGGCGCTCCCAGTACGACCCGGAGAACAAGTCGCTGGAGATATGGTTGACCGGTCTCACCACGCTGGGCATTGCCGGCCTGCTGGCACCGGGCCTGGTGGTCTGGGCGTCCTTCGTGTCGCCACCGGAGGATGCGCATCAGGTTGAGGTCGTGGGCCAGCAGTGGCACTGGAGTTTCCGCTTCCCGGGGGAAGATGGCCGTTTCGGCTCGGCCCACAATCGTTTCATCGATGAGCACAACCCCTTCGGTCTGATCGATGATCCGGCGGGTCAGGACGATATCCTGATTACCGCGCCACACCTGCTGCTGCCGGTGGATCGACCGGTGAAGATGGTGCTGCGATCCAAGGACGTGCTGCACAACGTCAAAGTGGCCAACTTCCGCGCCAAGATGGACATGGTGCCGGGGCAGACCTCCTACTTCTGGTTCACGCCCACCGTGCTTGGCGAGTACGAGATCGTCTGTGCCCAACTTTGCGGCATCGCCCATTTTGCCATGCGCGGGCGCATCGAGGTGGTCGAGCAGCAGGTCTTCGACGCCTGGCTCGCCGAGCAGCCCACCTATGCCGAACTCGCCGCTCGCCAGCCTGGCGACCCGCAAGCGGGGGAGTCCCGCTATACCAGCTGTGCCGCCTGCCATGGCGCCGAAGGGCAGGGCAATCAGGACCTCAACGCACCCAAGCTGGCGGGGCTCGACGCCTGGTACCTGGAGCGTCAGCTCGAGCTGTTCCGCAGCGGGGCGCGTGGTACTCACGAAGACGACATCTACGGCATCCAGATGCGTCCCTTCGCCAGCATGCTGCCCGACCGCCAGGCGATAGCCGACGTGGCGGCCTATATCGAAACCCTACCCGAGCGGCCGCTTCAGGCCAGCCTGGACGCCGGCGACCCCGAGCGCGGCGCGCGCCGCTATCGCACATGCGCCAACTGCCATGGCCAGCAGGGGCAGGGCATCCGCGCCACCAACGGCCCGCGGCTGGCGGGCATGCCGGACTGGTACCTGGAGCGCCAGCTGCAGAATTTCCGGCAAGGGATTCGCGGGCGGCATCGCGAGGATCCCTACGGCAACCAGATGATCGAGATGGCCCAGGTGCTGGTCGACGAGCAGGCGGTCAGCGACGTGGTGGCCTACATCATGACCCTGCCGCAGCCCGGTGGCGAGATGGCGGCGGTGACGTCAGCGGCCAGGGAGGAGTGAGCGATGGCAGACCACGGACAGCACAGCGTGCCCCACGCCCCGGCGGGCGAGTTCGACGACATGGAGCTGGTGCATCCCAAGACGTTCCTCGGCAAGTACGTGTGGAGCCAGGATGCCAAGGTGATCGCCATTCAGTACGGCGTGACCGCCATCGCCATCGGGCTGGTGGCGCTGGTGCTATCGATCCTGATGCGACTGCAGCTGGGGTTTCCCAACACCTTCTCGTTGATCGACCCGGCCAGCTACCTGCAGTACGTCACCATGCACGGCATGATCATGGTGGTCTATCTGCTTACCGCACTGTTCCTCGGCGCCTTCGGCAACTACCTGATTCCGCTGATGTGTGGCGCCAGGGACATGGCCTTTCCCTACCTCAACATGCTCAGCTACTGGTTCTACCTGGCCGCGGTGCTGATCCTGATGGCCAGCTTCTTCGTGCCGGGGGGCGCCACCGGTGCCGGCTGGACGCTCTATCCGCCCCAGGCGATCAGCCCCGGGACGCCGGGCATCGACGGCGGCATCCTGCTGATGTTCGCGTCGCTGTCGGTGTTCATTGCCGGCTTCACCATGGGCGGCCTCAACTACGTGGTCACGGTGCTCCAGGCGCGCACCCGGGGCATGACGCTGATGCGCCTGCCGCTGACCATCTGGGGGATCTTCATGGCCACGGTGATGGCGCTGCTGGCCTTTCCGGCGCTGCTGGTGGCGATCCTGATGATGCTCTGCGACATGCTGCTGGGCACCAGCTTCTTCATGCCCGAGATGCTCAACCTCGGCGAGCAGTCCGGCCATGAGGGCGGCAGTCCCTTGCTCTACCAGCATCTGTTCTGGTTCTTCGGCCATCCCGAGGTGTATATCGTCGCGCTGCCGGCGTTCGGCATCGTCTCCGACATTCTCGCCACCCATGCGCGCAAGAACATCTTCGGCTACCGCATGATGGTGTGGGCGATCATCATCATCGGCGTGCTCAGCTTCGTGGTCTGGGCTCACCACATGTTCGTCAGCGGCATGAATCCCTACTTCGGCTTCCTGTTCGCCACCACCACCCTGATCATCGCCGTGCCCACCGCGATCAAGGTCTACAATTGGGTGCTGACGCTGTGGCGCGGCAACATCCGCATGACGGTGCCGATGCTGTTTGCCATCGGCTTCATCTTCACCTTCGTCAACGGTGGGCTCAGCGGGCTGTTCCTGGGCAACGTCACCGTCGACGTGCCACTGGCAGATACCTACTTCGTGGTCGGCCACTTCCATATGGTGATGGCGGTGGCACCGGTGCTGGTGGTGTTCGGTGCGATCTACCACTGGTACCCCAAGATCACCGGTCGGATGATGGATGACACCCTGGGCAAGGTGCACTTCTGGGTCACCTTCCTGGGCACCTACGCGATCTTCTACCCAATGCACTTCATGGGCTTCGCCGGCGTGCCGCGCCGCTACTACGGCTACGGCGAGACCGCCTATATCCCCGATTCGATCCAGACCCTCAACGCCTTCATGAGCGTGGCGGCGATCATCGTCGCGCTGGTGCAGCTGGTGTTCTTCTACAACCTGGTGCGTAGCTACTTCCACGGCCGCCAGGCGGGGCCCAATCCCTGGCAGGCCACCACCCTGGAGTGGCAGACCGAACACACCCCGCCGCGCCACGGCAACTTCGGCGCCGAGCTGCCGGTGGTCTACCGCTGGGCCTACGACTACAGCGTGCCCGGCGCCAAGCAGGATTTCCTGCCCCAGAACATGCCACCCGAGGCGGTCGAGGCCGATGACGCGGCGCCAAGGAGGTCGTCATGAGCATGACCGTCTCGCTGGTGTTCCTGGCGGTGCTGATGGCCGTGTTCGGTGGCTGGCTGTTCAGCTATTCGTTCAGGGTACGCCCCTGGGAGGCCCAGGCCGCGGGGAGCCGCCAGGTCCAGGGGCTGGGCGGCGGCCAGGTGCCGCCTGCTGCGACCGCACCGCGGGTGGGATTGGCGGTATTTCTGGCGGTGGTCACCTCGCTGTTCGCGCTGACCATCAGCGCCTACCTGATGCGCCAGGAGATGGCCCATGACTGGCATCCACTGGCGGTGCCGGGCCTGCTGTGGTGGAACACGGCCTGTCTGGTGCTGGGCAGCGTGGCGCTGCAGCTGGCCTGGCGGGCCGCCCGGCACGAGCAGCCGGCATGGCTGCTGCGCGGGCTGCTGGCCGGAGGTGGCTTGACCATCGCCTTCATTCTCGGCCAGGCGCTGGCCTGGTGGCAGCTGCAGGCCGCTGGCCACTACTTGGCGGCCAATCCGGCCAATGCGTTCTTCTTCCTGCTCACGGCGCTGCACGCTGCGCACCTGCTCGGCGGTCTGTTCGTCTGGTCGCGCTGCCTGTTCCGCCTGCAGCAGGGCGCCACACCCGGCGCCATGCGCCAGAGCGTCGAGCTGTGCGCGCTGTACTGGCACTTCCTGCTGCTGGTGTGGGCCATTCTGTTCGTTCTGCTGCTGAGGACATGAGCATGGCGAATCCCGATTCCAACGCCTCGCCGCCTTCCCAGGGCTCGTCCGGCCTGATCCGCGACTGGTCGGCGGAGCGGCGCGTGTTCGACGTGCCGTGGGGCAAGGCGATGATGTGGCTGTTCATCCTCAGCGACGTGTTCATCTTCGCCTGCTTCCTGGTCGGCTACATGGTGCTGCGCATGTCCACCGTGGAGCCCTGGCCGGATGCCAGCGAGGTGTTCGCGCTGACCGTCGCCGGGCAGTCGATCCCGCTGCTGCTGATCGCCATCATGACCTTCATCCTGATCTCGAGCAGCGGCACCATGGCCCTGGCGGTGAAGTATGGCTATGCCAACGACCGTCGCAAGACGGCCGCGCTGCTGCTGGTCACGGCGCTGCTGGGGGCCAGCTTCGTTGGCATGCAGGCCTTCGAGTGGGCGATCTTGATCGGCGAGGGCGTACGCCCTTGGGAGAACCCCTGGGGAGCGGCTCAGTTCGGCGCGGTGTTCTTCCTGATCACCGGTTTTCACGGCACCCATGTCACCATCGGCGTGATCTTCATCGTGATCATGGCGGTCAAGGTGATGCGCGGTTCGCTGGACGGCGGGCGGCCGGGGTTTCTGACCGGGCGCCGGGGCAACTACGGCATGGTCGAGAGCCTGGGACTCTACTGGCACTTCGTCGATCTGGTGTGGGTGTTTATCTTCGCATTCTTCTATTTATGGTAGGAGGCCGTCATGGCGCATGACAGCGATCAACACCAGCCCGAGCTACGCGTCTATCTGCGCGTATGGATCTGGCTGTTCGTGCTCAGCGTACTCTCTTACCTGGTGGATATCTCGGGGCTCGAAGGGTATCCCAAGTGGGGCCTGATCACCCTGTTCATGCTGCTCAAGGCCGGCCTGATCGTGGCGTTCTTCATGCACATGGCGTGGGAGCGCCTGTCGCTCATCTACACCGTGCTGCTGCCGCCGGCGGTGCTGCTGTTCCTGGTCGCGCTGATGGCCATGGAAGCCAACTATACGCTGCTCTCGCGGCTCGCCAATCTGGCCGGTTGACAGCAACACGACGCCGTCATCGCGGCGTGCGACACTGGCCATCGGTCAACCATCCAGAGAGATAGCGATGATCCGCTCCATCGAGGAACTGCGTGCGCTCTACCCGCCTGCCAAGCCGCGCGCCCTGCAGAAGCAGCTCAGCCACCTGGATCAGCACTGCCGACGCTTCATCGCGCTGTCGCCGTTCGTGGTCCTGGCCAGCGGCGATGGCGCCCAGCAGGATGCCTCGCCACGTGGTGGCGCGCCCGGCTTCGTCAAGGTAGTCGATGACACCACGTTGTTGATTCCCGATTCACCGGGCAACAACCGCCTCGACTCGCTGAGCAATATCATCGCCAGCGGGCGTCTCGGGCTGCTGTTTCTGATCCCCGGCGTCGATGAGAGCCTGCGCATCAACGGCGCGGCCGAGGTGTCGGTGGACGAGGCGCTGCTGGCACAGCTGACAGACGAGCGCCGCACGCCTCGGGTGGTGATTCGGGTAACGGTAGAGGAGGCCTACCTGCACTGCGCCAAGGCACTGATGCGCTCGCGGCTGTGGGCCGACGACAGTCGCCGCGAACGTGCGGTGCTGCCGAGCATGGGCAAGATGATCCAGGACCAGACCGGCGGCAGCGGCGAACCCGAGAGCCAGGCGGCGATGCTGGCGCGCTATCGGGACGAGCTATGAGGTAGTGCGGCGGACACTCATCCCGACCAGCCCAGCATGATGGGTACGTAGACCACCAGCAGCAGCACGCAGATCAAGCCCAGCAGGTAGGGCAGGATGGCGCGGGTGATGCGCTCCAACGGCAGCTGGGTGACCGAGGAGGCGACATAGAGGTTGATCGCCACCGGCGGGGTGATCATGCCGATCGCCAGCCCCATGACGATGATGATGCCGAAGTGGATCGGATCGATGCCGAGCTGGGTGACCAGCGGCAGCAGCACCGGGGTGAGAATGATCAGCGCGCTGGCGGTCTCGATGAATACCCCGGTGAGCAGGATGATCGCCACGATCAGCAGCATGATCACATAGGGATCGGTGGACAGCGACAGCACCGCCTGGGCGATGGCGCCGGGCACCTGCCAGCTGGACAGCGTCCAGCTCAGCACCGCGGAGGTGGCGATCACCAGCATGATTACCGAGGTGGTGATCGCAGAGCGGATCAGGATGCGGTAGACGTCGGCCAGGCGCAGGTCGCGGTACACGAACAGCGACACCAGTAGGGCATAGTTGACCGCCACGACGGCGGCCTCGCTAGGGGTGAAGATCCCCGAAAAGATACCGCCGAGGATGATCACCGGCGTCATCAGGCCCCAGCTGGCGCTCTTCAGGGTGCGCCAGATGGTCGCCATCGACAGCGGCGTGCCGCGCGGGTAGTTGCGGCGATAGGCCTGGGTGATGGCAATCGCGGCAAGCCCCAGGCCCATGATCAGGCCGGGTATGAAGCCGTTGAGAAACAGCTTGGAGACCGACTGCTGGGCGATCACGGCATAGATGATCATGGGGACCGACGGGGGAATCACCACGCCAATGGTGCCGCTGGCGGCGATCAGGCTGGCGGCGGAGGCCGGGTCATAGCCCTTGCGCTTGAGTTCCGGCACCAGGCTCGACCCTACCGCTGCGGTGGTGGCAGCGCCGGAGCCGGAGATGGCGGCGAAGAACATGCCCGCGCCCACCGAGACCAGCGAGAGCCCGCCCTTGAGAAAGCCGAACAGGGCGTCGGCGAAGTCCACCAGCTTTTCGCTGACCTTGCCCTGGGCCATCAGGTCGCCGGCGAGGATGAACATGGGTATTGCCACCAGGGCAAAGGAGTTGATGCCCTGAAACATCTGCTGGGTGACCACCATCAGGGGAACGCCCTGGGCATGGATGGCGACCAGGGTGCTGGCGCCGATGGCCAGGGCGATGGGTACCCCGAGCAGCATGAAGATGAAGAACAGCGCGAACAGCAGGCCGGTCATGCGGGCGGTTCCTCGGCGTTGGGGCTACCCGAGTCGATGGCGTCGGGCGGTGCCACCAGTGCCTCGACCAGATCGACCAGGGCATACCAGCTCATCAGTGCGGAGGCGAGCGGTATCACAGCGTAGATATAGGTCATCGACAGGCGCAGCGAGGCCGAGCGCTGAAAGCTCTGGGCATGCATGTACTGATAGCCGATCACCACCAGCGCGATCATGAAACCCAGCGCAACCAGCAGGGCGGCGATACGTGCCAGCCGCTGCAGGCGCCTGGGCAGGGCCTCGACGACGAACGTCACGGCGATGTGCCGGCCGCGCTGGAAGGCCAGGGTGGCACCCAGGAAGGTGATCCAGATCAGCAGAAAGCGCGACACTTCTTCGGTCCAGCCGACGGCACTGAACAGTACGCGAGAGACGATCTGCAGTGTGATGGTGGCGATCAACGCCGCCATGCCAGCGAATACCAGGGGCTGGATGACGGCGTCAACGGCTCGCTCGAAACGCTGCAGCCGCGGAAGCAGGGCGAGCAGCAATCGCATTTACTCGAGCGCCGCCCGAATGCGTTCCAGGTAGTCGCCGAACTGCTCGCCATACTTGTCGTAGACAGGCGCCACGGCGGCCTGGAAGGCTTCGAGATCGGGGGTATCGTTGATCTCCATGCCGGCAGCGCGCAATTCGGCGAGCTGCTCGGTCTCCATCTCGGCGTTCATGCGCCGCTCATGCTCGGCGGCCTCTTGGGCGGCATCGCGCAGGACGTCGTGAGCGGCCTCGGGCAGCTGGTTCCACACCGGCATGCCCATCACGAAGATCGCTGGGGCATAGGTATGCCGCGACAGCGTCATGTAGGTCTGGGTCTCGTCGAGGTTGAAGGAGTGAATGACGTTGACCGGGTTTTCCTGACCGTCGATGGTGCCCTGCTGCATGGCGGTCAGGGCTTCGGTCCAGGCCATGGGGATGGCATTGGCGCCGAGTTCGCGGAAGGTATCGGTGTAGACCGGATTCTCCATCACGCGGATGCGCAGGCCGTCGAGATCGTCGGGGGCGTTGACCGGGTGCTGACTGTTGGTCAGGTTGCGGAAACCGCGCTCGGCGTAGGCCAGCCCCTTGAGGTTGACGTCGGCGAGCTTGTCGAGCAGCTCCTGGCCGATGGGGCCGTCGAGGACCTCGTAGGCAGCCTCCGGCGAGGGGAACAGGAACGGCAGCTCGAAGACCGCCATCTCTTCGACGAAGTTGGCCACCGGGCCGTTGGTTATCACGCCCATGTCGATGCTGCCGATCTGCATGCCTTCGAGCAGGGTGCGTTCGTCGCCCAGTGAGGCGTTGGGGTAGATGTCGATGCTGACGGCGCCCTGCGTGCGTTCCTCGACCAGCTCCTGGAACTTCACTGCGGCGATATGAAAGCCGTCCTGCTCGTTTACCACGTGGGCTAGGCGCAGCGTAACGGGATCCATGTCGGCGAACTCGGAGGCTTGGGCGGTAGTCAGCATGGCCAGTGAAACACCGGCGGCCAGCGTGCAGCGTACGAAGCGATTCATTATGATTTTCCTTTTTGTGGTCAAACCCTTGAAGCATGCCCGAGGCCTGATGCCAGGGTCAATTCAGCCCACCTTGTACGATAGTGGCGACTCCGCCAGCAGGCCGCGGCCGCCGGCCAGGGTCAGGGCCAGGTCGTGGATGCCGTCCCACAGTGGCAGCGGAGCGGCGCCCTTGATCGCCAGGTCGAGACGCTGGGCGAACAGCAGCAGCTTGTGCAGGCGCTTGAGGGGAAGACGATTGAGCGCCTGCTGGTAGGCGGGGCGGCGCTTGTCGAAGATCGGCGGCTTCTGCGCCTTGCAGGCGTGCTCGAAGCTCTGGCCTTGGTCGAGGTGCTGGTAGAGCGACAGCAGGATGCGCAGCTCGCGGGTCAGCGCCCACAGCATGATCGGCGCCTCGACGCCCTCCAGGCGCAGGCCGCGCACGATCCGCGAGACCCGCTCGCGCTCGCCGCGCAGGCACGCCTCGGCCAGGGTGAAGACATCGTAGCGCGCGCTGTCGTCGACGCCACTGGCGATCGCTTCGGCGTTGAGGCGCGCGCCGGGGGGCATCAGCAGCGCCAGTTTCTGCAGCTCCTGGTCGGCGGCCAGCAGGTTGCCCTCGGTGCGCTCGCCGAGCAGCTTGGCCGCCTCCATGTCGAGCTGCAGGCCGTGGCGGCTGGCGCGGTCGCGCATCCAGTAGCCGAGTCGCTGATGGTCCACCGGCCACACCGGTACGAACAGCCCGATCTTGTCCAGCGCCTTGAACCACTTGCTCTGCTGCTGCTTGCGGTCGAGCTTGCCGGCGCTGAGCAGCAGCACGTTGTCGCTGCCCTTGGCCTGCTCGGCGTAGGCCTCCAGCGCCCGGCCGCCCTCCTGGCCGGCGGCCTGGCTGCCGAGGCGCAGCTCGATCAACTTGCGGGTGGCGAACAGCGACATGCTGGCGGCGGACTCGGTGAGTCGCCCCCATTGAAAGCCGCTCTCGACGTGCAGCACCTCGCGCTCCTCGATGCCCTGCTGGCGGGCCGCGGCGCGTACCGCATCGCAGGCCTCGATATGAATCAGCGGCTCATCGCCGGTGATCATCACCACCGGCGGCAGCTTGTTGGCGATGGCGTCGGGCAGCTTGTCGGGGAATATCTTCACGCGGGGAACCTATGAACGCGTTGCATCACGACGTTGGCTGGTTGTCGAGGGCGCGCAGGCGGTCGAGCAGGCGACGTGCGGCTTCTTCTCGCAGTTCCTGGCGGGCTTCCTCGCGCAGATCGTCCTGGGCCAGCAGGTTGTCGTCGCTGATGCTGAAGTTGGTGCTCACCTCGAGCTGCTGCTGATCGAGCAGGTAGGCGTTGTCGCGCTGGCGCTGCACCGAGAAGGGCGCGCGCAGGGTCATCTCGATCTCGCGGCTGGCGGCGCTGCCGAAGGTGCGGCGGCTCTCGCTGAACGCCTCGCTGCCGAGGTTGAGGCGCAGCGGGGCGTCGTCGCGAATCACGGTATCGGCACGTTCCAGCGCCGCCTGCACCGCCGGGGTCAGGTCACTGTCGGCGGCGACCAGAGCGATGCTGTCGAGTGACAGCACCGGGGTCTCCAGCCCGCGCAGGCGGAAGCCGCAGCCGGCCAATGCCAGGCCGGCGCCGGCGGCCAGGGTCAGATGAAGAAAGCGGCGACGCTGCATGGGACGCTCCTTGTGAGGTTGACGACCGTGGGGCTCAGCCGACCACGATATTGACCAGCTTGCCCGGCACCACGATCACCTTTCGCACGCTCTTGCCCTCGGTATGGCGCTGAACGTTCTCGGCAGCCAGCGCCTGGGCTTCGATGCTGGCCTTGTCGGCATCGGCCGGCACCTCGAGGCGCGCGCGCAGCTTACCATTGACCTGCACCACCAGCTCGATAGTGTCGCGAGCCAGGGCGGATTCATCCAGCACCGGCCAGGCGGCGTCGATCACCGGCTCGGCATGGCCCAGCGCTTCCCACAGCGCATGGCAGACGTGCGGGGTGATCGGCGCCAGCAGCAGCACGCCGGCTTCTACCGCTTCGCGCGCCACGGCCAGATCCTCGGGGCTTGCTGCCTCACCCTCGTGGTGGAACCGGCCCAGCGCATTGGTCAGTTCCATTACCGCGGCGATGGCGGTATTGAAGGTGGTGCGCCGGCCGATGTCGTCGCTGGCCTTCTTGATCGTCTCGTGGGTCTTGCGGCGCAGGTCGCGCTGGGCGTCACTCAGCGCCGAGGTGTCCAGCTGGCCTGGCGTACCGGCGGCAAGATGTTCGTTGGCCAGGCGCCAGAGCCGCTTGAGGAAGCGGTGAGCACCCTCGACACCGGAGTCGGACCACTCCAGCGACTGCTCCGGCGGGGCGGCGAACATCATGAACAGGCGCACGGTGTCGGCGCCGAAGCGGTCGATCATCGACTGCGGGTCGACGCCGTTGTTCTTCGACTTGGACATCTTTTCGATGCCGCCCATCTCCACCGGCTGGCCGTCCTCGATCAGCACCGCGCTGATCGGGCGCCCCTTATCGTCGCGCTTGACCTCGACATCGGCGGGGTTGAACCAGCTCTTGGCACCGTTGGCCTCGAGGCGGTAGTAGGTCTCGGCGATCACCATGCCCTGGGTCAGCAGCTGCTGGAAGGGCTCGTCGCTGTCGACCAGGCCGAAGTCGCGCATCAGCTTGTGGAAGAAACGCGCATAGAGCAGGTGCAGGATGGCGTGCTCGATGCCACCAATATAGAGGTCGACGGGCAGCCAGTAGTTGGCGCGCTCGTCGAGCATCGCGTCATGATTGTCGGCGCAGCAGAAGCGCGCGTAGTACCACGACGACTCCATGAAGGTATCGAAGGTGTCGGTCTCGCGCACCCAGCCGTCGCCAAGATCGGAGAACGCCGGCATCTTCTTGAGCGGCGAGCCCGAGGCATCGACGGTAACTTCCATCGGCAGTGCCACCGGCAGCTCGTCGTCGGTGAGCGGCACGGTCTGGCCTTCGGGGCCGTACTTGACCGGGATCGGTGCGCCCCAGTAGCGCTGGCGGGCCACGCCCCAGTCGCGCAGGCGGAAGTTGGTCTTGACCTCGCCACGGCCGAGGGACTCGAGCCTGGTGGCGATGGCATCGAAGGCTGCCTCGAAGTCGAGGCCGTCGAATTCGCCGGAGTTGATCACTCGGCCATATTCCACATAGGCACCCTCGGAGAGGTCCGGCGCCTGGCCATGCTGGTCGGCGATCACCGCCTCGATGGGCAGCGCGTACTTGGTGGCGAACTCCCAGTCGCGCTGGTCGTGGCCGGGCACCGCCATCACCGCCCCGGTGCCGAACTCCATGAGCACGAAGTTGGCCACATAGACCGGCACTTCGCGGCCGCTCAGCGGGTGCACGGCGACATGCCCGGTGGGCATGCCTTTCTTGTCCTTGGTGGCCAGCGCGGCCTCCGAGGTGCCGCCCTGGGCGCACTCCTCGCAGAACGCCGCCAGCTCGGCATTGTCCGCCGAGGCGGCCTTGGCCAGCGGGTGGCCGGCGGCCACGGCCAGGTAGGTCACGCCCATCAGGGTGTCGGGGCGGGTGGTGTAGACGCTGACCGGTTCGTCCGGGCTGCCATCGGCCCGTTTGATGTCGAAGGACATCTCGACGCCGCGCGACTTGCCGATCCAGTTGCGCTGCATGGTCTTGACCTGCTCGGGCCACTCGACCTTGTCGAGGTCGGCGAGCAGCTCATCGGCGTAGTCGGTGATCTTGAGGAACCACAGCGGGATCTCCTTGCGCTCGACCGGCGCGCCGGAGCGCCAGCCGCAGCCGTCGATCACCTGCTCGTTGGCCAGCACGGTCTGGTCGACCGGATCCCAGTTGACCGTCGACATCTTCTTATAGACCAGCCCCTTGTCGAGCAGCTTGGTGAAGAACCACTGCTCCCAGCGGTAGTAGTCGCTGTCGCAGGTGGCGAACTCTCGGTTCCAGTCGTAGGCGAAGCCCAGCGCCTTGAGCTGGTTACGCATGTAGTCGATGTTGGCGTAGGTCCACTCGGCGGGCGGCACCTGATTCTTGATCGCGGCGTTCTCCGCCGGCATGCCGAAGGCGTCCCAGCCCATCGGCTGCATGACGTTCTTGCCCTGCATGCGCTGGAAGCGCGAGACCACGTCGCCGATGGTGTAGTTGCGCACATGCCCCATGTGCAGCTTGCCGCTGGGGTAGGGGAACATCGACAGGCAGTAGAATTTCTCGCGGTTGGCATCTTCTACCGCCTTGAAGCACTGGTTCTTGTCCCAGTACTGCTGGGCGTCGCGTTCGATCTCAAAGGGCGTGTACTGTGCGTCCATCGGTCTCAACAGGTACCTTGTGTCTAGTGTAACAGAATGTATCCGCCGCCGGGTCGGTTGGCCTAGAGCGCGCTATACCTTGGTCTACGTTGGCGTTAACTGTTCATGGCTTGGCATGCAACGACGCCGGCTAGCATACCGCACTAGGCTGTCTGCGGCCACGCTGCGCCCGGTGCTTACCTGCCCAGGAGTCGCCGATGGTCAGGCGCCGCCTGAGTCGAACGTGGTAAGCGGTTTTCTAAGGGGGCCGACAGTAAAGTATTAAGGTTGCGCTTACTCACGGCCGAGACTCAATGTGGCACTTCGCTTGTCATTCAAAACCCGAAAGTGTCCAGGGGGTTGGCTGGGTCATAGTATGGCCGCTTAGTTTTCTAAGTAAATGTACTTACCTTGTATATCAAGCTCGCGCGCCCTGGGATTAATGGAGGTTAGTGGCCGTTGACCAGCGTCGCGAATCGACTAGTGAATCGCTTAGGCGTAGTAGGATGATTAGTTTTCTAAGCCAGTAAGATTATTTTATTAAGGCTTTACTAACCCTGCCTTGTTACGTAATGTAACGTTCAAGTGTTCAGTCATGATTAGTCGTCATCTGAATTTTCTCTCGTGATGAGTTTGTTAAGAGACTCGGCATTACTTTATTAAGGTTGTGCTCGGCTGGCAGTCTTCGATACTTAATGTTACTTATGGTTGTCAATTGTTACGTTGATGGGGCCGGCGCCTCAAGCGGCTCAGGGATGAGCCTGGTGCTGGTTTGGTTCAGCAAAGGGACACAAAATGGCACAACTACTAAAAAAGCTGTTCAGCCTACCTCGGCGTAGTAAGCAGGCTATCCAGCTTCTGGCCGATTCTTTTCTAATCGTGGCCAGCTTCTTTACTGCAATGCTGTTACGGCTGGACTCCATACGCTTTCTTTCTGATCCGGCGGTGTGGATGGCGTTGCCTGTGGTGGTGCCTGTTAGCTTAGTCATATTTATGAGGTTAGGTTTTTACCGTGCCATTATTCGTTATATGGGGCTCAAGGCCTTCCAAGCGGTAATGGCCGGCGTTATGGGGTCTGCCTTGACGCTGGGTGTTGTGAGTAGTGTCTTCAACCTGCCGGTGCCGCGCTCTGTGCCCTTTATTTATATTATGCTGGCACTAATGACCATCGGCGGGGTGCGCCTTGCGCTGCGCTTGCTCTACCAGCGCGGACAGCTGCGTCTCAAGACGCGTGTACTTATCTATGGGGCCGGTGCCGCTGGTCGTCAGTTGGCGATGTCGCTGCGCCATGGTCGAAACTATGAGCCGGTGGGTTTCGTCGACTTTGCGCCTAAACTGCAAGGCACTCATGTCGAAGGACTGCGGGTGTATTCTCCGGATGACACCACCCGCATCATCGATAATTACGGTGTCGAGAAACTCCTGCTCGCCGTACCCGAAGCCACGCGTACCCGCCGCCAGCAAATCATCGAGTCGATTGAGCCGCTCTCGATTCCTGTTCAGACCATCCCTGACATGGCAGATGTCGTTTCCGGCAAGGCCAAATTCAATGAACTGCGCGACGTCGCGGTAGAAGACCTGCTGGGTCGTGATCCGGTGCCACCCGTGCCGTCGCTGATGGGGGCCAATATCACCGACAAAGTCGTGATGGTGACCGGGGCGGGTGGCTCGATTGGCAGTGAGTTATGCCGTCAGATCTTGCGCCAACATCCTAGCAAGCTGCTGCTGGTGGATGTGTCCGAGTACTCCCTCTACCGCATAGAGCTGGATCTCAAGCGTATCTCGCAGGCGGAATCGCTGAGGTCCAGTGTCGTCCCGATCCTCGCCTCAGTGCGCGATGGAGAGCATATCGAGCAGCTCTTGGTGACGTTTGGCGTACGCACTATCTATCACGCCGCTGCGTACAAGCACGTGCCAATGGTCGAGTACAACCCATGTGAAGGCGTGCTAAACAACGTCTTTGGGACGCTGGCAGTGGCCAAGGCAGCGCGTGCGGCGGAGGTCGACGACATGGTGCTGGTGTCTACCGACAAGGCAGTCCGGCCGACCAATGTGATGGGGGCCAGTAAGCGCATGGCAGAACTGGTATGCCAGGCGATGGCTGCGTCAAGGCAGACGACGCGCTTCACGATGGTGCGGTTTGGCAACGTGCTTGGCTCTTCCGGCTCTGTGGTGCCGCTGTTTCGCAAGCAAATCGAAACTGGCGGACCGATTACCGTCACTCATCCTGAGATTACCCGTTATTTCATGACCATCCCTGAAGCAGCACAGTTGGTGATACAAGCGGGTGGGATGGCCAAGGGTGGGGATGTTTTTGTTCTGGACATGGGAAAACCGGTACGCATTGCCGAATTGGCGATTCGCATGGTGCGCTTGACTGGCCTTGAGCCTTTTTTCCCACAGTCGAGCGGACCTCCGTGTTCCAAGTCTTCTAGAACGAAACCTGATCAATACGACGGGTTGGCAGAGAGTAGTCATAAGGGGGATATCTCAATCATTTTTACCGGACTGCGGCCTGGTGAAAAGCTCTATGAAGAGTTGCTGGTTACAGAGGCCGTGGGCAAGACCAGTCACCCGCGCATCATGACCGCCAATGAGGCGTTACTTGGTTGGGAGGAGTTAGAGCCGATTCTACTCTCGCTACATGACGCTTGCATTTGTCTAGATGGCGATGGCGTGCGCCAGGTATTAATGGAGGCACCCACGGAGTACCACCCCCAGAGCGACATCATCGATCACGCTGCAAAAACACCCAGCGATGCATCAAAAGCAAGCGCAGCGCTAACTCGCAATTACATGCCTGGTTATAACACGGTTGGATCAATGGCCGATATTCCCACTGGCTGGCAAACCCTGAGAGCTAGATGAGCCTATGGCAAACGTAGCGTCAACAAAAAAGCAGTGTCGCCAGAGTGCTGCGTGTCATTCTCCAGAAGACCGCTAATACCGGTGTAATGGTCATGAAGCATCGATGTTGGCGCCACAAGGTACCTTCAGGAAGTAATTAGAAATATACAGATTATTCGGTGGCTGTCAGGACGATAGACGATCGTCGCCATATTGGCTTCGAGAAATGACAGGCTCCGGATACATATTGAATAGACAGTCGATGTTGCCACAGGGCTCTTCGTGAGTCGGCTGTTGGCAATTCAGACAACCAGTATGTGCAAGCGTACCAACGCTGCTGGCCTCGGAGATGCGCCGTACACTCCGGGGCGGTAGCGTGCCTGGACGAAGTCGCCAGGGATCGGGCTCAAAATGACAATGCAAATGCATCGGGGGAACGGCCAATGCGTACTCTAATCGCTCCACGCTATATCATGACGTTATTCGCGCTACTTACACTAGGGGGCTGCGCCATCGCTCCCGGTGGGCATATGAACTATGACACGGGGGATGCGCCAGAGCTCTCTCACCTCGTCGACGTTCAACCGATAACACCACAGTTGATCGGTGCACTTGAGCAAGCGGAGCGGCGTGTCAGCCCTGTGCCAGACGAACTGCGCGGCCAATTATCCGACTACGAGTACAAGGTTGGCCCTGGCGATGTACTCAGCATCGTGGTGTATGACCATCCCGAGTTGACGATACCCGCGGGGGCCGAGCGCAGCGCGGCAGAGGCCGGTAATCAGGTGCGTGGTGATGGCACCATCTTTTACCCTTTCCTGGGGCGGATCAATGTGGCAGGCAAAACCTCCGATGAGATTCGCCTGCAGTTGACTCGCGGGCTCTCCCAGTTCCTCACCGAGCCGCAGATCGATGTCTTCGTGGCGGCCTTCAACTCGCAGAAAGTCTATGTCACGGGGGCGGTAGGTGGCCCCGGTGTCGTGCCGATCACCAACGTACCCATGACCATCATCGATGCCATCAGCGAGGTTGGTGGGCCTACGGCAGATGCCTTCTGGCACGACCTCACCTTCATCCGCGATGGCCAGGAAGAGCGGCTGTCGCTTTATGCTCTACTCAGCGAGGGAGATCAGCGCCAGAATCGGCTGTTGAGAGATGGCGATATCATTCATGTACCCACTGCGGAGAATCAGGGCATTGCCATGATGGGGCAATTACGCTCGCCGGGTAACTTGCCAATGAACCGCGAGCGACTGTCGCTTTCAGACGCGATCTCACGCGCGGGTGGCATCAACGAAGACACTGCCGATGCGTCGGGTATTTTCGTGCTGCGCCGCCAGCCCGAGGCCAGTGAAAAACTGGCCACGGTCTATCAGCTCGATATAAACGACGCCACTGCCTTCGCGTTAGCCGGAGGCTTCCCGCTCGAGCCCCGCGATATCGTCTACGTTACCACGGCGCCGCTAGCGCGCTGGAACCGCGTGATCAGTCTGCTGCTGCCCTCCATCGGGTTGCCGGGGGATATCGGTAGCTCCAGTCGAAACCTGGGAGACGTGCTCTAAGCATGTTTAGCCACGTACTGGTGGTGTGCACCGGCAACATCTGTCGCAGCCCGGTGGCTGCGGCAATGCTGCGCCGACAGCGTCCCGAGCTTCAAGTGGAATCCGCGGGGCTAGGGGCGATGGTAGGTCAAGGAGTGGAGTCCACTGCCTTGCAGCTAGCACAGGCCGATGGACTTGACCTTAAAACCCATCGAGCACGCCAGCTAGAGGGCCGGATGCTGACTGACGCAGATCTGATCCTGGTCATGAGCGATGGCCAACGGCGTGAACTTGGCAGCCGCTGGCCAGAGATGCTGGGAAAGACCATGCGCCTTGGGCAGTGGCTCGACGATGGTAAAGGGCGAGATATTTCCGACCCCTACCGCAAGAGCCGGGACGTCTTCGTACATGTTCACCAACTTTTGGCTAATGCAACAGAGGGATGGGCATCAAGGTTATGAATAGCGACGCCCAATATTCTCCTTTTCACTCTTCGAAGTAGACCCCAATGGCTGATAAATCTGTGACCCAAGCCCCACCCGAGGAAACTATCGACCTAGGCCGTATGATCGGTGTCCTATTCGATCATAAGTGGTTGATCATTTTCATCACCGGCTTGTTTGCTGCAGTCGGTATCATTCATGGCATGCTAGCAACGCCGATTTACCAATCGGATGCACTGGTTCAGGTCGAGCGGCGTTCGAGCGTGAGTCCGTTAGGTGACGTGGCCAACATCATTGGTATGGAAGGGCTGAACACGCCGGCCGAGCTGGAAATATTGCAGTCGCGCATGGTGCTCGGGCAAGTCGTGGACCGGCTTGGCCAGGATGTTATTATTCGTCCAGTCGAAGTGCCGGTCATCGGCAATTTTGTGTTGCGTCGCAATGTTCCACGCCCACCTTTCATGGAAGGACAGCCACACATATGGGGTAACGAAAGTATTGATGTGCCGCGCTTCGAGTTGGCCGAACGGCGCCGGGGGCAGCAGATTCTGGTCGAGCGGATCATCGACGACCGCTATCGGGTGCTGGTCAACGGGGAGGCAGTCGGCAATGGTGACATTGGCGAGCCAACGGTCTTCCTGGATGGCGATCTGGAATTGACCATCGACGCTTTCGATGCCGCCGTCGGTGCACGCTTTCAACTGCTGAGGCAGCATCGCAACTCTGCCATCGGCTCCATCGGCGGCCGTCTGCAGGTCATCGAGGCAGGAGGGCGGGGCACGCCGACTGGCATGCTACGCATGACCATGGTCGGCCCGGATACTCAAGAGATCACTCGCACACTCGATGCCGTCGCAGAAACCTTCCTGACCCAGAACGTCGAGCGCCAGTCTGCACAGGCCCAGCAGAGCTTGGAATTTCTTGAGCAGCAGGCCCCGGAACTGCGCGAGCAACTGGTAGGCGCCGAGCAGAGCCTCAACGAGTACCGGGCGAACCTGGATAGCGTAGACCTGAGTAGCGAAGCCCAAGCGGCGATTCAGCGCTACATCGAGCTCGATACGCGTCTCAACGAGCTCGAGTTTCAGGAAGCCGAGCTGGCGCAGCGTTACACCCCTAGTCACCCTAGCTACCAGGCGCTTTTGCGGCAGAAGAGTCAGATCGAACGGGATCGCGTCGAGCTCAATGCTCGCGTCAATGAGCTACCGGCCGCCCAGCAGGAAGTCGTGCGACGCACTCGCGATGTTGAGGTGACTCAAGCGATTTACGTCAATGTGCTCAACAAGATGCAGGAGCTGCAGGTCGCTAGGGCCGGCACGATCGGTAATATTCGCATCATCGACCGTGCCGCTATTTCCGGGCAGGTGTCGCCGAACAAGACCCAAACCACCGTATTGGCGACGCTGCTTGGCCTGATTCTGGTGGTAGGCGGTGTCCTGCTGCGCGAGCTGCTGCGCCGTGGCGTGGACTCTCCTGAGCAGATCGAGTCTGCCGGCCTGCCGGTATATGCCACCATTCCGCTCTCGACGGCGCAGAACAAGCTGGCCCGTCGGGTCAAGCGTAACCGCCGCAAGCCCGCTCAGGATATCGTGGTGGGGGTGCTGGCGGATCGTGAGCCCTCCGACCTGGCATTGGAAGCACTACGCGGCCTGCGAACCAGTCTGCACTTTGCCATGCTCGAAGGGCGTAATAATCGCCTGATGATCACCGGCCCAAGCCCCGGGGTTGGCAAGAGCTTCGTCAGTATCAACCTGGGGGCCGTTACCGCTCAGGCGGGCAAGCGGGTGCTGATCATCGATGCCGACCTGCGCAAAGGCCACATTCACCACGCCTTCGGCAAGAAAAGTGAGAACGGCCTGGCGGACTTCCTGGCCGGGCAGATACCGCTGGATGACATCATCCAGCCTACCGGCATGGATAACTACAGGGTGGTAACGCGGGGCACTGCGCCGCCCAATCCTTCGGAACTGCTCATGCAGCCGCGCTTCGCCGAGGCAATGCAAACCCTCAGCCAGCAGTTCGACTTGATCATCGTTGATACCCCACCGGTACTTGCCGTAACCGATGCCAGCGTGGTCGGCAAGCAGTGCGATACCACACTGCTGGTGGCCCGCTTCGAGACTAACCCGGTGCGCGAGATCATGGCGGCCAAGCGGCGTCTGGAAGGGACTGGAGTGATAGTACAGGGAGCCATCTTGAATGCCATGGAGCGCAAGGCATCGACGGCCTCGGGGCATTATGGCTATTACTTCTATAATTATCGTTAACTAATATTCAGGCAGTGAACTCATGAAAGTACTCGTAACGGGTAGTGCCGGTTTCATCGGTTTCCATACCGTCAAGCGCCTGCTCGAGCGTGGCGATAGCGTAGTGGGGTTCGATAGCGTCAATGACTACTATGACCCAAATATCAAGGAGGCGCGGCTAGCGATACTCGAGGAAACTGCCGCACGCACCGCAAGCGACTATCATTTCGTGCGCGATAACCTTGCCAACCAGCAAGCGGTTGACGCCTGCTTCAAGGATCACGCAATCGATCGCGTGATCCACCTGGCCGCACAGGCGGGAGTGCGCTACTCCTTGGAAAATCCCCACAGCTATGTAGAGAGTAACGTGGTGGCCTTCACCAATATTCTGGAGGCTTGCCGCTATGCCAAGGTGGAACACCTCACCTATGCCAGCACCAGCAGTGTCTACGGCGCCAACACCAGGATGCCGTTTTCCGAGCATGACGGTGCCAACCACCCCCTGCAGTTCTATGCTGCGACCAAGAAAGCCAACGAGATGATGGCGCACAGCTATAGTCATCTGTTCGGTTTGCCTACCACCGGGCTGCGCTTCTTCACGGTATATGGACCCTGGGGCCGGCCGGACATGGCGCTGTTCAAGTTCACCAAGAACATCCTGGCCGACGAGCCGATCCCGGTGTTCAACCATGGCAACCACACCCGCGACTTTACTTACGTGGACGACATCGTCGAGGGAGTGATTCGCGCCAGCGACCAGATCGCCGAGCCCAACCCCGACTGGGACAGCAGCCAGCCGGACCCCGCGACCAGCAATGCGCCGTATCGGTTATTCAACATCGGCAACAACGATCCAGTGAAGCTGAGTGCATATATCGAGGCGATCGAAGCGGCACTGGACAAGCCGGCCAAGCGCGACTTGCTGCCCCTGCAACTGGGGGATGTGCCCGATACCTACGCCGACAGCAGCGAACTCGAGATGGCGGTCGATTACAAGCCTGCAACGCCCGTGGCGGAAGGGGTGGCGAACTTCGTGGCCTGGTATCGCGACTTCTATCAGGTGTGAGCTTCAGCTCGGCAGACCACTGGATCTTCGCTTTAGTGAGAGACACAAGGAATCAACGAGCATGAACGTTACGGTGTTTGGAACGGGGTATGTCGGCCTTGTACAGGGAGTCATCCTGGCCGATGTGGGCCACCATGTGGTGTGCGTCGATGTGGATGCCGAGAAGGTCGAGCGGCTGATCCAAGGCCAGATCCCGATCTATGAGCCGGGGCTGGAACCGCTGGTGCGCGAGAACTATGCCGCGGGCCGGCTAGAGTTGACCACAGATGCCGAGGCGGGGGTCAAGCACGGCCAGGTGCAGTTCATTGCCGTCGGTACGCCTCCTGACGAAGATGGCGCTGCCGATCTCCAGTACGTACTCGCAGTAGCAGCAACCATTGCCGAACACATGCAGCGCGACCTGATCATTATCGACAAGTCGACGGTGCCCGTGGGTACCGCCGACAAGGTGAAAGCCAAGGTCGCGGAGGTGCTCGCCAAGCGTGATCGAAGTGACCTCGGATTCGAAGTCGTCTCCAACCCGGGGTTTCTCAAAGAGGGCAGCGCCGTCGCCGACTGTCAGAAACCCGACCGAATCATCATCGGCACCGAGGACGCATCCACCATCGACGTGATGCGCGAGCTTTATGCGCCGTTCAATCGCAACCACGACAAGATCATCGTCATGGATGTGCGCAGCGCGGAGCTTACCAAGTATGCCGCCAACTGCATGCTCGCCACCAAGATCAGCTTCATGAATGAGATGGCCAACCTGGCTGAGCGGCTTGGGGCCGATATCGAGATGGTTCGCCGGGGTATTGGCTCCGACCCGCGCATCGGTTATCACTTCATCTACCCCGGGGTGAGCTATGGAGGCTCATGCTTCCCCAAGGACGTACAGGCACTGATTCGTACTGCCGGAGACATCGACTTCGATGCCAAGGTGCTCAAAGCCGTAGAGGCCCGTAATCAGGATCAGAAGACTACGCTCTTCGCGAAGATCGACCGACACTTCAACGGCGAGCTCGGCGACAAGACCTTTGCCGTGTGGGGCCTGTCTTTCAAGCCGAACACCGATGATATGCGCGAGGCACCAAGCCGCGTGCTGATGGAAGCCCTATGGAAGGCCGGTGCCAAGGTCCAGGCATACGATCCTGAAGCCATGGAAGAGACGCAGCGTCTCTTTGGGCCGCGCGACGACCTGACGCTGTGTGGCACCAAGGAAGCGGCTCTGAAGGGCGCCGATGCGCTGGCCATTGTCACCGAGTGGCAGAGCTTTCGCGCACCTGACTTGGAGCTCATCAAATTTCAGCCCAGTGAGCCAATGGTGTTTGATGGGCGCAACATGTTCTAGCCAGCACACATGAACAAAAAAGGATTTACTTACTAGTCAGTGGTTCTTTAAAGGTTGTGAACTTTCTGACTATTAATTCATTTGGAAAAACTTTTCTTTAAACTGTAACTGTGGTGTCACGGATTATCATATCGCCTATAGCAGTTATACTCTGCTAGCCGCAAGGGAGCTTCTTAGCAACTCATCCGGGAGCAGGTTCATGGACTTCAAGCTGCGTAAGCAGGCCACAACAACACCGAAGAACCGTGCCGGACTACGAGCCGGGCTATGTGCGCATCAATATCAAACACCTGCCCGAAATGCCCGATGAGCAGCAGATGCACTACCTGTTCGTTGCCATCGACCGTGCGACACGCTGGGGTCACTTGGAGGTCCGGAACAGCTAGTCTGCGAAGGATGCTCGGTCGTTTATGAAGCAGGTGGCGAAGAAGACTTCCTTCAAGATCCATACGTTGCTTACTTACAATGTAAAGTCGTTTATAGATCGCTTCACTCAAGCAGGTGAGCGCAAGCCCACTGGGCGCAATCCCTTCGATCAGGAGTACCTGGCCCTCGGCATCGAGCACCGCCTTATCAAGCTCGAAAGCCCACAAACAAACGGCATAGTTGAAAGCCTCAATGGCCGAATCAGCGATGTCATGGCAACTCGACGCTATACTTCTGGTGAAGACCTGGAGCAGACGCTCAAGCAGTGCTGCTGGCTGTATAATCACCATATTCCGCAGAAGGCGCTACAACGTCAATCGCCGATCACGGCGATAAAAGAGTGGCAGGCTAAGCGGCCAGAGCTATTTACCAAACGGGTGGTCAATTACTCGTGACCCGACCATAATAGGATTTCGTATGTTTAGACGTGTCCGTCAACTTTGGAAGTTACTGAACAAAGAGCAGCGCAAGAGGCTCCTTAGGCTTCAAGTGCTTGTTGTGATCATGGCCTTCGCCGAAGTGGCGGGCGTTGTGGCGATTGGTCCATTCATGGCTGTAGTTGGAGATATGGGCAGGCTGGAAGGTGAGGGTACACTCGCGCAGCTTTACCATATAAGTGGCTTGGAAACACCACAAAAATTTCTCTTCTGGCTGGGGGTGGCTGTTCTGATCGCTCTCGCGGGTGCCGCCGCGATATCTATCTATGTAACATGGCAGCTAGCACTCTACGCGCAGCAGGTTGGAGCAGAGTTGTCTGTTCGTCTTTTCGAACATTATATGCAGCAGCCGTGGCTATTTCACGCAAGCGGCAGTAGCAGCCAGCTGATCAACAAGATTGCTCAGGAGACCACGAGGGTAACAGACAATATTATTCAGCCGTTAATGAAGATGAATGCTAAGGGAGTGCTTGTGTTGGTCATGGCCACGACTATTTTCATTTTCAATCCAGTAGTGGCTTTGATTGGCCTTGTGCTTTTCGCTACAGCATATTGGGGGCTTTTCCGCACAGTACGTAGGAGATTAACGAACAATGGTAAAACTGTTTCTTCAACTAACCGCATGCGATTCAAGCTTATGAATGAAGGGTTTGGTGGCATAAAAGACACCTTGTTACTGGGTCGACAGGCGGATTTTAACCGACGTTTTGAAGTGGCCAGCAAAAAAATGGGACTGGCGAAAGGGATGACAAGCGGGCTCTCTCAGGTACCAAGGTATGCTATGGAATTATTAGCTTTCGGTGCAGTGATTTCTCTAGTGTTATACTTATTAGCAGCACATGAGGGGGATTTAGGTAACATTCTTCCGGTTCTTTCTATTTATGCTTTGGCAGGTTTCAAGTTACTACCCGCTTTTCAGCAGGTTTACGCTAGTCTTGCGAAAATAAAAGGTAATATTTCTTCATTTGATGTGATGGAGGATGACTTAGTGGCCAGTCAGAATGCTGTCCGTGGCCAGTCTGCGATGGAATTAGGCAAGCTTTCGCCAAAGCAAGCTATCACCCTGGATGACATTCACTTCAGCTATCCTGACAAGGATGTCAAAGCGTTGGACGGTTTAACAATGGAGATACCATGCGATGAACTAATTGGCTTAGTGGGCGCTTCTGGTTCTGGTAAGTCTACAGCCATTGACGTGCTCCTAGGGTTGATAGTACCTCAGAAGGGCAGACTTATGATCGACGGCGAAACGTTGACAGACGAGAACATGCGGGCTTGGCAGAACAGTGTTGGGTTTGTATCACAAGCAATCTTTCTCTCCGATGCCAGTATTCGTGAAAATATTGCCTTTGGCATACCTCCTGATGAAATCGATGATGAACGTGTCATGCACGCAGCACATATGGCCCGCTTGGATGAACTGATTGAGCGGCTTTCTGACGGATTGGCGACTCGCGTAGGAGAACGCGGTATTCAGCTTTCAGGTGGGCAGCGTCAGCGGATAGGAATTGCTCGTGCGCTCTATGACGATGCGGCAGTACTGGTGCTTGATGAAGCTACCAGTGCATTAGATGGTATTACTGAAAAGCTTGTAATGGACGCCATTCACGACTTCTCGGGAAAAAAGACAATTATCATGATTGCCCATCGATTAGCCACAGTAAAAAAATGTGACTGCATATACCTTATCAGCGAAGGAAAGCTAGTTGATAAAGGTACTTTCTTCGAACTTGAAGGGAGAAATAGCATATTCAAACGCATGGCAGATCATTCCTAAATCAAATTCTAAATGTGTTAAATTGTTCGTTCGTAGTATAACAGTGGTCTCAAAGACGAAGTTCAATACCTGCCACATCAGTTACGGTATTACCATAACTCATTTCTATCGCCACCTCACCGCTGAAGACAGTGCCGGCATCATGCTGATGTAGGCTCACAACTCGATTCGAACCATTGCACGGCAACTGGGACGTGCTCTCAGCACTATCTCAAGGATCTGGCACGCCACACGATCAGGTCTGATAAGGCCTACGATGCCAGTCTCGCCAGGTACCGAGCCCGGCTGGCCCACTGTAGGACTTGGCGTCGCCCCCAATTGCATCATGATAGCGAGCTGATAGGACGGGTGGTCTACTTGCTGCGCAATATAGCCCGCACACATGAAACGCATGTTTCCTATTAATTCTGAGCACCGCGTTTCACACGAAGTTATTTATAGCGTGCTATACGTCATGCCCGTGGCTCGCTCAATAAGGAGTTAATAACCTGTCTGCGATAAGGCAAAGGTAAGCGGCGACGCCGCAGCCGTGTTATGGATCGGCGGCAATAGATCCCGGACTAGGTGTGCATCTACCTACGGTCTCCTGCGATCGCCGGCTCACTGAATACACGGCCGCGAAAGACGCTGGACAGACGAACACCGCTGGAAGTCTATGCTTAGGTACTCAAGAAAGCCATCGCTGGTCCGAGTGCTATTTAATAAGGTTACGCTTAAACTTGAGGTCGCCCATATTCTTATGACAACTTTATTTAACATAGTACTCTGAGGGCAAAATGGATTTTATATGGTGCAGTGATAAATCAAAAATTGCTTCCCTTGAAAAAGGCTTCCTAAGCGTAGGATATATCCCTGAAAGTATAGTTTTTTCTAGCCATGGTGAGTGGGGGGCGATAATTGCAGTTAAAAGCTGTTACACGGGTCTTGATCCTTACGAAGATGAAGAGTTTATATGTGTTGTCGTAGGTGACCCTCTGATTGATAAAGGGGAAACAAAAAAACTTGGCTCCTCCGTCCAGAGCAGCTGCCGTAGTAAACGCATAGCTGATATATGGGGTGAGGGCGGTAAAAATAAGAATATTATGGTTCCTGAACATCCCGCTGCAATTGTTTGTATTAATAAAAAGATAAAAAAATCAGAAGTATATACAGATATACTAGGAGCTGTGCCAGTCTACTCAGCAATAAGCGAGGGTGCTGTTTTTCTGTCATCTAGTCCTGATATTATTGCAGCAATATTAGGGCCGCCTATTGATAAGATTTCGGGTGTAGAGTTAGTAGTAAATGGGCGTATAAATTACCCTTACACCCTTTATGATGGGATTGTTCAGCTAGCTCCGGGGGCATTGTATACTCTTCCTGATTTGGCTTTTGAAAAGCTTTGGGTACCGCCAAGCTGTGTCGAGGATACCAGTGCCGAAGAGTGGGGAGCTTTGATAAAAGAAGAGCTGCAATTATTCTTTAGAGGTATGGCTGTATTGTTGGGAGAAAGTGGCGCTACTACACTCTCTGCTGGAAAAGATACACGAATGATTTCTCAGCTAGCTTCAAGCTGCATGAGATTGGATGCTGTGACATTGTATCCTGTCAAGAACATTGATTATTATATAACCTCCCTGGTTGCTAAAAAGATTGGGATAAAATTAAATGGAGTATTGCGAAGTCCCTCACATTATTCTGAATTATACAGATCACGTCCCGTCGGCATTACTACTCAAAATTTGTGGGGAGATGCACACTTCCACAACCGAGTGCTTGGTGAGCATCTAAATACACCTTTTATTTTAGGGGGATATTTGGGTGATGCATTCTTACGTGGAAATAGTATATATAATAAGAGAAGGTTGCAAGCAATTAAAAGAAAAGAAATAAATAGTACTTCTTATGATTGGGTTATTAATGAGATGGGTGCAACATTAAGTGGAGAAATAGCAAATGCTATCAATACCCGATATTATCAAGCGAGTACAATGCTTGGCTTAGGTATTGAGCATAGGAATGATATGGTAAACAATTACCCATTTACAAGCATCTTAAGTGCCGCACATTTTCACGCTGCTCGTAGGTATGGTCCTCATTATGAACCTTTCATGTCTAGAAAGCTTGTAGAAATTGCTTTTAAAATACCCTTGCATCTCAAGAAAGATGAGCTACAAAATAGTTTGTATTCTTCTGTTGGAGTTGGTTTTTCAAGGAAGATATTCTGTGTTTCTTTGCTTAATAAGTTTGCGAATAGGCTAGGTGTTATTGTACCAGGAAAATACCAGCCGAAATGGTTGAAATATCAAGGGTCGTGGTCTTATCTTGTATCTCCTTATAATGAAAGTGATTTGCATAAAGACTTTATGGAATCACTGTCCTTTACAGAAAGTTTGTTAGGTGTTGACTTGCATTCAATTAAAATAGGAAGCAGGAACAAGGTTGCATGTTTACAAATCATGACAGCACACTCTTTATCTAGAGCCCGTTGAGAATTGTAATTATCAGGCTAAGCAAGTACTATAAGGTATGAGCCTTGTTTTTATTCAATACAACGGAAATTAAGCTAAGCAGACGACTTTTTGCATTGTCTTAAACGAGAAATAAATGGCTAAAATATCCACTCTCTCCACTTTACGTAGCTTTATTACATTCCTTACTAGAAAGTTGTTCTTAAAAGTGACAAATAAAATCCTCCATGTCTGTAATACTGAGTATATTGCTGACTTTTCTAGCTTACCTGTTAGCCCTCTGGATGCTGCAACTAGGGCGCCTTCATGTATGGTTAAAGTCTCTGTTGACGTTGATAAAATAAGATCTTTAAATCTAATGGCTTTTTCCTGCGGAGTCGATACGGCACACCCTTTCGCTATTACTGCAAGGGAAATCATGGCAGGTCATTGTAAAAGCTATAAGACTTCACCACTCAGAGACTACTACAATAATTTTCAGCCCTCTTCAGCTAAAGATTTACTTGGTCTAAAAATCGTTAACAATGATCGTCTCTGTGCATTAGATGCATCTTGTGTTACTTTTCCGTGGGATAAAAGTTTTGGTAATAAGATAAGAAGAAAGCGCGATAAAATATCTTTACTCGAGAGTAAGCATAGTCACTTTAACGTACCTGCAAATAGTGGGTGGTTAGCGATAGGTCCTGTGTCTCTTGAAAAAGGTTTGTTTGAATTTAATAGGATTTTTAAATTGATTATTTCATTGAAAAGTAAAGGCTATAAAGAGTCAGTATGTGCTTCTGACCCAATGACTGGGTGTTTGTTGATTGATGGTGATGATTATGCGGTTGTGATTTCTAGTGGCGAGCATAGAGCTGCATGTTTAAGTGCTTTTGGTGTTAAGTATGTAACAGTTCTTATTAGGAAAGTCGTTAATAGAAAATCTGTAGCAACTTGGCCTGCTGTAGTCAAAAAAGATCTTACTGTTGGTGAGTCACTAAAGATATTCGATAGGGTGTTAAATGGTAATCAGCCATTCTCGTTTTATAAATACCAACTTTAGGTGAGTAAAGGAGATGATAAATAAATGGCGCTGAATGGTTATTTCAGTCACTACAATGTGCAGTTATTAATAATATAATAAATTTTTTCATGCTACATTAAATCGGCTCATTTAGGGGCACTGATGATCAGATGAGCTATATGGGTATGATCTTGCCCAACTGAAGTGACCCCCTCCAAAGATGCACAGGCTATAGTCTATAGTGCAGCCATTAGGGGGACAGGATGAGTGATGATAATCCCATCAAGGGATGCTGGTCTCAATGACCAAGCGCAAGTCCGCAGTAGTCATGGATACCTTCAAGAGCAAGACTACGATCGCTGAGGTGACTCACCAGTGCGGCCTCACTGTATCCGAGGTCAAGGGCTGGATCTACGAGGTCCAGGGCAGCATGGTGAATGGGGCCAAGGCTATCCCAAAGGACATCTGCGAACAGTACAAATCCGAGTTGTGGGCAACCAAGGTGGCACTAGGTGAGGCCCACTTGTAGATCTACGCTATTAAAATGTGGCGTCGCCTGCTAGATGAGAACTTTTAAGGTCGCTGTAGGCGGAAACGGTCGAGGAGGGACACGTGGTATCACTGCTCAAGCTTTGTTGGTTGCTGGGGCTTTGCCGGTAGTCGTCGTATTACCGACCCAAGCTGCGATGTCGCGTGATCAATACCGACCTAGGCAGCAGGGTAAAGATACTCTGGAGCGCTTGCCCAACTACGGTTATCATCTCGTGGCGTCGGTGCTGGGTGGGAATTGCAAGCCGATACAGCGCACCTTGCACTTGAATGTCTGGCAAGTGCACAAACAGCCCCAATGCTTCCGGGCCCGCGCCAGGAACTTACCCTAGTAGATTTACGACCTGATGAGTGCAGGGCCACAGGCCTGACACAAGTCTGGTGGGGTAAGGATCAGCGGGCTAGCCTTGCGGTAATCATTGATTCGCCACATTGGGTTGAATTTATCTGCTTTTATTGCTGAGATCAGATAATGGGCTTGTCTTCATCAGCCGGCATTTTACGGTAATGGTGAAGCCCTACGGGCTTATTAAGGAGTTCACGACACGGTACACACCAGAGCAGATTGCAGCGATAAATTTGCGGGCCAAACGGCCTGGCTATCTGGCTATCTGGCTAAGTGCTAGTCAATTACCCAGTACCTGGCATCTAGAGATTAACATTTAAATCTTATAAAAGTTGACTTATGAATAATCTTAGAATATACGTCTTCTCCTACAACAGATATGAGTTCCTTAAGAATTGCGTCGATTCGCTATTAAGAAACTCCTGTGATTCTGAAATCGTAATAGTTGACGATTGTAGTGAAGATCCAGATACTTTGCGGTATTTGAAATTTGTTTCAAATAAATGCCGTATCTTGAAGTCGGATAAATATGATAGCTTTGATATCAATGGCGGGCTTCATGAAAATATGATGGCAGCTTTTAATGATGCGAGAAATGATAGAATAGAATATGTGATTTTTATACAAGATGATATGCAGTTAGTCCGTAAGTTCACTCAATTTGATTTCGCTAACTTTGAAAGGTTTTTTCTTAAAAATGAGAATAGCATGCAACTATCTTTATCATTTTTAAAATCCCATAAGAGGCGAGATTTATTAAGAAATATTTGCGTAGATAAATCCAATATTGCTTATTTAAAAATGGATAATTGCCCTGGTACTAAGTTCTTTTCAGATACTGGTCTATTTAGCGTCGATAGATTTTTTTCATTGTCTGGTGTGATTCTTGATGGAGAGGAAAATAATGAAAGGCATGCTGAAAGTTTGGGTATTAAAATGGGTATCTATATTTATCCTTTAATTATGTGGCTTCCACTTCCGGTTGCGTATAGGTTGAAGAAAAAAAATTACATATTGGTTTTTTTTGAAAAAATTGGCAGAGCTGGCTTTTATCCATATACTGATATCGAAAGCCAAAAGCTAGAGGTTTTATTTAGTAGGAATTTAAATTCCTTGCCTTTTGCAGAAGATTACTTAGAGTGCCCTAAGTTACCCTTATTGGATGTTTGGACTTACGGTGGGGGAGAGTCTTTATTATATGCTCATGGTGGTTGGCGAAAAACGCTGGCTAGGATTTATTCGTTTTGTCAAAAAATGAAAAAAAAGCTTTTCAGTTAATACTTACATATTGTCTGAAGAATTTACTGCCTTACATATAGCGTAGTGTGATTTTTGTTGTGATTATCAGCCTTTTGTGCTTATGCCATTATAGCTTAACATTTTTATAAGTTTTGATTTATAATTAGTTTGCTAGCATTTTATTTCGACGTCCAGAATGTCTATTTGTAACGTAAAAAATAGCCAGTGTAGTGTTAGGCTTGGTATTAATTTAATTCTTCGTTTATGTATTCATGATTGAAATAATCAGGCCGGGTTTTGTCTGACATTAACATATATTCCATATAGGCTTTAGCTCTATGCAAGAAATGAATTGCAAGACTATTAAAATACTAATGCCATTTACACGCTCGATAGTGGGAGGGTCTTTTGTTTCCTCCTCATTACTAGCGAATGCTTTGCAAGTGAACGGGCATAGAGTGATTGCTTTATTTCCTGAGGATGGACCCGCTTCAGAGTTGTTTAAGAACCAGGGTGTCGAAGTTGTTATTGTCGACTTTCCAGGTATTCAGCCATCAACTGGAAAAAAGAGTGTTGTTCAGAATATATTCAAATCCTTCTTACTCTCGGTAAAGGCAGCTGCATATTTAAAATATAATAAATTTGACATCGTACACTGCAATGACGATTCAAGCATTTTGCCTTGGGGGGCAGCCTGTAAGTATAGTAATTTACCATGTGTCTGGCATGTTAGAAGATCAAGAAAGAGCAAGGCTGATTTTTTACGGTCTTTATTAGCGCAAAAAAAAATATTTATATCACACTTCGTTGCTTGCCGTTTTGAAAAAAGTAATGGGAAGGTTGTTTATAACCCTGTTGTTGTGCATTCAGATCCTTTTAAAGAGGCGAGAACAAGAATAAGAAATGAATTAAGTATTTTACCTGAAGATTTTGTGTTAATTCAGGTTGGCCGAGATGATCCCTGCAAACGTCCTGAATGGTCAGTAAAATCACTTGAAGAGTTGTCGCATAAGTTTAGCAACATAAAATTAATAATGCTTGGCGATTTCAGCGAAGATAGAGTAAAAGAGTTGCTTTCTGTTGTTTCTTTCCCCAATCGCGGTAAAGTGTATTTCCCTGGTTGGGTAAAAAATGTCGAAGATTATCTATCTGCCTCGGATGTTTTAATTCATCCGGCTAAAAACGAGCCGTTTGGACGTATATTTATAGAGTCTTTTGCATCCGGCAAGCCAGTAATTGTAACTAACTCTGGAGCTGCTCCTGAAATTGTGACTAACGGTGTTCATGGCTATATTTCTGATGATGATGACTTTTCTAGCTTTGTAGGGAGAATTAATTTGTTAATTGAAAATAACTACTTTGAGTCTTCAGATTTGATTAATTATGCAAGAAGCTTTTCGTTACAAGGGCATGCTTCGGCTATACTTTCTGTGTATAATGAACTTTTGAAGTGACCCCCTTCTGAGCTGCACAGGCTATAGTGCAGCCATCAGGAGGATAGGATGAGTGACGATAACCCCATCAAGCGATGGACCGCCAAGCGCAAGGCCGCCATGGTCATGGACATTTTCAAGGGCAAGACCACGGTCGCTGAGGTAGCTCGCCAGTACGATCTCACTGTCTCCGAGGTCGAGGGCTGGATCGATGAGGCCCAGCGCAACATGGAGAAGGGGTTCAAAGCCCGCCCCAAGGATATCCGTGAGCAGTACGAGTCCGAGCTCCGGGAGACCAAGGAGGCACTGGGCGAGGCCCACCTGCAGATCTACACACTAAAAAAATTCAAGCGCCTGCTCGACGAGGACGAGAACTCGTGAGGTCGCTGCAGGCGCAACTGGCCGAGGAAGGTCACGTGGTATCGCTCGTCAAGCTTTGCCGATGGCTGGGGCTTCCCCGGCGGACCTTGTATTACCGCCCCAAAGCGCGGCGCCGTGTGATCAATACCGAGCTGACCATTAGGGTTAAGCTGGCCCTGGAACGGTTCCCTACCTATGGCTATCGCCGACTGGCGTGCATCCTGGGCGAGAACCGCAAGCCAATCCAGCGCATCCTGCAACTAAAAGGCTGGCAGGTGCGCAAACGGCCTCAGGGTTTCCGACCTCGTGCCAAGAGCTTGCCCTCCATCGCCTCACGGCCTGATGAGCGCTGGGCCACCGATCTGACGCATGTGTGGTGCGGCAAGGATCGGAGGGCCAGCCTGGCGGTGATCATCGACTGCTGCACGCGGGAGATCCTTGGCTGGCGATTATCGGACAACGGCAGCAGCAAGACCGCTGAAGCGGCGCTGGAAGAGGCTCTGGTGCATCGATTCGTCGCACTGGGCCGTATTCATCAGCCGTTGGCCCTTCGCTCCGATAATGGCCTCGTCTTCAGCAGCCGACACTATACGGGGACGGTGAAGGCCTACGGATTCACCCAAGAGTTCACGACGCCCTACACGCCTGAGCAGAACGGGCTCGTTGACCGCTTTTTCCGGTCCTTGAAAGAAGAGTACATTTGGCAACATCGGTTCGACTCGCAGGGCCAGGCCCGAGCGGTCATCAGCCGCTGGATCCGATACTACAACGAAGAGCGGCCACATCAGTCGTTGGGCTATGTGGCACCCCGGGCACACTCGGCATTAGCTGCGTAGGGTGTGCAGAAACCAGGGGGTCATTACAGGGGGTCATTACAATCGCCGGCTCACTGAATATATAGCCGCGAAAGGCGCTGGACTGACGAACACTGCTGGAAAACTATACCGAGGTACTCAACTAATCTGTCTCTAGCCCGAGTTCTATTCAATAATATTGCGGTGGCAAAGCAATCTATCACTGACTATATGATCGGTTAATACAGCAGCCTTAGGTCAAATAAATATAACGATCGATCTTCACCAATTTCAGTAGAAAAAACTACTGGAATGCTCAAAATACCGTTGGAATAACACTTGGCCACTGTGCTTGGATGTCCTAATGTCTTGTTTGGTGGATTAATTGTTCCACGTTCTTATTTACATCTTCAAGTGTTCGGTTGTGCATAAGGTTTTATTATAACTGACTTGTATTTTTTTAGGAGCATTGGGATATAATTTATTCTTGAAAAGTGGGCTTGAAATCATTGTACAGGGTCTTGGTTGTCTATATGGAAAAAATTAAAGTTATGCACATAATATCCTCAGCCGCTTCGGGAGGAGCTGAGGTGTATGTAAAAGATCTTTCTATTGAAATGGTTAAATCTGGCCATAAGGTATTTATTCTTTTTCTCGATAGAGCGTCAGAAACAGGAAGAGATGCCAGTTTTGAAAGAATATTTTTAAAAGAAATTGAAAGCT